>NZ_MRCP01000004.1:0-508034 GCF_002303975.1 Pseudomonas sp. ACN5 | reverse complement strand
GACGGAGTGTCAGTCGAAATCATCGTTGACTGACACTCCGTCTTCGCGAGCAAGCCCGCTCCCACAGTGGTTTGTGGTGTTCAGAAACCCGAGATCAGCCCCTCCGATCCAGCAGATTCACCACCACCCGATCCACCCATCCCCACACCCGCTGCTTGACCCGCCGCCACAGCGGCCGACGCCTCCATTCTTCCAGGCTGACTTGCTGGCTCAGGGCGAAGTCATGCTCGAAGCTCGCCGCTACCGCTCGGGTCAGTCCGGGGTCCAGTGCTTCCAGGTTGGCTTCCAGGTTGAAGCGCAGGTTCCAGTGATCGAAGTTGCACGAACCGATGCTCACCCAGTCGTCGATCAGGACCATTTTCAGGTGCAGGAAACACGGCTGGTATTCGTAGATCTCCACCCCGGCCTTGAGCAGTCGCGGGTAGTAGCGATGGCCGGCGTAGCGCACGGAGGGGTGATCGGTACGCGGGCCGGTCAGCAGCAGGCGCACATCCACGCCGCGGGCAGCCGCCCGGCGCAGGGAACGGCGCACTTTCCAGGTCGGCAGAAAGTACGGCGTGGCCAGCCAGATCCGTCGGTGACCACTGTTCAGGGCGCGCACCAGCGATTGCAGAATGTCCCGGTGTTGACGGGCATCGGCATAGGCCACCCGGCCCATACCCTCGCCACTGGCCGGTACACGGGGTAAGCGCGGCAAGCCGAAATGCGAGGCCGGTCGCCAGGCGCGACGATGGCGGTTGGCGATCCACTGGCGGTCGAACAGCAGCTGCCAATCGAGCACCAGCGGGCCGGTGATTTCCACCATCACTTCGTGCCATTCGCTGACGTCTTCGCCCGGCGTCCAGAACTCATCGGTGACGCCCGTGCCGCCGACCACGGCCAGACTCTGGTCCACCAGCAACAATTTACGGTGGTCGCGGTAGAAGTTGCCGACCCAGCGCCGCCAGCTCAGACGATTGTAGAAACGCAGCTCCACCCCGGCAGCCATCAGCCGCTGGCGCAAGGCCAGGGTGAAGGCGAGGCTGCCGTAATCATCGAACAGGCAGCGCACCCGCACACCGCGCTCGGCGGCCTGCACCAATGCCTGGACCATGGCTTCGGCACAGGCACCCGCCTCCACCAGATACAGCTCCAGCTCCACCTGTTCTTCAGCCCGGGCAATCGCCACCAGCATGCGCGGGAAAAACTGCGGGCCATCGATCAGCAGTTCGAAGTGGTTGCCTTCGCGCCAGGGAAAAATCGCTCCGGCCATGTCAACGCGCCGTGAAAATCAGCACCGCACCCACCGGCACCGAAAGACTGATGGCCGAGAGGCCGGCCATTTTGCGCAACGTTTCCAGACCCGGTGCCAGATCGAAATCCTCGGCGTTGATCACCAGTGGTTCGAGCGTCACCACCTGGAAGCGCCGGTCATCGAGACGGGTGGCCAGCAGTTCGGCCTGGTATTGGTGTTGTTTGCCGTGCAGGTCGACCATCAGCGGCAGGCGCAATTCCAGCTGCGCACCGGGAGCGAGGTCGTTGATCGGGCGCAGATCGATTTTCGTGGTGATCAAGGCATCGGGGAACCGCTCGACCTGGAACAGCTCCTTGCGCATGCGCTCATCGCGCAACGGGACGCCGCTGTTGATCGACTCCAGTTCGACTTCCACCTGCGCCAGCCCCTGGGGATCGACCTTGCCGTGCAGCACCAGAAAGCGCTGCACTTCGGAAACATTGGCGTTTTTGGTGCTGACAAACGACAGGCGTGAAGACTCGCCATCGAGGTACCAGTCGGCGCGGGCCGACAATGCAGCACCCGTCAGCAGCAGAAAAACGAGGGATCGGAGGGCGGAGCGCTTGAACATAGAGACTCGTAAGGCAGAGAAACCTGTGCTGAACCTTAACCGGCCTGCCACAGGTTGCAAGAAATGTGTTGCCTTGAGTCTCTAAACCGCCACAAGTTCCAAATCAGGCCATCGCCTGCTGCACATCGCCAATGGTCGTGGCCAGGCTGTTGAGGTGCAGGTTGAGTACTCGCTCCACCGGCGCCTGATCCATCGGCCAGTGCAGCGCCATGCTGCCGACCAGGCGGCCATCGGTGCGGATCGGCAGGGCCACCGCGCGAATCAGGAACGGCAGGCGCACCGGATATTCCCAGTAACCCTCGGTGCGCTGGCCGAAGCCTTGATGCAATGCCTGCTCAGTGGTGCTGAACAGGGACTCGTCCGTCATTCGCTCACGGCTGGCCAGACGCTCCACCTCGTGGCTGTCCAGCTCGCCAAGGCAGGCCCGCCCCATGGCCGAATGGAACAGGCTGGCGTGCTGGCCGACGATCTGGCAGTTGTTCGGGTATCGCTTGCGCAGCACCGTGGGGATCGCGCTTTCCATGACTTCGATCCGCTCGCCGTCAAAGCACGACAGGTCCGCCACCAACCCGGTGCGCTCACTCAACGCCAGCAACAGCGGCGCGGCGTTTTCCACCAGACGCCGCTTGAAGCGCTGCTGGCTGTCACCAAACAGGCGCTTGGCGCACAAGCGATAACGCCGGTCGCTCAGGCCGCGATAGATCCAGCCCTGCTCCTGCAAGGTCAGCAACATGCGCGACACCGTGGCCTTGGGCAGGCTCGTCAGGTAATGCAACTCCTCCAGCCCCAAAGCCTGATGCTCACCCAGCAACTCGACAATCGCCAGGGCGCGCTCGACGGAACGCACGCTACCGGTTTCTGCCTTGCTCTCCATAGGTTCGATCTCCCTAAGCGCAGATGGATGATCACTTTGCGCAGCAAGATGCGGGCCTGTCCGCTGGGCTCATGCATTTTGCAGACAACCGGGCGGGCAGCGCTTGACCCATTGAGTCAACTGCTCATGGGCATACGCCAGTTGTAAAACCGCAAGGTCAGCCTGGGCCCGCCCCATGATTTGCAGGCCCATCGGCAGTCCGGCGGGGTTGAATCCCACCGGCACACTCATGCTCGGCAACCCGGCCAGGGTCGGCCCGATCACCACTTCCATCCAGCGGTGGTAGGTGTCCATGGCGTGCCCGCCAACAACGCGCGGCCAAGGGGTTTGTGCATCAAAAGGAAACACTTGGGCGGTGGGCAACAACAGGAAGTCGTAACGATCGAACAATTCGTTCAGCGCTCGATACCACTCGCTGCGACTGACCGAGGCCTGATAGACATCCGCCGCCGTCAGACGCAACCCGCCCTCGACTTCCCATCGGGCTTCGGGTTTGAGGTGTTCGCGCTTTTGCGCATCGGCATACAACCCGCCGAGGCTGCCTTGCACCAGCCAGTGGCGATGCACCAGCCAGGTTTGCCACAGGCGCTCCATTGAGAAATCCGGCTGGCAGGCCTCGACCTTGCAACCCAGTGCGGCGAAGTCCTGCAACGCCGATTCACACAGGCTCATGACGCCGGGCTCCATCGGCAGGTAGCCGTTGTAGTCCCCCAGCCAGCCGAGCCGCACATCCCTGAAATCCTGCTGCAACGACTGGTGAAATATCCCCGGATCTTCAGTCAGCGACAACGGCACGCGCGGATCGTACCCGGCCTGGGTGCCGAGCAAACGGGCAACATCGGTGACCGTGCGGCCCATCGGTCCTTCGGTGGCCAGTTGCTGGACGAACATCTCAGGTCCGGGCCCGAACGGCACACGCCCCTGGGACGGACGCAATCCATAGACGTTGTTGAACGCCGCCGGATTGCGCAGCGACCCCATCATGTCGCTGCCGTCGGCCACCGGCAGCATGCGCAACGCCAGCGCCACCGCCGCCCCGCCACTGCTGCCACCGGCAATCAAGGTCGGATCGTAGGCGTTGGTGGTGGTGCCGAACACGCTGTTGTAGGTTTGCGAGCCGAGGCCGAATTCCGGGACGTTGCTCTTGCCGATGATGATCGCCCCGCAGTCGCGCACCCGCGCCACGCTGGTGACGTCGTGTTGCGGAACCTGCTCGGCGAACAGCGGTGAGCCCATCGTGGTGCGCAAACCGGCAGTGGCCGCCAGGTCTTTGACCGCCTGCGGCATGCCGTGCATCCAGCCTCGGGACTGGCCCCGGTCGAGTTGGCGATCACACTCGTCGGCCTCTGCCAGCAATGCCTCGGCCGGGCGCAGGGACACCAGCGCATTGACCTGTGGATTGAAGCGTTCGATCTGCGCCAGATACGCCTGCATCACCTCGCGACAGGACACCTGCCGCCCATGAATGGCCTGGGACAGCGCATCGGCGTCCATTTCAACAATCGGATTGCTGCTCAAGGTTTCACCCCAAGATTGAGTTCAACGGATCTTTTTGCCCGTGGTGTTTCTTGCATGCAGTAGGTGCCGAGCAACGTCAACAAGCAGGCGAACAACACGTAGAACGATGGCGCCACCGGAGTCGCCAGGACCTTGCTCAGCCAAGTGACGATCAGCGGCGCGAACCCGCCGAAGACCATGACCGTGACGTTGTAAGCCACCGACACACCGGTGGAACGCACTTCGATGGGGAACTGCTCGGCCAGCGCGGTCGGAGCCGGGCCGAAGAAACCGCCGATCGCACTGCACAGCAACAGTTGCATCACCAGCAAACGCTCCACCGATGGCGCGGCCGCCACCCACACGTACAAGGGATAAACCATCAGGAAAAACGCCAGGGTGAAGGCCATCAACACCGGGCGCCGGCCGAGTCGGTCCGACAGTGCGCCAGACAACGGAATGATCACGGTCATCAGCGCCACCGCGAGCATTTGCACCAGCAACACCTGATCCAGCGGCAGGCCGAGATTCTTGTGGGCAAAGGTTGGCATGTTCACCAGCACCACGTAGAACGACACGGTCGCGCCACAGGCCAGGCCCATGGACACCAGAATGCTGCGCCTGTGTTCGCGGAGCACTTGCATCAGGCTTGGGCTCGCGCCTTTGGCCTGTTTGCGTGCTTCGAGAAACGCCTCCGGTTCCTCCATGTGCTTGCGAATCCACAGCCCGACCGGGCCGATCAGCAAACCCAGCACAAACGGAATCCGCCAGCCCCAGCTCTCCAGTGCCTCAGGGGACAGCAGGTGGGTGAACAATGCGACCATCGCCGCCCCGGAGAACACCGCCAGGCATTGCCCGACCAATTGCCACGAGCCGTACAAGCCCTTGCGGTGCGCCGGTGCGCTTTCCACCAGGAACGCCGTGGCGCTGGCGTATTCGCCGCCCGTGGCGAAGCCTTGCAGCATCCGCGCAACCACGATCAACAGTGGCGCACCCATGCCGATAGCGGCGTAGTTCGGTGCAAACGCAATCAGTGCGATGGAGACAGTCATCAGGCGAATGATCATCTGCATCGCCGCCTTGCGCCCTTTGCGGTCCGAATACATCCCCAGCAGGATGCCGCCCACCGGACGCATGAAGAAGCCGACGCCGAAAGTCGCCAGAGCCATCAGCAAGGAGGCGTATTCGTCGTCAGAGGGGAAAAACTGCCGGGCGATGATGCTGGCCAGAAAGCCGTAAACGATGAAGTCATACCATTCCAGCGCGTTGCCGATAACCGCGGCGACCACCTGCCGGGTGCGCGAAACGCCGGTGCTCGAAGTCTGCATGGGGGAACTCTCCAAAAACCTGTTGGGTAACGGCGGGCACGGCAGCGCGCACCCGGTCCGGCGGCAGTAGAAAGTGAGGAAATCAGGCTGGCTTGAGCCAGCTCTCGGTCAGTGCGCCCCAGTACGCGGCACCGGTCAGCAGGATGTCGTCGTTGAAGTCATACGCGGGGTTGTGGACCATCGGCCGCGACACGCCATTGCCGATGAACAGGTAGGCGCCGGGGCAACGTTGCAGCATCCAGGCGAAGTCTTCGCTGCCCATGAGTTTGGGGGTATTGCCATCGACCGCATCGGCACCGACCAGATCAACGCCGACTTGCCTGGCGAATTCGGTTTCGGCTGCATGGTTGACCAGCACCGGGTAGGCCGGACGATGTTCGATGCGCGAACTGCAACCGAAACTCCGGGCCTGGGCTTCGATGATTGCGCGCACGCGTTCGAGGGTCTGCTCGCGCACTTGGGCATTCAGTGCCCGCAAGCTCAGGCGCAGGATTGCCTGTTGTGGAATGACGTTGGCCGCCTCCCCCGCCTGCAACGCGCCCACCGTGACCACCGCCGCCTGTTGCGCATCGATGTTGCGCGCAACCACGGTCTGCAGGGCCATGACCACGCTGGCCGCCGCCACCAGCGGATCGACCGCCAGATGCGGCATCGAACCGTGGCCGCCGACACCTTCGATGGTCACGTTAAGCAAATCCTGCGAGGCCATCATCGGCCCCTCACGAAAACCCAAATGACCGGCGGGTAGCCCCGGCATGTTGTGCATGCCGAACAGTGCATCGCAGGGGAAACGTTCGAGCAGGCCATCGGCAAGCATCGCTTCGGCACCGCCCTGGCCCTCTTCGGCAGGCTGGAAAATCAACGTCAGGGTGCCGTCGAACTGGCGTGTCGCCGCCAGGTAGCGCGCCGCGCCCAGCAACATCGTGGTGTGGCCGTCATGCCCACAGGCGTGCATGCAACCCTGATGCTGGCTGCTGTAGGTTACGCCGGTGTTCTCGATGATCGGCAGCGCATCCATGTCCGCCCGCAAACCGAGTCTGCGCGGGCTACTGCCATTACGCAGCACGCCGACTACACCGGTCTTGCCGATGCCGGTGTGCACCTCATAGCCCCAATCCGCCAGGGATTTGGCCACCAGCGCCGAGGTGCGGTTTTCCTCGAAGCCGAGTTCCGGGTGGGCGTGAATGTCCTGGCGGGTGGCGTGCAGATCGCTGGCCACGTCGTTGAGCCAGGCAAGGATGTGCTGATATCGGATCATGACGATTGTCCTCGGGCCGGGTGTAGTCCCGTTCTTGTTGTTCGCAGTGATTTCGCGACACGTCAAAGGCAGGTCGCGCTCACCGCCAGATAACCGCGAGTCGCGCGCCAGGACAATCGAATGTGGTTCCACAGAGTGGAACCTGAAGGGATATCAGGGCTGCAAGCGGCAGCCCTGGCGCTCGCTGACCCACACCGCGCCGTTGCTGCGGCCCATGCCGCTGACCGTGACACGCTTGCCGGCCGGGTCATCGGTAAAGCCGCTGGCGGGCAGCCACTGTTTCACATAACCGTGGCAGTACTCGGTGTCATTGTTCATCACGTAGCGGCACGAACAGTATTCCTTGGCGGTGTAGGCGCTGATGATGCCGGGGAACGCCCACAGCGCCTCACGCTCGTGCCAGATCCAGCCGAGCAAGGCAATCAGTGCAATCAGCAATAGCGAACTGACCGGTCGACGACGGATGAACCCGGTCATGGCTGCACCTTCCCGGCAAAGGCCTTGAGCGCGAGCCTGAGCAATTCGTTATGCCGGTAACTGCCGTCGCGGTCATCGCCGTAGCGGACGATCACCAGCTGTTCACTGGGGATCACATACATCGCCTGTCCCCAATGCCCCAGCGCCGCGAAGGTATCGGCGGGGGCATCGGGCCAGGGTTGTGGCGCGCCCTCAACCGCTCGATTGAGCCACCACTGGCCGCCGGGGACGACATCGTCTTGCCGGGCGTGATAGTGAGCGAATGGCTCGCGGTTGAATGCCACCCAGTCCTTGGGCAGCAGTTGCCTGTCTCCCCAGCGCCCCTCGCGGGCCATCAACAGACCGACCCGGGCCAGATCCCGTGCCGTCAGGTAGGCATAGGACGACGCGACAAACGTGCCGGTGGCATCGGTTTCCCAAACGGCGTGGCGAATGCCCAGCGGTTCGAACACTGCAGTCCATGGATAGTCGGGATAGCGGTCGGGGCCGACAATGGTTTTCAGCGCGGCGGACAACAGGTTGCTGTCACCGCTGGAGTAACGAAAGGCCTGACCCGGCGCGGCGTACGCAGCATGCGCCGCAGTGAACCCGGCCATGTCGTGGCGCCCGCGGGTGTAGAGCATGGCCACCACCGAAGATTTCAGCGGTGCGTATTCGTAGTCTTCCTGCCAGTCCAGGCCCGAGGCCCAGTGCAGCAGGTCGGCCATGGTCATGTCGGGGTATATTTGCAGGGGCGGATAAAACTTCGCCACAGGGTCGTCGAGCTTGAACAAGCCTTCGCCGTAGGCCACACCGAGGACGGCGGCCATCAGGCTCTTGCTGATCGACCAGGTCAGGTGCGGAGTCTCGGCCGTCGTCGGGCCGGCGTAGCGTTCGTAGATCAACTGGCCGTCGCGGATCACCAACAAGGCATCGGTGCGGATGCCCTGGCGAGTGCTGTCATCGCGGGACGGAAAGGCGTAGGCCTCCAAAGCTTGAAGCGCCGGGCCGGTCGGCGTCGGGGCGGTCGGCCATTGCTCGGCGGGCCAGTTTTCAGCCTGGGCCGTGAGGCTGAGCAACAGCAGGAAAATCAGGGACAAGCCTTTGGACATGGCGGGGGCTCGGAGATTGAACCTGCTGAGCCTAGTCGAGGTTGATGACAGTTCAGAAGTTCATGTTGTCAATCAGGCCGCCATCGCGAGCAAGCTTGCTCCCACAGGGATCTCACTCACACCAAAGATCCATTGTGGGAGCGGGCTTGCTCGCGAAGGGGCCAGTCAATTCAACGAAGATTCCGCCAATGCCTTGGCCAACCTCTTCCCCCGCGCCCCTCCCGCCAACTCCATCACCGCCTGATCCCGCTGCCACATAGCCGCCCACTCTTGAGGCCCTTCAGCCAACGCCTCATTCACCTCAGCCTTGAGCCCTTCGAACTGCGCAAACAATCCGCCAAGCAACACATGCCCGGCCGGATGGGTCGGTGGCTGGCGACTGGTTTCCGCACATCCGGCCAACACCGCCAGCAAACGTAGTTGCAAGCCTTGCGGCCAATCGCATTCCTGACCGACCCCATACAGCCACGCCGTCATGGCGCTCAGTACATAGATGTCTTCCAGCGTGCGAAACGGTTTGACGTATGCATCCCAGCCGTCCCCGGCGAGCAATTCGCACAAGGCATTATCCAGAAACAACCGGCCGTGGCTGATATCTGGCATCAACGGGATCGGCGCCAGTTTTTCCACCCGCACGCCCGGTTCATCGCGATAGATCACCGCCAGGCTCAAGCGCGGGTCGGCGCCGGGCTCCTCGCAGCGTGCGGCCACCAGCAACCAGTCGGCGGCATCGCCCGCAGTGACGAAATCCTTGCGTCCGCTCAGACGCAAACCGCTCAGGCGGGTTTGCATGTCGGCCGGTCGCAGGCTGCGCTGTTCCGTGGCGCACAAGGCGCCGAGGCTCAATGGCGCGCTCGGCCAGAGCATGCGCAATGCCGCCTGATACCCCATCAGAAACGCCAGCCCCGGCGTTGCCATCAGCCGCCCGCCCAGCACGGCCAATTCAAACGGTGTGACCGTGCCCAACTGCTGCAACAAAGTCGCGAAACCTTCGGCCAGGTCCGGGTTGGCGGGCAAGCGATCACGGCGATTCAACAGGGTTTGCCAGGGCATAAGAGGCTCCTCGAGGGCTGTCATATAAGCATCACCAAAGCTTAATGGCGATGACACCGGGGCTACATAGCCTGACTTTGCACAACACGGCTAGACAAAGAAAGTCGATTCGCTGTAGCCCAAAGCCGGGTGAGCAGCCCGCACGGAGATTCGCCATGACTCAGATCGCCCGCATCAGCGACACCGCCAACGAACGCCGCCTGCAAGCCGAACGCCTGGTGGGCGCCGAGGCACTGCAGGAAGCCCAGGCCTTGCGTTTCAACGTGTTCAGCGGCGAATTCAACGCCAAGCTCAAGGGTGCTGAACGGGGTCTGGACATGGATGACTACGACGTCCACTGCGCCCACATCGGCGTGCGTGACCTGAACACCGGGCGCCTGGTGGCGACCACCCGTTTGCTCGACCACACGGCTGCCAGCAGCCTGGGCAAATTCTACAGCGAAGAAGAATTCAGCCTCCACGGTCTGGTGCACCTGCAAGGCCCGATCCTGGAAATCGGTCGCACCTGCGTCGACCCGGCCTACCGCAACGGCGGCACCATCGCCGTGCTCTGGGGCGAACTGGCCGAAGTCCTGAACCAGGGCGGCTACAGCTACCTGATGGGTTGCGCGAGCATTCCGATGCAGGATGGCGGCGTACAGGCCCACGCGATCATGCAGCGTCTGCGCGAACGCTACCTGTGCACCGAACACCTGCGCGCCGAGCCGAAAAACCCGCTGCCAAGCCTGGACATCCCGTCCAACGTGATTGCCGAGATGCCACCGCTGCTCAAGGCTTACATGCGCCTGGGCGCGAAGATCTGCGGCGAGCCTTGCTGGGACGAAGACTTCCAGGTCGCCGACGTATTCATCCTGCTCAAGCGCGATGAACTTTGCCCGCGCTACGCCAAACACTTCAAGGCGGCTGTGTAATGAGCCGGTTGCGGGTGTACGCGCGAATCGCGCGAGTGCTGATGGTGGTGACGCTGGGCCTGGGCATGGCCAGTGTGTTCGGCGTGTTCGAACGCCTGGGCCTGGCCCATTCGATGGCCCGCCGTCAGCGCTGGTCGCGCTTTTTCATGGCCCGCCTGGGCAACGCCCTGCCCTTTGACGTGACCGTCCACGGCGAGCTGCCGAAGACACCGATGCTCTGGGTCAGCAACCATGTGTCCTGGACCGACATTCCGCTGCTGGGCATGCTCACGCCGCTGTCGTTCCTGTCCAAGGCCGAAGTGCGCACCTGGCCGGTGGCCGGCTGGTTGGCGGCCAAAGCCGGCAGCCTGTTCATCCGTCGCGGCTCGGGTGACAGCCAGTTGATCCGCAAGCAGATGACCCGCCATCTGGAACAGGCCTACCCATTGCTGATGTTCCCGGAAGGCACCACCACCGATGGCCGTTCGCTGCGCACCTTCCATGGTCGCCTGCTGTCCGCCGCCATCGACTCCGAAGTGGCGCTGCAGCCGGTGGCGATCCGTTATGTGCGTGACGGCCAGCCTTGCGCGCTGGCACCGTTCATTGGCGACGATGATCTGCTCTCGCACCTGATGCGTCTGTTCGCCAATGACCGTGGCGGCGTGGAGATTCATCTGCTCAAGCCAATCGCCTGTGAAGGTCGGGAGCGCGCGGCACTGGCGTTCGAGGCGCAGCAGGCGGTGCAGAAGGCGTTGTTTGGGACTGTCGTTGAACCTCAGCGAGCACCGATGCGCCCTGCTATCGCAGCATAAACACAGATCCCATGTGGGAGCGGGCTTGCTCGCGAAGGCGTAGTGTCAGCCGATATCAATGTCGCCTGACACTACGCCTTCGCGAGCAAGTCGGAGCGCCGAACCGCCGCTCCCACAGGGGTTTTAGGGTGTTGGATAGTTCCGCGCAAAATCCTGCAACTGCGGATAGAACAACCGAAAGTCCTCGCTCAACGGTTCATACAACCGTCGCAACTCCTGCATCGCCGCCGCCAGTTCCTCCGGCCGGGTCAGGCGCCGCGAGATCCCGCGCAACACCTGCTCCAGCACTTCAAATTCCTGATACGAGCCCAACCAGTCATTGGCCACCATGTGCGGCGCAATTTTCGCCAGCCGCTCCGGCAGTTGCCGCTCGCTGGACAGCACGCGATACACGTCCGAGGTGAACAGCTCCAGCGGCCGGTCGGCATACAGCCTCCAGTCCCGGGCCAGGCAATGATCGAAAAACACGTCGAGCACGATCCCCGCATAGCGACGACGGGTCAGGGAGAAACGCGACAACGCGACATCCACCTGCGGATGGCGATCGGTGAACACGTCGATGCTGCGGTGCAACTGGATAGCCCCTTCGATGTCCGGAGCGAACTGCCCTTGCAGCCGCCCCTTGACGAAATCGCCATACAGACTGCCGAGCAATTGGCCGGGACGCTGGCCACCGAGGTGAAGATGTGCGAGATAGTTCATGGGCGCAGCTTAGCACTGCCCCCTTGTCTTGTTACACTCGACGTATCGTTATAACTCGATATACCGAAATGTGAGCGGGTCAGAGCCAAATCATATTTGTATATCGCGAAATACCGATTTAAAGTTCGCCTCATCGCGATATAGCGTTTTAAACATCACGAGCCCACATCATGACCATCAATCTCGACGAAATAATAAAAGCCCTGGCACACCCAGTACGGCGAGAAATCCTGCACTGGCTCAAGGACCCGACCGTCGAATTTCCCGACCAGTCCCACAGCAACGAGCACGGCGTTTGCGCCGGGCAGATCGATCAACGTTGCGGCCTGTCGCAGTCCACGGTGTCGGCACACCTGGCGACCCTGCAACGCGCCGGCCTGATCAGCAGCCGCAAAGTCGGCCAGTGGCATTTTTTCAAACGCAATGAGGAAACCATTCAGGAGTTCCTCAAAACCTTCAGTAAAGAGCTCTGACCCTGTGGGGGCGTTCTCAATTGATTTTCACATAACGCCGGGAAAACCAATTGAGAACGCCCCCCACGTCAGTCAGCCAAAAGGAATTAAACAATGCCCCTCTCGCTACTCATCCTGGCCTTGAGCGCTTTCGCCATCGGCACCACCGAGTTCGTCATCATGGGCCTGCTGCCCAACGTGGCGGCCGACCTCGGTGTGTCGATTCCCGGTGCCGGCTGGCTGGTGACCGGTTACGCCCTGGGCGTGGCCATCGGCGCGCCGTTCATGGCGCTGGCCACCGCCAGGCTGCCGCGCAAGGCCGCCCTGGTGGCGTTGATGGGCATCTTCATTATCGGCAACCTGCTCTGCGCAGTGGCCGGCGACTACAACGTGCTGATGTTTGCCCGTGTGGTCACCGCCCTGTGCCACGGTGCCTTCTTCGGCATCGGTTCGGTGGTGGCTGCCGGCCTGGTGCCTGCGAACAAACGTGCCTCGGCCGTGGCCCTGATGTTCACCGGCCTGACCCTGGCCAACGTCCTCGGCGTACCGCTAGGCACCGCCCTCGGTCAGGAAGCCGGCTGGCGTTCGACCTTCTGGGCCGTGACCGTGATTGGTGTGATTGCGCTGATCGGTCTGATCCGCTTCCTGCCGGCCAAGCGCGATGAAGAAAAACTCGACATGCGCGCCGAACTGGCCGCGCTCAAGGGCGCTGGCATCTGGCTGTCCCTGAGCATGACGGCACTGTTCGCCGCGTCGGTGTTCACCCTGTTCACCTACGTCGCACCGCTGCTGGGCGAAGTCACTGGGGTCTCGCCCCGTGGCGTGACCTGGACCCTGATGCTCATCGGCCTGGGCCTGACGGTGGGCAACATCATCGGCGGCAAGCTGGCCGACAAAGGCATGGCCGCGACCCTGATCGGTGTGTTCGTGACCATGGCCGTGGTGTCCACCGTGCTGACCTGGACCAGCGTCGCGCTGATCCCGACCGAAATCACCCTGTTCCTCTGGGCCACCGCGTGCTTCGCCGCCGTACCGGCGCTGCAAGTGAACGTGGTGACGTTCGGTAAAGCCGCACCGAACCTGGTGTCGACCCTGAACATCGGCGCTTTCAACATCGGCAACGCCCTGGGTGCCTGGGTCGGCGGCAGTGTGATCGCCCACGGCTTCGGCCTGACCAGCGTGCCGCTCGCGGCAGCCGTACTGGCGGTACTCGCCCTGCTGGTGACCCTGATTACTTTCCGCCAGAGCGGCAATCCCGATCTGGCTCCTGCTACCCACTAATCACCTGAAACCTCACGAGGGTTGTACTTCATGACGACTATTTTCGATCCAATCAAACTGGGCGACCTCGAGCTGGCCAACCGCATCATCATGGCACCGCTGACCCGCTGCCGCGCCGACGAAGGCCGCGTACCCAATGCGCTGATGGCCGAGTACTACGTGCAGCGTGCGTCCGCCGGGTTGATCCTCAGCGAGGCCACTTCGGTGACACCGATGGGCGTCGGCTACCCGGACACCCCGGGCATCTGGTCCATCGATCAGGTACGTGGCTGGTCCAACGTGACCAAGGCCATTCATGGCGCGGGCGGCAAGATCTTCCTGCAGTTGTGGCACGTGGGTCGTATTTCCCACGGTTTGTACCTGAACGATGAAGCCCCGGTCGCCCCGAGTGCCATCCAGCCCAAGGGCCACGTCAGCCTGGTTCGTCCGCTGGCCGACTTCCCGGTGCCGCGCGCCCTGGAAACCGCTGAAATCGCTGACATCGTCGACGCTTACCGCGTCGGTGCCGAGAACGCCAAGGCCGCCGGCTTCGACGGTGTGGAAATCCACGCCGCCAACGGATACCTGCTCGACCAATTCCTGCAAAGCAGCACCAACCAGCGCACCGACAACTATGGCGGCTCCCTGGAAAACCGTGCCCGCCTGCTGTTGGAAGTGACTGACGCCGCCATCGAAGTCTGGGGCGCCGGCCGTGTAGGTGTGCACCTGTCGCCACGCGCTGACCTGCATGACATGGGCGACGACAACCTGGCCGAAACCTTCACCTACGTTGCTAGCGAATTGGGCAAGCGTGGCATCGCCTTCATCTGCTCGCGCGAGAAAGAAGGTGCCGACAGCCTCGGCCCACAACTCAAGGAAGCCTTCGGCGGCCCCTACATTGCCAACGAGCGTTTCACCAAGGACAGCGCCAACGCGTTGCTCACCAGCGGCAAGGCCGATGCAGTCGCCTTCGGCGTACCCTTCATTGCCAACCCTGACCTGCCGGCACGCTTGAAGGCCGATGCACCGCTTAACGAAGCACGCCCGGAGCTGTTCTATGCCAAGGGCCCGGTTGGTTACATCGACTATCCAACATTGTAAGACTGCGCAAACTCAAAAAGCCCGGCGTTTCGGACGCCGGGCTTTTTTTGCTTTAAATAAGCTAAAACCCGCTTGCCAGACTTAAACCCCTGACAACTTACCTGCCATTCAAACCAGTATCACACCCACACCCACACCCACTTGCATACAAACTTACAACTAAAACCCAGACAAACTCAAAAAAACAATTTAATACTTCACAACGCCTCGTCACAACATATCGAGCGCTATGGAAAGCCCCTAAAAAACTTTAAAGGATTAACAGCATGGACAACAACGGCCCGATACATGCGCCCCAAATCATTGCACAAACAGAATATGAATCTGGAGATTTCAGCTTTTCTGCCTCAGCCAGCACATTCCCTAAAAAGTACACCGTAATGACCATCAACATCTCCAACAACACAAATGGCCCGATCCGGCTCTTGAAAGCAGGCTGGGATTTGACCGGAACGTCGCTGTCAGACTTCGAAATCGAAATGAACGATGAGCAAACTCTCGAACTTCCATACTTTCGGGACTTCTCCAGTAATGGAATTCATTACAAAAAAAGGAAGTTCCCTCCGATCCTGCAAGAGTTCTCTTACATCACCGAAGATGGATTAATTTGCACGTTAGCTATTCAGCTGACAGTTTCAGTGGGTTACGGATTCCTGCATCCAACCCTGAATCCAATCTGGACAAAAACAATAACGCGATCCGGAAACAGCAGCAGCCCATATAAAGTCACGGCCAACATCGCGAAAAAGAATGAAGAGGCGCCCTTCAGTTTTAGCGTCGACCTGATAGTCGGTTAATATCGATCAGACAAAAAATACGCCGATGAAAAAATGTATCAGACCAGCTTACTGATGTCTTTTTTCGCCACATTCCAGACCCCGACTCGCAAAGCCGGGGTTCTTTTTCACGAGCGGTGGTATCCGTTCGAAGTTCATGCCCCATGCAAGCTCGATACAAAATCCCTACAAATTATGTAGCTTGATAGCTGTCAACCTGACACGAGCCCATATATAAAAGCACCCCATTACAAAAAGGCGCATGAGGCAAAATGATCCTCGGGGGGATTTCAACGGTTGACTTGCCGGGAGCCAGTTTTTCATTTTGTTTCATTTGCGCAGGCTGGGGCTCAAGCGCAGCATGTCCAGCCCGGTATCGACCCATCGTTCCGCTTCGGTGTGCAATTCAAAACTGTCGGGGGCCAGCAACCACTGGTACAGGATGCCGTCAATATAGGCATGCAAGCTGATCGCGGCGCGAGCGGTGTCGAGGTTTTCCGGCAACTGCCCTCGATTGACGGCATTGCTCAGGGCCAGACCGATTCGCACGTTGCATTCGAGGCTGGCTGACACACGCTGTTGGCGCAGATCGCACATTTCATCGGTGAATTCGCACTTATGAAAAAGAATCTCATTGATGCGTCGGGTTTTCGGGTCCAGCGCAATTTGATGAAACAAATGAATCAGCAGCTTGCGCATGCAGCCCAGGGGATCGAGTTCGTCTTCACTCTCGCTGGCCTTGGCCATTTCTTCCAGCGGTTCATGCAAGGTGTCGAGCATGGCCTGCACCAGATCCGCCTTGTTGCTGAAATGCCAGTAAATGGCCCCACGAGTGACGCCGGCCAGGGTGGCGATATCCGCCAGGGTCGTACGCGCCACGCCTCGCTCGTAAAAGGCCTTTTCGGCCGCCACGAGAATTTGCGCGCGGGTTTCCTGAGCTTCCTCTTTGGTACGACGGACCATGGCAGTACAACCTCAATCAGGGTGCTTCAGCGATGTCTGAACATCAGCTGAATAAAAGTGGGGCGAACGTTCTGGGGGTTCGTCCCCGGCCTACAATTCCAACCTTTCAACGGCTTGTGTAACGGCTTTTGTAACGACGTTGATACGCAGCCTGGGTATTTACAAACAGCCATGTACGTAAGTATATTACTTAGCAAGCTACTTATCCACTCGGCAACCATATTTCAACCTTCCACCTTTCTAGTGCGCACGTTGCGCGCCTGACCCGAGGATTTTCATGCAATTCAAGCCAGCTGTTACCGCTCTGGTCGCCGCCGTCGCCCTGGCATCGCTACTCAGCGGATGCAAAAAGGAAGAGGCTGCGCCGGCCGCCCCACCGCCTCAGGTCGGCGTCGTGACTCTGCAACCGCAATCATTCACCCTGACCTCCGATCTGCCTGGCCGTACCAGTGCGTTCCGCATTGCCGAAGTCCGTCCTCAGGTCAACGGCATCATTCTCAAGCGCCTGTTCAAGGAAGGCAGCGACGTCAAGGCCGGCCAGCAGCTCTATCAGATCGATCCGTCGGTCTATGAAGCGACATTGAAAAGCGCCGAAGCCAACCTGCGCTCGACCAAGTCGATTTCCGACCGCTACAAGCAACTGGTCGACGAGCAGGCTGTAAGCCGTCAGGAATACGACACCGCCGTGGCCAACCGCCTGCAATCGGAAGCCGCACTGCAAACCGCACAGATCAACGTGCGCTACACCAAGGTCTATGCCCCGCTGACCGGCCGCATCGGCCGCTCCTCGGTGACCGAAGGCGCGCTGGTCAGCAATGCCCAGGTCGATGCGATGGCAGTGATTCAGCAAATCGACCCGATCTACGTCGACGTGACGCAATCCTCGGTCGAGCTGCTGCAACTGCGCCGCGAGCTGGAAAGCGGTCGCCTGCAAAAGGCCGGCGACAACGCGGCCTCGGTCAAGCTGACCCTGGAAGACGGCAGCGAGTACAAGCTGGACGGCAAGCTGGAGTTCTCCGAAATCTCGGTTGACCAGACCACCGGTTCCGTCACCCTGCGCGCCATTTTCCCGAACCCTGACCACACCCTTCTGCCTGGCATGTTCGTGCACGCCAAGTTGCTGGCCGGTGTGAACAGCGCGGCGATCCTGGCCCCGCAGCAAGGCGTGACCCGCGACCTCAAGGGTACCCCGACCGCTCTGGTTGTCGGCCCGGACAACAAGGTCGAACTGCGTCAACTCAAGGCCAACCGCACCGTCGGCAACCAGTGGCTGATCGAAGACGGCCTGAAGGCCGGCGATCGCCTGATCACCGAAGGTCTGCAATTCGTCAAACCCGGCATCGAAGTCAAGGCCAGTGAAGCGACCAACGTAGCCGTAAAGAGCCCGGCCCCCGCTCAGACAGCTGATAAAGCCTCTGGCGGAAAAGGGGAGTAAACCATGTCGAGATTTTTTATCGACCGTCCGATTTTCGCCTGGGTGATTGCCCTGGTGATCATGTTGGTCGGGGCACTATCGATCCTGCGGTTGCCGATCAACCAGTACCCGAGCATTGCGCCTCCGGCGATCGCCATTTCCGTGACCTACCCGGGTGCTTCGGCACAAACGGTACAGGACACCGTGGTTCAGGTGATCGAGCAACAGCTCAACGGTATCGACAACCTGCGTTATGTCTCGTCGGAAAGTAACTCCGACGGCACCATGACCATTACCGCGACCTTCGAGCAAGGCACCAACTCCGACACCGCGCAGGTTCAGGTGCAGAACAAGCTGAACCTGGCCACCCCGCTGCTGCCGCAGGAAGTGCAACAGCAAGGTATCCGCGTCACCAAGGCGGTGAAGAACTTCCTGCTGGTGATCGGCGTGGTGTCCCGTGACGGCAGCATGACCAAGGACGACCTGTCCAACTACATCGTGTCGAACATGCAAGACCCGATCTCGCGGACCGCCGGTGTCGGCGACTTCCAGGTGTTCGGTTCGCAGTACGCCATGCGTATCTGGCTCGACCCGGCTAAGTTGAACAACTACAACCTGACCCCGATCGACGTCAAGACCGCCATCGCGGCGCAAAACGTCCAGGTCTCGTCCGGTCAGCTCGGCGGCCTGCCTGCCCTGCCCGGCACCCAGTTGAACGCGACGATCATCGGCAAGACCCGCCTGCAGACCGCGGAGCAATTCGACAAGATCCTGCTCAAGGTCAACAAGGACGGATCCCAGGTTCGCCTCAAAGATGTTGCCGAAGTCGGCCTGGGGGGTGAGAACTACAGCATCAACGCCCAGTTCAACGGCGCCCCGGCTTCCGGCCTGGCGGTGAAACTGGCCACCGGTGCCAACGCGCTCGATACCGCCAAGGCCCTGCGCACGACCATCGACAGCCTCAAGCCGTTCTTCCCGCAAGGGATGGAAGTGGTGTTCCCGTACGACACCACGCCGGTGGTGACCGAGTCGATCAAAGGTGTGGTTCACACCCTGGTCGAAGCGATCGCGCTGGTGTTCCTGGTGATGTTCCTGTTCCTGCAAAACTTCCGCGCCACCGTGATCACCACGATGACCGTGCCGGTGGTATTGCTCGGTACATTCGGGATCCTCGCGGCCGCCGGTTTCAGCATCAACACCCTGACCATGTTCGGTATGGTGCTGGCCATCGGCTTGCTGGTGGACGACGCCATCGTCGTGGTGGAAAACGTCGAACGGGTGATGAGCGAAGAAGGCCTGTCACCGAAGGAAGCCACCAAGAAGTCCATGGGTCAGATCCAGGGCGCACTGGTCGGTATCGCCCTGGTGCTGTCGGCGGTTCTGCTGCCAATGGCGTTCTTCAGCGGTTCCACCGGTGTGATCTACAAGCAGTTCTCGATCACCATCGTTTCGGCCATGGCCCTGTCGGTACTGGTTGCGCTGATCTTCACCCCGGCGCTTTGCGCCACCATGCTCAAGCCGATTCCGAAAGGCGAGCACGGCGTACCCAAGCGCGGTTTCTTTGGCTGGTTCAACCGCAATTTCGACCGCGGCGTGCGCGGCTACGAACGTGGTGTCGGCAATATCCTGCAGCGCAAGATCCCGTACCTGCTGGCGTACCTGCTGATCGTGGTGGGCATGATCTGGCTGTTCACCCGCATTCCAACGGCGTTCCTGCCGGAAGAAGACCAGGGTGTATTGTTCGCCCAGGTGCAAACCCCGGCCGGCTCCACAGCCCAGCGTACCCAGGTGGTCGTGGATGAAATGCGTGAATTCCTGCTGCGCCCGGGCAAGGATGGCGGCGAAGGCGATGCGGTGAACTCGGTGTTTACCGTGACCGGTTTCAACTTCGCCGGCCGTGGCCAGAGTTCGGGTATGGCGTTCATCATGCTGCGTCCGTGGGACGAACGTAACGCCGACAACAACGTGTTCAAGGTGGCGGCCCGTGCCCAGCAGCACTTCTTCACCTTCCGCGATGCCATGGTGTTCGCCTTTGCACCACCGGCGGTACTGGAGTTGGGTAACGCCACCGGTTTCGACGTGTTCCTGCAGGACCGCGCCGGTATCGGCCACGAAAAACTGATGGAAGCGCGCAACCAGTTCCTTGGCATGGCCGCACAAAGCAAGATCCTGTCTCAGGTGCGTCCGAACGGCCTGAACGACGAACCGCAATACCAACTGGAAATCGATGACGAGAAGGCCAGTGCCCTGGGCATTACGATCGCCGACATCAACAACACCCTGTCGATTGCCCTGGGCAGTAGCTACGTCAACGACTTCATCGACCGTGGTCGGGTGAAGAAGGTTTACGTGCAAGGCCAGCCAGGCTCTCGAATGGGCCCTGAAGACTTGCAGAAGTGGTACGTGCGCAACGCCCAGGGAACCATGGTGCCGTTCTCGGCATTCGCCAAGGGCGAGTGGATCTACGGTTCGCCGAAACTGGCCCGCTACAACGGCGTGGAAGCGATGGAAATCCTCGGCGCCCCGGCACCGGGTTACTCCACCGGTGAAGCCATGCTCGAAGTCGAAGCCATTGCCAGGAAACTGCCGGCCGGTGTCGGTATTTCCTGGACCGGCCTGTCGTACGAGGAACGTCTGTCCGGTTCGCAAGCGCCGGCGCTGTACGCCCTGTCGCTGCTGATGGTGTTCCTGTGCCTGGCGGCGCTGTATGAAAGCTGGTCGATTCCGATCGCGGTGATGTTGGTGGTGCCGCTGGGGATCATCGGTGCACTGATGGCCACCAGCCTGCGCGGTTTGTCCAACGACGTGTACTTCCAGGTAGGCCTGTTGACGACTATCGGTCTGGCGGCGAAAAACGCCATTCTGATTGTCGAATTTGCCAAGGAACTGCACGAACAGGGGCGTAGCCTGCGCGACGCGGCAATCGAAGCCTGCCGCATGCGTCTGCGACCGATCATCATGACCTCCCTCGCCTTCGTTCTGGGCGTGGTACCACTGGCGATATCCACGGGCGCAGGTTCGGGTAGCCAGCATGCGATCGGTACCGGCGTGATCGGCGGTATGATCACGGCCACTGTGCTGGCGATCTTCTGGGTCCCGCTGTTCTTCGTCACCGTGTCGTCCATTGGCCAGCGTAAGATTGCCGACCAGGATGACGCTACTGAAACTCCTAAAGAGGCTGGCTAATGAGCAAGTCGCTACTCTCCCTGGCAGTCGCCGCCTTCGTGCTCGGTGGCTGCTCGCTGATACCTGATTATCAGCAGCCCGAAGCACCGGTGGCGGGGCAATACCCGCAGGGCCCGGCGTATTCGCCGGCCCAGGCACCGGCGCAAGCCGCTGCCGAGCAGGGCTGGAAGCAGTTTTTCCACGACCCGGCGCTGCAACAGCTGATCCAGGTCGCCCTGGAAAACAACCGTGACCTGCGTGTCGCGGCCCTGAACATCGACGCCTTTGCGGCTCAGTACCGCATCTCCCGTGCCGATCTGTTCCCGGCCGTTTCGGCCAACGGCACCGGCAGCCGTCAGCGCCTTCCGGCTAACGCGTCGCAGACCGGCGAAGCCGGCATCACCAGTTCCTACTCGGCAACGGTTGGCGTCAACGCCTACGAACTCGACCTGTTCGGTCGGGTTCGCAGCCTGAACGAGGAAGCGTTGCAGAAGTACTTCGCCACCGAAGAAGGCCGGCGCAGCACGCAGCTCAGCCTGGTGGCCAGCGTCGCCAACGCCTACCTGACCTGGCAGGCCGACAAGGAACTGCTGAAAGTCACCCAGGACACCCTCGCCGCGTTCGAAGAGAGCTACAAGCTCACCGCGCGCAGCAACGAAGTGGGAGTCGCCTCGGCCCTGGACCTGGCGCAGTCGCGGACCTCGGTGGAAAACGCCCGTGCGCAACTGGCCCGTTACACCCGCCAGGTCGCCCAGGATGAAAACAGCCTGGTACTGCTGTTGGGTACCGGCGTCCCGGCCAACCTGCCAGCGGCCAAACCGTTGAACGACGATCTGTTGGCCGAAGTACCGGCCGGCCTGCCGTCGGACTTGCTGCAACGTCGTCCGGACATCCTCCAGGCCGAGCACAACCTCAAGGCGGCCAACGCCAACATCGGCGCGGCACGGGCAGCGTTCTTCCCGAGCATCAGCCTGACCGCCAACGCCGGGACCCTGAGCCCGGACCTGTCCGGCCTGTTCAAGGGCGGTTCGGGTACCTGGCTGTTCCAGCCACAGATCAACCTGCCGATCTTCAACGCCGGCAGCCTGCGCGCCAGCCTGGATTACTCGAAGATCCAGAAAGACATTGGTGTGGCGAACTACGAGAAGTCCATTCAAACGGCCTTCCAGGAAGTCGCCGACGGCCTGGCCGCACGCGGGACCTATACCGACCAGGTACAGGCACAGCGTAATCTGGTCAGCGCCAACCAGGACTACTACCGCCTGGCCGAGCGTCGTTATCGCATCGGTGTCGACAGCAACCTGACGTTCCTCGATGCACAGCGTCAGCTGTTCAACTCCGAACAGAATCTGATCACCGATCGCCTGGCGCAGCTGATCAGTCAGGTCAACCTGTACAAGGCACTGGGTGGTGGCTGGAACGAGCAGACGGCGAAGAACGAGCCGTTGAAAGAAGAAGCGCCGAAGATGAAGATGTTCTGATCGGCATGCGTTCACAAGGATGATTGACTGATCCTTGAGGCTCACGAAAATCCGGAATCCCATAAAGGATTCCGGATTTTTTATGCCTGTCCCAAAGGCATCGCGTACAGACCTGACGTCAAACTCGAGCCAGCGCCTGGTCGCGGCCGACCAGAGCGAGATCTTCGCGTTCGGCGGTGTCGATTATCGCCAGGCCGATACGGTCTTTGATCGAACCGCCGGGGTTCTGCGATTCGAACTTGAGGAACAGCGTGCAAAAGCCGGTAATGCCGCCGTACGTACGATAAGCACCAGACGGTGACGAACGAGCCGATGTAAAAGCCTCGTCATAGCGTGTAAGAGGTTCTGTTTCACAAGTAAGAAAAAACCCATGTCCGTGCTCCATGACATGGGTTTTCGAACAGAGCTTTAGCACAACCACATCACGCACTTGTCACACCTAGCCACGCCCTTCCAAATGTTTTTTCTTCGGAACCCTCAATCGAAAAATCGGACTTGAGAAAACCACCTTCCGCGGCTTATCCTCGCTGCTATCTATATAATCAAAACTAAAATACCCCTCAACAACATCCAACTCACCTTGCTCTTCAATGGACAAAACAGTAAGCGAACCACGCAATTCCGACTGAGGATAGCCTGTACTGCCGTGCCTAAAAAACTCTACATGCACCTCATTTTCGCCCCATCCTATTTGATGACGGCCAACCTTTAATTCATCCCCCCAAAAAGCCAATTCCGTATATGGACCGCCCTTCTTGGCGAGCAAAGTAAAATAATGAGGTTCACTTTGCCAATAAAAATATAGCTCTTCGCGCTCACTATCCCCGCGAAACTCAATACCGATAACATCCCCATCGTCAATTTTAAGAGTTCCGTTTATCACCCCTCGCACAGCGGGGATATTCAGCACGGCAATTTTTCCGCCTTCAACATCTACCCGCCCATTATTTTCTTTAACAACTATCTTTTTCTTTGACTTCTTCTTTAAGGCGTCCATAAGCAACCCTTATCTCAAGCGATCATTAACAACCAAACAACACTTTAAACCTATGCCACAACCTTCCCCTATACAACTATCAGAACTACTAGGCTGACATACGCCAAAGTCAGAACATTCCGTTTAATCCCTTGCACGCCCTTATTAGCCAAATCGAAAGCACACCTGCGCGAATGCTCATTCTTTCGTTCGATAATCGCCCAAAACCTGCTTTCGCTGATTGAACCATCCAGTACATTCCCCGCACCATTCGTCGCACAAGACCAATAACAACAGGTTCGACACCATGCCCCCGCGCCCTGCCCTCCCCGGCTGATTCGCTTCGCTTTTCATGATTTCGACTGTTCGTCAGCAACCCCCGGGTTGCGGCATCACCGCGTTTCATCCCCAAGAATTAGAGAGACCCGAGCCCATGACGCCTACTCCCGCGCCGTACTTCGTTCCCAGCCTGATTGCCATTGCCCTGGCCTGCGCGGCCCTGCCCGCCAGCGCCGAGGAATCGGGTTTTGTCGAGGGCGCCAAGGTCAACCTGAACCTGCGTAACTTCTACATCAATCGCAACTTCACCAACCCGACCAAGGCCCAGGGCAAAGCTGAGGAGTGGACGCAGAGTTTCATCCTCGATGCCAAATCCGGGTTCACCCAGGGCACTGTCGGCTTCGGCATGGATGTGCTGGGTTTGTATTCGGTGAAGCTCGACGGCGGCAAAGGCACCGGCGGTACGCAACTGCTGCCGCTGGACCATGACGGCCGCCCGGCGGACAACTTCGGCCGCACCAACGTGGCGTTCAAAGCGAAGCTGTCCCAGACAGAAGTGAAGGTTGGCGAATGGATGCCGGTGCTGCCGATCCTGCGTTCGGACGATGGTCGTTCGCTGCCGCAAACCTTCCGTGGCGGTCAGATCACGTCGAAGGAAATCGATGGCCTGACGCTCTATGGTGGCCAGTTCCGTCAGAACAGCCCGCGCGACGACAGCAGCATGAGCGACATGTCGATGACCGGCAAAGCTGCGTTCACCTCCGACCGCTTTAACTTCCAGGGCGGTGAGTACGTGTTCAATGACAAGCGCACCCAGATTGGTCTGTGGAACGCCGAGCTCAAGGACATCTACAGCCAGCAATTCGTCAACCTGATCCACAGCCAACCGCTTGGCGACTGGACCCTGGGCGCCAACCTGGGTTTCTTCTACGGCAAGGATGACGGCAGCGCCCGGGCCGGCGAGCTGGACAACAAAACCCTGTACGGTTTGTTCTCGGCCAAATACGGCGGCAACACCTTCTACGTCGGCCTGCAGAAACTCACCGGCGACAGCCCCTGGATGCGGGTCAACGGTACCAGCGGCGGCACCCTGGCCAACGACAGCTACAACTCCAGCTACGACAATGCCCGGGAGAAATCCTGGCAAGTACGCCACGACTACAACTTCGCCGCCCTTGGCGTACCGGGCCTGACCCTGATGAACCGCTATATCAGCGGCGACAATGTGCACACCGGCAACATCACCGACGGCAAGGAATGGGGACGTGAATCGGAACTGGGCTACACCGTGCAGAGCGGCGTGCTGAAAGACTTGAATCTGAAATGGCGCAACTCGACCATGCGCCGGGATTACAGCAATAACGAGTTCGATGAGAACCGGTTGATCATCAGCTATCCGATCAGTTTGCTCTAGACCTAACGATCGCCTTCGCGAGCAAGCCCGCTCCCACAGTTGACCGAGTCGCAATGGCAAACACGGTCTAATGTGGGAGCGGGCTTGCTCGCGAAGACATCAGTTCAGTTAATGCAAGTCGCCGGGATCACTCCCGCGACTCAACCCCCAACTCATCCCACACCGACTCGGCCAGGTGGAAGGTCGCATTGGCTGCCGGAATGCCGCAGTAGATGGCGCTCTGCATGATCACTTCCTTGATCTCGCCACGGCTCACGCCGTTGTTGGCGGCAGCGCGCAGGTGCAGTTTGAGTTCGCCCTCGCGGTTCATGCCGATCAGCATGGCGATGGTGATCAGGCTGCGGGTATGGCGCGGCAGGCCCGGGCGGGTCCAGATGTCGCCCCAGGCGTGGCGGGTGATCATCTCCTGAAACTCCGAGTTGAACTCGGTCAGGGTCGTCAGGCTGCGGTCGACATGCGCGTCTCCAAGGACCGCGCGACGGACCTTCATGCCCTCGTCATAACGTTGTTTTTCGTCCACGAGAATCCCCTCAATCAGCCGACAGAAACGCCAGCACGCGCTCGCTGAACGCATCGCCTGCCTGGACGTTGGACAAATGCGCGGCATAGAACTCGGCGTACTCGGCCCCGCGCACATGCTCCTGAATGAAATGCCCACCGGATGGCGGCGTCACTGCGTCTTCGGTCCCGGCAATCACCAGCAACGGCGCCTTGATCGAGGACAACCGATCGCGGAAATCGGCATCACGCACCGCCGCGCAATTGGCCGCATAGCCTTCGGGCGAAGTGGCCGCGAGCATGTCGGTAATCTGCTTGGCCGCCGCCGGGTTGGCGGCAGAGAAGTCCGGAGTGAACCAGCGGGCAATCGAGGCATCGCGCAAGGCAACCATGGCCGTCTGACCATCACGCAGGACCATTTCGATACGCGGATTCCACACTGACGGATCGCCGATTTTCGCCGCAGTGTTGCACACGATCAGCTTGTTCAGGCGCTCGCCGGCATTGATCCCCAGCCACTGGCCAATCAGTCCGCCCATGGACAAGCCACAGAAGTGCGCGCGCTCGATGTGCAAGGCATCCAGCAAGGCGAGCACGTCGTGGCCCAGTTGCTCGATGCTGTAAGGCCCCGGCGTGACCAATGACTGGCCATGGCCGCGAGTATCAAAACGCAACACGCGAAAATGCTTGGAGAACGCCGGGATTTGCGTGTCCCACATGTGCAGGTCGGTGCCCAAAGAGTTGGACAGTACCAGCACCGGCGCATCGACCGGTCCATCCAGTTGATAATGCAGTTCGCCCTCGGCGAGTTGTACAAAAGCCACAGCAATTCTCCTTCAGGCAGTCAATGCAGAATGTTCGGCCACCGCCCGCTCGACCCAGGTTTGGGCCTGGCCGAGGTAATGGGCAGGGTCCAGTAGATGATCGAGTTCAGCCGCCGACAGCTCGGCTGTCACTTGCGGTTCGTCGCCGAGCACCGCACGCAGGTGACGCTGTTCGGCCACCGCGCGTTTGCAGCAGCGTTCGAGCAGATGGTGTGCGGTATCGCGGCCGACCCGTTGGGCGAGGACGATGCTCACCGCTTCGGCGAGCACAAGGCCCTGGGTCAGATCGAGGTTGTGCGCCATGCGCCCGGCATCCACTTCCAGTCCCTGGGCGATCAGCAACGCTTGCTGCAGGCTGCCCGACACCAGGCAGCAAATCTCCGGCAGGGTTTCCCACTCGGCATGCCACAGTCCGAGACTGCGCTCGTGTTCCTGGGGCATGGCGCTGAACAGTGTCGAGAGCAAACCGGGTACACGCGTCGCCGCGCCGATCAACACCGCCGCGCCCACCGGATTGCGCTTGTGCGGCATGGTTGAGGAACCGCCCTTGCCCGGCGCAGAAGGTTCGAACACTTCGGCGGCTTCGGTTTGCATCAGCAGGCTGACGTCGCGACCGAGTTTGCCAAGACTGCCGGCGATCAACCCGAGCACCGCGCCGAACTCCACCACACGATCGCGCTGGGTGTGCCAGGGTTGCTCGGGCAAGGTCAGTTGCAGTTCTTCGGCCAGCGCCTGGGCAATGGGCATGGCCTGCTCGCCAAGTGCCGCGAGGGTGCCGGACGCACCACCGAATTGCAGCACCAGCAAACGCGGTTTCAATTCAGCCAGGCGTTGGCGACTGCGGGTCACCGCCCCCAGCCAACCGGCGATTTTCATGCCGAGGGTCACCGGCGTCGCATGCTGCAACCAGGTGCGCCCGGCCAATGGTGTGGTCGCGTATTGCCGGGCCTGGGACGCGAGGACCTGCCCCAGCTGCGCCAGATCGCTTTCGATCAGCTCCAGCGCACGACGCAATTGCAGCACCAGGCCGCTGTCCATCACATCCTGGCTGGTCGCGCCCAGATGTACGTAACGCTCGGCCTCGGCATTCTGCGCAGCGATCTGCTTGCCCAGCGCCTTGACCAACGGAATCGCCGAGTTACCCGCCGTGGCAATCGCCTCACCCAACGCCGCAAAGTCGTAGAGCCCGACGCTACAAGCCGCCTCAATCGGCGCGACTGCACTCGATGGTATCAAGCCGACTCGCGCTTGTGCCCGGGACAGTGCTGCTTCGAAATCGAGCATGGCCTGGACCCGGCCCTGATCGCAGAACACTTCACGCATATCGCGGGTAGTGAAATAGGCATCGAACAATTGATTGCCCGGTCGCTGGTTCATAAGCAGTTCCTGAAGGCGCGGGCCTTTGCGACCCGCGCATGAAGATCAAAGATCGTGATGCAGATACTTCGCCTGTTTGGGCAAGAAGTCGAACCATTCGACCAGATTGCCGGACGAGGCACCGACGATGGCGAAGATCCACTTGCTGCGCTCCTCACCGGTGTATAGCGCTGGTCGTTGTCATTGTTTTTCACTCAATGGGGACAGTCAGAGTCTAGACACGCCTCGTAACAGCCCCGTTCCACAGATAGTTCGGCAACACAAATCCACTGTGGGAGCGGCGGTGCGACGATTCGACTTGCTCGCGAAGGCGTAGTGTCAGTCGATAAAAATGTTGCCTGACATACCGCTTTCGCGAGCAATCCCGCTCCCACAGATTTTGCGGTGTTCATTCAATAATCGAAGAACACCGTCTCCGCATCAGTGCCTTGCAGAATCACATTCCACTGATACACACCCGACGCATCCTTCCGGGCCAGCAAGGTACCGCGACGCTCGGCCGGCACGCATTCCAGCAGCGGATCGTTCACGTTGGCCACCTCTCCATCAAAGTAGATCCGTGTCAGCAGGTGCTTCACCAGACCACGGGCAAACACCAGTACCACCAGGTGCGGTGCCTGAGTCGTGCCTTTGAGCCCCTCGACCGTTCCCGGCTTGATGGTCGTGAAACGAAAACGCCCTTCGGCATCCACCGGCACCCGGCCAAAGCCTTCGAAATTCGGGTCCAGGGGTTTTTCCTGGTCGTCCTCCGGATGGTCATACTTGCCCGCGGCGTTGGCCTGCCAGACTTCCAGCATTGCGTCGTTGACGATGTCGCCATTGCCGTCGAGCACTTGCCCGGTGATCGCCACGCGCTCGCCCAGGGTTTGTTCGACGGTCAGGTCTTCGCGGTTCAGCCAGGTCAGGCCGATGTGGTAGTACGGCCCGACGGTGTGGGACGTGGTCGCAGTCAGCGTCATCTTATTTCTCCATCGGCGTGGCGTCGCGGCCGCGCAAAACGATGTCCCAGCGATAACCGAGGGCATAGGACGGGATGGTTTTTTCCAGGTCGAACGAGGCGATCAAGCGCTCTTTGGCGCGGGTATCGGGCACGCAGTTGTAGATCGGGTCGTACGCCAGCAGCGGGTCGCCCGGGAAATACATTTGCGTCACCAGGCGCGTCAGGATGCTCGGCCCGAACAGCGAGAAATGGATGTGTGCCGGGCGCCAGGCGTTGTGGTGGTTGCCCCACGGATACGCACCGGGCTTGATGGTCTGGAACTGGTACCAGCCATCGGCGTCGGTCACGGTACGGCCGGTGCCGGTGAAATTCGGGTCCAGCGGCGCATCGTGCAGGTCACGGGCATGGGCATAGCGACCGGCGGCGTTGGCCTGCCAGATCTCCACCAGAATCCCCGGAACCGGCAGACCGTTTTCGTCCAGCACGCGGCCGTGAATGATGATGCGCTCGCCCTGTGGCTGACCTTCGTGCTGAGCGGTGAGGTCATTGTCCTTCTCGTTGACGCGCTCGGCGCCGACGGTTGGCCCGGTGATTTCCGACAACGAATGGGGCAGAAACACCAACGGCTTGGACGGCGAGCGCAGGTTGGTGGATTGATAGGTCGGATGCAGGTACTCCGGCTGAGTACCCTCCTGCGGGCGACGGTAACCAGGCTTGTCAGTCATTACTCTTTCCTCAGTTCTTGTTAGCCGACAGGGTGTGTCAGACCCGTTCGATTGCCAAAGCCAGACCCTGGCCGACACCGACGCACATGGTCGCCAGTCCTTTCTTGCCGCCGGTCTTTTCCAGCTGATGCAACGCCGTCAGTACCAGACGCGCACCACTCATGCCCAACGGATGGCCCAAGGCAATAGCGCCACCGTTCGGGTTGACCTGGGCGGCATCGTCGGCGATCCCCAGTTCACGCAGAACCGCCAGGCCCTGGCTGGCGAAGGCTTCGTTGAGTTCGATCACATCGAAATCGCTGACTGCCACGCCGAGGCGCTCGGTCAGTTTGCGCACCGCGGGCACCGGGCCGATGCCCATCACCCGCGGTGCAACACCGGCGCTGGCCATGCCCAGCACTTTGGCGCGGGCGGTCAGGCCGTGTTTCTTCACGGCTTCGGCCGAGGCCAGGATCAACGCGGCGGCCCCGTCGTTCACACCCGAGGCATTGCCGGCGGTGACGGTTTTATCGGGGCCGTTGACCGGTTTCAGTCTGGTCAGGGCTTCCAGGGTGGTGTCGGCGCGAGGATGCTCGTCCTGGCTGACCACGGTTTCACCCTTCTTGTGGGCAATCCGAACTTCGACGATTTCTTCGGCGAAGTACCCGGCGGCTTGCGCGACGGCGGTGCGCTGCTGGCTGCGTAGTGCAAAGGCGTCCTGGTCTTCGCGGGAGACTTTGTAATCGTCAGCGACGTTGTCGGCAGTCTGCGGCATCGCGTCCACGCCGTACTGGGCTTTCATCAGCGGGTTGATGAAGCGCCAGCCGATGGTGGTGTCTTCGAGTTTCATGTTGCGCGAGAACGCCGCGTCGGCCTTGCCCATCACGAACGGTGCGCGGGACATCGACTCGACGCCGCCGGCAATCGCCAGCTCCATCTCGCCGCTGGCGATCGCGCGGAACGCGGTGCCGATGGCATCCATGCCCGAAGCGCAGAGGCGGTTGAGGGTCACGCCGGGAATGCTTTGCGGAAGCCCCGCCAACAGCAGCGCCATGCGCGCGACGTTGCGGTTGTCTTCGCCGGCCTGGTTGGCGCAGCCGAGGAACACCTCGTCCACGGCGCTCCAGTCCACCGACGGGTTGCGCTCCATCAAGGCCTTGATCGGCACGGCGGCCAGGTCGTCGGCACGCACCGTCGACAGACCACCGCCGAAACGGCCGATGGGGGTACGAATCGCGTCGCAGATAAAAACGTCACGCATCACGCTTCTCCGGGGGCTTGGCCGTGGGCCGCTGCGGTACGGGCTTCGAGATCGCGCAGCGCGGTCAGCTCGACGTCGGTCGGCTCGGCGGTTTGCTCAACGTTGTCGGCAAAACGGATTGCCCAACCGGTGGCGGCGACCACTTGCTCGCGGGTCACGCCCGGGTGCAGTGCAGTGACCACGAACTCATGGGTGCCGGCTTCCGGCTCCATGATGCACAGATCAGTAATGATTCCCACCGGACCGGCGCCTGGCAGGCCGAGACGCTTGCGCGAATCGCCACCCTCGCCGTGGCCGACCGAGGTAATGAAGTCGAGTTTGTCGACAAAGGAGCGCGCCGACTGCTTGAGGATAATCAACACGCTCTTGGCGGAACCGGCAATCTCCGGCGCGCCACCGGCGCCTGGCAGACGCACTTTCGGCGCGTGGTAATCGCCGACCACTGTGGTGTTGATGTTGCCGAAACGGTCAACCTGCGCCGCGCCGAGGAAACCGACGTCGATGCGTCCGCCCTGCAGCCAGTAGCGGAAAATCTCGCCGGTCGGGACCACGGTGTCGGCGGTTTCCGCCAATTCACCGTCACCGATCGACAGCGGCAATACGCTCGGCTTGGCACCGATCGGACCCGATTCGTAGATCAATACCACATCAGGCGAAGACGTCAGGCGCGCCAGGTTGGCCGCTTTCGACGGCAGGCCGATGCCAACGAAGCACACAGAACCGTTCTTCAAGCGGCGAGCGGCGGCGACGGTCATCATTTCATTGGTGGTGTAAGTCATTACTTCGCCTCCGAAGCGGCGGCCAGTTTGGCCTGGAACTCGCTGAAGTCAGCGCTGCCGTGGATGTATTCGTTGATCCACGCGGTGAAGGTTTCACGGTCGCGGGCAATCGGGTCCCAGGCCTGGTAGAAACGGTTGTCGCGTTCGGTGTAACCGTGGGCGTAGGACGGATGCGCACCGCCAGGTACGTGGCAAACCGCGCTCAAGGCCCAGGTCGGCAGCACGCAGGCGTTCATCGGTGCATTGAGGTCGTCGACGATCTCTTCAACGGTGACAATGCAACGCTTGGCGGCCAGTGCGGCTTCTTTCTGCACCCCGAGAATGCCCCAGAGCAGCACGTTGCCTTTGCGATCGGCTTTCTGTGCATGGATCACGGTGATGTCCGGGCGCACCGAAGGCACGGCGGCGAGCACTTCGCCGGTGAACGGGCAGGTAACGGACTTGATCAGCGGGTTGACCTTCGGCAGGTCGGAACCGGCGTAGGCTCGCAGCACCGCGAACGGCAGGCCGGAAGCACCGGCGACGTAGGCATTGGCCAGGTCGGCGTGACTGTGCTCTTCGATTTCCAGCGGGTGTGGCCACTGTTTCTCGACGGCGTCACGCAGGCGATGCAGGGAGCCGACACCCGGGTTGCCGCCCCAGGAGAAAATCAGCTTGCGGGCACAACCGGCACCGATCAACTGGTCGTAGATCAAGTCAGGGGTCATCCGCACCAGGGTCAGGTCTTTCTTGCCCTGGCGAATGATTTCGTGGCCCGCGGCAGTCGGGATCAGATGGGTAAAGCCTTCGAGTGCGACCGTATCGCCGTCGTTCACGAATTGCTTCACCGCGTCGTGCAGCGAAAGAATTTCAGCCATTGGGGCAGGCTCCCGTTTGTTGTTAACCGACAGTGGAAGAAGGCGCCGATGCGCAGCGCCGGAATGACTGAAGGTTAAGCCTGTGCAAAACACCAAACAATCCGATAATCGAGTAACCGTTCGATAATCGAACATATTGTTGCTCGACTAACAATCCAGATCAAAAGCTTCGCGAGCAAGCCCGCTCCCACAGGTGACCGCGTATCCCTGTGGGAGCGGGCTTGCCCGCGAATGGGTCCTCAAACCAACACGAGATTCCAGATCAGGCGGTCATGTCGCATCCGCATGACTGACCATGCCCTTGATCACAACGGCCGCAGTCGCCAGCGCCGCCGGAATCACCAGCGCCGTCAGCACTTGCTCGAAGTTCCAGCCCAACCCCAGCAGCGTCGCGCCCATCCACGCCCCGAGAATGGCGCCGAAGCGGCCGATCCCGAGCATCCACGACACGCCGGTGGCCCGCCCCTGAGTCGGGTAAAACCGTGCCGCCAGTGACGGCATTGCCGATTGCGCACCGTTGACACACATCCCCGCCACCAGCACCAGCGTTGCCAGTATTGTGATGTTGCCCAGGCTCTGCCCCACCGCGTAGGCAAACACCCCGGCCAGCAGGTAGAAAGTACCGATGACCTTGTGCGGATTGAACCGGTCCATCGCCCAGCCCACGCCCACTGCACTGAGCACGCCACCGAACTGGAACAGCGCGCCGATGAAGGCGGCCTGCTCCATGCTCGCGCCACTGTCACGCATCAGCGTCGGCAGCCAGCTGGTCAGCAGGTAGACGATCACCAGGCCCATGAAGTAGGTCAGCCACAGCAGCAAGGTGCCGACGCTGTAGGTACCGGAGAAGATCACCGCAAACACATTGCGCGCCTTCACGGTTTTCTGTTCCGGCACGCTGAAACTGGACGCCTGGGCCACCATCGTCGGGTCAATAGGCGCCAGTGCCTTGCGCACTTTATCCGTACCGCGGTTACGCACCACCAGGTAACGCGCCGACTCCGGCAGCCAGAACAGCAAAACGACGGCGAGGATGAGCGGCAGGACTCCGCCGATCAGCAGCAGGCTGTGCCAGCCAAAGGCCGGAATGAGTTTGGCCGAAATAAATCCGCCACCGGCCATGCCGAGGTTGAAACCACAGAACATGCTGGTCACCAGCAGGGACTTCTTACGCTCCGGGGTGTACTCCGACAGCAGAGTCGTGGCGTTCGGCATGCCGGCGCCCAGGCCCAACCCGGTTAAAAAGCGCAATACCAGCAATTGCTCGACGTTGGTGCTGTAGGCCGAAGCCAGGCTGAAGGCACCGAACAACAACACCGCCCCGACCAGTACGACTTTTCGCCCAAAGCGGTCAGCCAATGGCCCGGAGCCCAGTGCACCAAAGACCATGCCGATCAGAGCCGCGCTCATCACCGGGCCGAGGCTGGCGCGATCGATTCCCCAATCCTGCGACAGAGCCGGCGCAATGAACCCCATGGCCGCGGTATCGAGGCCATCGAGAAAGACAATCAGGAAACACAGGATGACTACACGCCACTGGTAGCGCGAAATGGGTTGAGCATTGATGAAGGACTGCACGTCAAGGCAGTTTCCTACAGCAGACTGGGGCTGGTTCATTATTTTTATTCCGTGGATCACAGTCGAAAAGGGGCCAGCGGAGGCTGACGCAGACGCGACAGTAATGATCCACAGGAAACAGCGTCAATTCGCCAGACGCAACTCTGTGCGTTTATCGAACAGCTTAGGTGAACAGTTGGGTACTGAGGTCGCGGCTGGCACTCAGCAGGCCGGGCAGGAAGCGTTGTTCCAGCTCGTTACGACTGACTCGCCCGGCGTGGGTGCTGACATTGAGGGCCGCGACCACCTGGCCGGAGGCGTCGTACACCGGGACGGCAATCGAGCGCAGCCCCTGCTCAAGCTCCTGGTCGACGATGCACCAGCCTTGCTGTCGCACCTCTTGCAGGCATTCGAGCAATGCCTCGGGGGTGTGAATCGTGCGACTCGTCTTGGCCTGCAGTTCGGCGTGCTCCAGGTATTCGCCCAGCGACGTGTCATCCAGCGCGGCCAGCAGGATCCGTCCCATCGACGTGCAATAGGCCGGCAGGCGCCCACCCACCGACAGGTCCACCGAAATCAGGCGCTGGGTGGTCGCGGAGCGGGCGATGTACAGAATGTCATCACCTTCCAGCGTGGCCATGTTGCAGGCCTCGTGCAGCTGTTCGCTCATGCGGTCCAGATAAGGCTGGGCGGACACCGCCAGCGGCGTTGATGACACATAGGCATGGCCGAGGGTCAGTACTTTGGGCAGCAACGAATAGGTGCGGCCGTCGGTGGTGGCGTAGCCGAGTTTGATCAGGGTGTGCAGGCAACGGCGCACGGCGGCGCGGGGAATTTCCGTGCGGTGGCTGATCTGGGCGATGGTCAGGTGCCGTTTGCGCTCCTGGAACGCCTGCACCACAGCCAGGCCACGGGCCAGGGACGTCATGAAATCCGGGTCGCCGGTCAGTGCCTGGATCCGTTTGGCCGGTGAGGCAACGATGGGGGGAGCCACTGAAGCGAAGGAATTACGCATTTGATCGTTCATACAAGGTCCTTTTACCCACTCGGATCAGCGACTATTACAAAGGGCTACCGCCTGACGCTCAAGCCCGGCCCGCCAACTCCGGGCGATTATCGAACGCTCGACCGATAATCGCAATCTACCGTATCAATCACCGGGTGCGCTGATATCTGTTTTTCGCTGAATCACGAACGCGTTTACAGCCGATCGCCCCAAGGCCTTAATGAGGCATTCTAAATACCGTAACTTGTTCGACTTAATGGCGTCAGAAAGGCATCGCAGCAATCAGGGATCAGTCGACGTTCTAGTGGAATGTAAAGTTTCGCACAACAAAACTGCCCCGCCCAAGACCCGCTTTTAACTCTTTGGATATAGTGTTCTTCAAATAGGCCGCTATAATACAATTCAGTAGCGCTCCGGTTTTTTTACTTGCCGGAGCTGCTGCCCGGCAATGCGATGTTCCATCGCCGTTGCTCGTTGCAAGCGCCAGATCTGCATTGCACCGCCTTGCCCGTGCGCTTGCTGAAACAGGAAACTGAAGCTACGTCAGCTATTTATCTCTGGTGCCGTGGCCGCCTGTGACATGGAAGTATTGATCCCGGTTGTTGCCAAAACGATGCCTTGACGGGCATTGTCATTCGACGGACGTGATCAATCGATTTGATGCAGCGCGTTTTCACCAGAATTTATCTCAACTCAATCAGGTAGCACTGTGACGAAAGACGAACTGCGCGCGGAACTAGAGCGCCAGGAACAACGCTACAAGGAAGTTTACGGCGGAGAAGTCACCACTTACGCCGCTCAACCCGAACCGGAACGCAAACCCTGGCGTAAACGCGCCACCGTTCAGGATCAGGTTTTCCAGCAAGAACTTGAAAAAATGGAAAAGGAACTCAAAGCCGAAGAGCCATGACTGCTTCGGCCTGATCCTTACAAGGACCTGCCTCTGCACCTGTTAAAAGCGGGATGTATGGAGGTCGCCTTGCGCGCCCGCTACGAGCGGGCAGCGGCCACTGCCCTCCCCGGATGAAGGCAGATTTTGATATCTGATGTATTTCTCAGATATTTCGCACAGGCATTCGACCCCATCCTTCAGCCGTGCGCCTCCCTTGCTATGGCGATCTTTTCTAGCAAAATCAATAAGTTAAAAAACACAGCAAAACCCTTGGGTTTTGGGTGCCGCGGCAAAAAAATTCGTTGAAGAATGTTACCGATGAGCAGCTAGTGCATTGATTAGCAGTCTTTTCTGGCATAATCGCGCCCCCTTATGACCGGGTCAGAAAACCTTCATGATCGATTTATTCAGCGGACTGGATGCTTGGGTGCTTGTGAGCCTCTTGCTCGCCCTGGCCTTTGTCCTCGCCTTCGAGTTCATCAACGGCTTTCATGACACCGCTAACGCGGTGGCCACCGTTATCTACACCAAAGCCATGCCGCCTCACCTGGCGGTGTTTTTCTCCGGGGTGTTCAACTTCCTCGGCGTGCTGCTGGGCGGGGTCGGCGTGGCGTATGCCATTGTCCACCTGCTGCCGGTAGAACTGCTGATCAATGTGAACACCGGTCACGGACTGGCCATGGTGTTCTCATTGCTCGCCGCCGCCATTACCTGGAACCTGGGCACCTGGTACTTCGGTATTCCCGCTTCCAGTTCCCACACGCTGATCGGTTCGATCCTCGGTGTCGGCCTGGCCAACGCCCTGATCAACGAAATTCCGTTGGCCGACGGGGTGAACTGGCAAAAGGCGATCGATATCGGCATGTCACTGGTGTTCTCGCCAATGGCCGGCTTCCTGATCGCCGCGCTGATCCTGATCGGCCTTAAATGGTGGCGCCCGCTGTCGAAGATGCACAAGACACCGGAACAGCGCCGCAAGATCGACGACAAGAAACACCCGCCGTTCTGGAATCGCCTGGTACTGGTGATCTCGGCCATGGCCGTGAGTTTCGTGCACGGTTCCAACGATGGCCAGAAAGGTATCGGCCTGATCATGCTGGTCCTGATCGGTATCGTGCCGGCCCAGTTCGTCCTCGACCTGAACAGCACGACCTATCAGATCGAGCGGACTCGCGACGCGACCCTGCACCTGAGCCAGTTCTACCAGCGCAATTCCGAAACCCTGGGTGAATTCCTGGCCCTGGGCAAGAGCCTGGATGGCGATCTGCCGGAGAAATTCCGTTGCAACCCGCAACAGACCGAACCGACCATCACCGCCCTGCTCGGCACCCTCAAGGGTGTAGCCGACTACCATTCGCTGTCGGCGGAAAGCCGTATCGAAGTCCGTCGCTACCTGCTCTGCCTGGACGATACAGCGAAGAAAGTCAGCAAGTTGCCAACTCTCGGGGCCCGTGAAAAGGCTGACCTGGACAAGTTGCGCAAAGACCTGACCACTACCACCGAATACGCCCCGTTCTGGGTGATTCTGGCGGTTGCACTGGCCCTGGGCCTGGGCACCATGGTCGGCTGGAAACGCGTGGTACTGACCATTGGCGAGAAGATCGGCAAGCAAGGCATGACTTACTCCCAAGGCATGTCGGCGCAGATCACCACCGCCAGCCTGATCGGCATGGCGAACATCTTCAGCCTGCCGGTTTCCACCACCCACGTGCTGTCCTCTGGCGTGGCAGGCACCATGGTCGCCAATAAAAGCGGCCTGCAAGGCGGCACCGTCAGAACCATCCTGCTGGCCTGGGTATTGACCCTGCCAGCCACCGTGGCCCTGTCGGCCGGGTTGTTCTGGCTGGCCTCGAAGGCACTTGGCAGCTGATAAGCAGCCAAACGAAAAAGGCGCGCTCCGCAAGGAACGCGCCTTTTTTATTGCCATAATTGTCGCCACACCACAAATCATTGTGGGAGCGAGCTTGCTCGCGATAGCGGCCTTGCAGTCAATATAGATGCTGAATGTTATGGCCTCATCGCGAGCAAGCTCGCTCCCACAGGGTTTGCGTGTATCGATAGAGTTTTACAGGCAAAAAAAAGGGCAACCGAAGTTGCCCAAAATGCCTTGCGTGCTCATTACATCCAGAAAGAACCACGGTTATTTCCGCTTGTGCGAATCCTTCCAGATAAAAAGTCCGAAACCTGCAAAAAATACAAACATGAGGCTGACAGTCAGCACTCCGGCGATCACCACGTTGTCGAAAAACATGACGCGTCTCCTGCACTTGCCCTGTTGCGATAGGGCTAAGTTAACCAAACGGGCAGGAGAGAATATTGACCGGGATCAATGTCGCCCGAGACTGGGCAAGAGGAAGGGAAAGGTTTGACCCGCATCAATGAATGCGGGGGAGGAGGGTCAGCGTTTTTTCGGTTTGTTTTTCGGCTTTTTCTTCACCTTGCCCAACGGCATGGCTTGTTCGAACGCCTGGCGAACTTCATTGAGTCGTTTGTCATTGAGGTCATGAACACGCTTGGCGCGTTCCGCGTTGAGGTCAATCAGTTTGTCGTCTTGGCTCATGGCAGTCAGTGCATCGCTTGAAATGAGTTTCAGCCACCGTAGCGTTCGGCAACCCTGCGCCAATAATGCGGCCTGACGACCGCGCTGACCAGCCGTGTACTCAAATCTCGATGTCGACCCACAACCCCTGCCGCGGCTGATCTTCCATCAGCGGCGCCACCGGCACGGTGTTGTCGGCATTGAGTTCATCGCCGGGAATCGCCAGGTGTGCCTCGGGATCATTATCAGCCTCGTGGCGACGCCGTTCCTGCTCCTGCCTGCGCCGCTGCTCCTCGCGCAGCACCAGCCCGTCCTCTTCAGGATTGCGCTTTTGCAGGTCGATGGTGCTTTCACTGGAGCTTTCCTGCACCGGCACCACCGGTGGAATATCCGGGCGCTGGCGGATCGGATCAGTCTGTGAAGTGATCGGCACGGCACTCAAGGGAAGCATCGGTGGCAGCATGGTTTTCGGTCTCCTGTCAGCAGGCTGTCGGCTGCGGGGATGGCGACTTGAGCCATCGGTCGCAAACTGTGACCCAATTGGCACTCATTAGTGCACTGAGCGGCGCGTCATGCACAGGTGGGCTAACGTTTGACTGTGAGTTTTTCTGAGAGTCCTTTGGCCCTGAAGCCCTCATTCCGTTAAGATAGCCGGCTTTTTCAAGGTGGGAGTCAGGCAGCATGGCGCAGCAGTATCAACCGGGGCAACGCTGGATCAGTGACAGCGAAGCCGAGCTGGGTTTAGGCACCGTTCTGGCACAGGACGGCCGCTTGTTGACCGTGCTCTACCCGGCCACTGGCGACACCCGCCAGTACGCGCTACGGAATGCGCCTCTGACCCGCGTGCGATTTTCGCCGGGTGACTCTATCACTCACTTCGAAGGCTGGAAGCTGACCGTCCGCGAAGTCGATGACATCGATGGCCTGCTGGTTTACCACGGCCTCAACGGGCAGAACGAAGTGGTCACCCTGCCGGAAACCCAGCTGTCGAACTTCATCCAGTTCCGCCTGGCCAGCGACCGTCTATTCGCCGGCCAGATCGACCCGCTGGCCTGGTTCTCCCTGCGTTATCACACCCTGGAACACACCAGCCGTCAGTTGCAGTCCTCCCTTTGGGGCCTGGGCGGCGTGCGTGCGCAACCGATCGCGCACCAGTTGCACATTGCCCGCGAAGTCGCCGACCGTATCGCGCCGCGGGTTCTGCTGGCCGACGAAGTGGGCCTGGGTAAAACCATCGAAGCCGGCCTGGTGATCCATCGCCAGTTGCTCTCGGGCCGCGCCAGCCGTGTGCTGATCCTGGTTCCGGAGAACCTGCAGCACCAGTGGCTGGTCGAGATGCGTCGTCGTTTCAACCTGCAGGTCGCGCTGTTCGACGAAGAGCGTTTCATCGAAAGCGATGCCAGCAACCCGTTCGAAGACACCCAACTCGCGCTGGTCGCGCTTGAGTGGCTGGTGGACGACGAGAAAGCCCAGGATGCGCTGTTCGCGGCAGGCTGGGACTTGCTGGTGGTCGACGAGGCGCACCACCTGGTGTGGCACGAAGATCAGGTCAGTCCTGAATATTCGCTGGTCGAGCAACTCGCCGAAACCATTCCTGGCGTACTGCTGTTGACCGCCACCCCGGAACAACTGGGCCAGGACAGCCACTTCGCCCGTCTGCGCCTGCTCGACCCGAACCGTTTCCATGACCTGCAAGCCTTCCGCGCCGAGAGCGAAAACTATCGCCCGGTGGCCGAAGCCGTTCAGGAGTTGCTGGATCAGGGACGCCTGTCGCCGCAAGCCCACAAGACCATCCACGGTTTCCTCGGCAACGAAGGCGAAGCCCTGCTGGCCGCCGTCAACGATGGCGACACAGAAGCCAGCGCGCGCCTGGTGCGCGAATTGCTCGACCGTCACGGCACCGGCCGCGTACTGTTCCGCAACACTCGCGCCGCCGTGCAAGGCTTCCCGGAACGCAAGCTGCACCCGTATCCGCTGCCGTGCCCGGACGAATACCTCGAACTGCCGCTGGGCGATCACGCCGAGCTGTACCCGGAAGTCAGCTTCCAGGCCCAGCCGGACGCCAGCGAAGAAGAGCGCTGGTGGAAGTTCGACCCTCGCGTCGAATGGCTGATCGACCAGTTGAAGATGCTCAAGCGCACCAAAGTGCTGGTGATCTGCGCCCACGCCGAAACCGCCATGGACCTGGAAGACGCCCTGCGCGTGCGTTCCGGCATCCCGGCCACGGTGTTCCACGAAGGCATGAACATCCTCGAGCGTGACCGCGCCGCCGCCTACTTCGCCGACGAAGAGTTTGGTGCGCAAGTGCTGATCTGCTCGGAAATCGGCAGTGAAGGTCGCAACTTCCAGTTCTCCCATCACCTGGTGCTGTTCGACCTGCCGTCCCACCCGGACCTGCTGGAACAACGTATCGGTCGACTGGACCGGATCGGCCAGAAGCACATCATCGAATTGCACGTGCCATACCTGGAAACCAGCCCGCAAGAGCGCCTGTTCCAGTGGTACCACGAAGCGCTGAACGCATTCCTCAACACCTGCCCGACCGGCAACGCCTTGCAGCACCAGTTCGGCCCGCGCCTGCTGCCGCTGCTCGAAGAAGCCGACGATGGCGAGTGGCAAGCGCTGATCGACGAAGCCCGCACCGAGCGTGAGCGCCTGGAAGCCGAGCTGCACACCGGTCGTGACCGCTTGCTGGAGTTGAACTCCGGTGGCGCGGGCGAAGGCGATGCATTGGTGGAAGATATCCTTGAGCAGGACGACCAGTTCGCGCTGCCGATCTACATGGAAACCCTGTTTGACGCCTTCGGCATCGACAGCGAAGACCATTCGGAAAACGCCCTGATCCTCAAGCCGAGCGAAAAAATGCTCGACGCCAGCTTCCCGCTGGGTGACGACGAAGGCGTGACCATCACTTACGACCGCAACCAGGCGCTGTCTCGCGAAGACATGCAATTCATTACCTGGGAGCACCCGATGGTGCAGGGCGGCATGGATCTGGTGCTGTCCGGCTCCATGGGCAACACCGCCGTGGCGCTGATCAAGAACAAGGCGCTGAAGCCGGGCACCGTGTTGCTGGAACTGTTGTATGTCAGCGAAGTGGTTGCCCCGCGCTCGCTGCAACTGGGCCGCTACCTGCCGCCGGCCGCCCTGCGCTGCCTGCTCGATACCAACGGCAACGACCTGTCGGCCCGCGTGTCGTTCGAAACCTTGAACGATCAGCTCGAAAGCGTGCCCCGTGCCAGCGCCAACAAGTTCATCCAGGCCCAGCGTGACCAACTGACGCCGCGAATCAACGCCGGTGAGGCGAAGATCCTGCCGCGCCACACTGAACGTGTCGCCGAGGCGCAGCGTCGCCTGGCTGCCGATACCGAAGAAGAACTGGCACGTCTGACCGCGCTGCAAGCGGTCAACCCGACCGTACGCGACAGCGAACTGGTGGCCCTGCGCAAACAACGCGAGCAAGGCCTGGCCATGCTCGACAAGGCTGCGTTGCGACTGGAAGCGATTCGGGTGTTGGTGGCGGGTTAATCCCCTCCCCGACTCACAAATAAAGAAGGCCCGCAGCGATGCGGGCCTTTTTGTTTACTTCAATTTCAGTAGTGCTGCTAATGGCCTCTTCGCGGGCAAGCCCGCTCCCACAATTGTTAGTGTCGAATACAAATCTCGTGAACAACACTAAACCTGTGGGAGCGGGCTTGCCCGCGAAAGCGATCAGGCAGTCACCACAGAACCTTCAGGCTCACCCACCGCCACCAACCCTTCCTTCATCCGCTTGGCATCGCGCACAAAACACCGCGAAGCCAGGAACAGAAACACCACGGTAAGCAACAGCGCCACCGGAATCAGGTACATCGCGTCATGCAGGCCAACCGCCTTGAACGCTTCGGTCATCTGCTCGGCACCCGCGGCAAGCATCGCCGTGTGGGCAAAGTGATCGGACAAGGCCCCGACCACCACCGGCCCCAGGCCACCGCCCAACAGGTACAGCCCGGCAAAGAACAGCGCCATTGCCGTCGCCCGCAAGCGCGGTTCGACCACGTCCTGAATCGCCGTGTACACGCAGGTGTAGAAGTTGTAGGCGAACAGCCAGCCAACACTGAATACGGCCACGAACACACCGATCTCGATTCGCCCGGAATGCAGCGCCCACGCGGTGCAGACAGTCGAAATCACCAGGCTGAAGGCGGCAAACAATAGCCGCCCGTTAGCGACCCGCTGGTGAATCTTGTCCGCGATCCAGCCACCGAGGGTCAGGCCGACCAAGCCGGTCACACCGACAATAACCCCGGTCGCCACTGCGGCTTCCTGCAACGGCATGAGGAAGTAGCGTTGCAGCATCGGCACCAGAAACGAATTGCAGGCATAGGTGGCGAAGTTGAAACAGAGGCCGGCCATCACCAGCCACAGGAAGGTTGGGACAGCCAGTACACGACGGATCGGTCGATCGATCTTTTCCTGCGAAACCTGAACGCTCTCGGCGGCGCCGCGTTTCGGCTCCCTGATGAAAAACATGAAGATCGCCAGGACCAGCCCGGGCACCGCCGCGATAAAGAACGGCGCGCGCCAGCTATCGAAGGCCTTGACCATCGCGCCGATGGTGAAGAACGCCAGCAACAGCCCCAACGGCAGTCCCAGCATGAAGATGCCCATGGCCCGTGCCCGGCGGTGAGCCGGAAACAAATCGCCGATCAACGAGTTGGCGGCTGGCGCGTAACTGGCTTCGCCGATGCCGACGCCCATGCGCACGATCAGGAAGCTCCAGAAACTGCCCACCATGCCGTTGACGGCTGTCAACCCGCTCCACACCGCGAGTCCCCAGCCCATCAGCTTGCTGCGCGAGCCTGTATCGGCCATGCGCCCCAGCGGCAAGCCGGCAATGGCGTAGACGATGGTGAATGCCGTACCGATGATCCCCAACTGGAAATCACTGAGGTGCCATTCCATGCGAATGGGCTCGATGATGATGGCCGGGATGGTGCGGTCAAAAAAATTGAACAGGTTGGCCAGGAACAACAGGAACAGGATGCGCCAGGCATTGGCCGCTTGGGTCGAGTTCTGCATGGGTCCGTCTCTTTTATTGTTTTTGGGGCGTCACTGCCCCCGGACTTTGCAATCTAGACAGGCTGGACGCACCTGTCTTTCATTATTCGCCAGGCTGATACCTGCCCATGGGAGGCAACCCGTAGGAGCTTTCGCAAGGCGGGTATTTCGCAGCTCGTCCGGTCGATGAAAAATACCTCTCACCCCCCCTTCCCAAGCCGTTGCCGAAGCCTAGAATAGCGGCCTTGATTCCCCCCTGTGTCTCCACTCCTCCTCACGATAATCGCCCATGTCCGAAGCCAGTCCGTGTCTGAACTGCGGTGCCTGCTGTTCTCATTTTCGCGTGTCATTCTTCTGGGGTGAGTGCGCCTCCTCCGGGGGAACGGTACCCGATGAGCTTGTCGAGCAGATCAGCCCCAGCCGGGTCGCGATGATCGGCACCGGCTGCAAACCCGTGCGCTGCACCAGCCTGGTCGGAGACGTGGGCAGTACGGTGCAGTGCTCGATTTACGAAAAACGCTCCAGCACCTGCCGCGAGTTCGAGGCTTCATGGGTCGATGGTCAGGCCAATCCCGATTGCGACGCGGCCCGTGCCGCATTCGGCTTGCCGGCCCTGCAACCGGTGTTCGAGACGCCTCAGAAGCAAATGGCCTGAGTAATAGCACCAATCGCTATCAGGTTAATGTCAAAATATTTGATATCGATATGCCACCACCCCTTGCACTCCATCCATGCCCTCTATACTCCATGACATTCGCTGGCGCTCTTGCTCCGGCCTGAGTAATAACGATGGGGCGTGCTATGGAGTGGCTTGGTCTGCATTTCATTACCGAGCTACCAGAGAGTGGGCTGGTCATACTCAATTGCACACATGACCCTTTTCTGGTGCTGCTGGCTTATCTGGTCGCCTGTGTCGGCTGTTTCGCGACACTGGACATGGCCGAACGGGTGGCCCACGCTGAAAAAACCGCGTCCCAAACGCGCTGGCGCTGGGTGGGCAGCGGCTGCCTGGCGGGCGGTATCTGGGCCATGCACTTCGTCGGGATGCTGGCATTCCAGGCGCCTGTCGACCTTCACTACCAACTGCCCGTCACGGTGTTCTCGCTAACCATCGCGCTGCTCGCCGCGTGGCTGGCCATGCATACCCTAAGCCTTCCCGAGCTGAGTTTTCGACAGTGCCTCAAGGCATCGATCGGGATCGGCCTGGGTATCGCGACCATGCATTACGTGGGCATGACGGCCATGCACTCCAGCGCTTCTGTCTACTACCATCCGGGCCTGTTTGCCCTTTCCATCGCGATCGCGATCGGTGCCGCGCTGGCAGCCTTGTTGCTGGCATGGTATCTGCGCAACGGCGCCGGGATGCTGCATCAGCTCTTCAAATACGGCGCCAGCCTGCTGCTTGGGGCAGGCATCCTGAGCATGCACCTCACGGCCATGGCCGCCTTCAATCTGGTGTTGCCCAGCGACAGCCTGCCAGCGCAAACCGGCGAACACAGCCACCTGCAACTGGCGCTGACCGTGACAGTCATCGCCTTGCTGATCATCGGGAGCAGCATCAGCGCGGCACTGGCGGACAAGAAACTGCAACACAAGGACCACGACCTGCAGCGGGTCAACTCCCTGCTCAGCCAACTGGATCAGGCGCGCATGTCGCTGCAACAGGTGGCGCACTACGACGCGTTGACCAACCTGATCAACCGTCGCGGGTTCAACCAGATCTTCGCCGAAAAACTCATCGAGAAAACCAACGAGGGCGGGATGCTGGCAGTCCTGTTCCTGGACATCGACCATTTCAAGCGGATCAACGACAGCCTTGGCCACGATGCCGGAGACGAACTGCTCAAAGTGCTTGCCGCGCACATCAAGAGCTCGGTTCGCAGTCACGAGGATGTGGTCGCACGCTTTGGCGGCGACGAGTTCTGCCTGCTCATCGACCTGCATGATCGTGACGAAGCGCTAAAGTTGGCCCAACGCATCATGCTGAAAATGAAGGAGCCCATCGAACTGGCCGGCAGGCGCATGGTGATGACCACCAGCATCGGTATCAGCCTGTTTCCGGAGGACGGCAAGACGTGTGAGGAACTGTTGAAGAACGCCGACCTCGCGCTGTATCAGTCCAAGGGCAGCGGCCGCAACGGGTTGAGTTTTTTCAGTGCCAACCTGAAAACCCGCGCAACGCTTGAGCTGCAACTGGAAGAGGAGTTGCGCCACGCGTTGCGTGAAGACACCGGCCTGATGCTCTATTACCAGCCGATCTATGACCTCAAGACCGGTCAGGTCAGCAAGCTCGAAGCCTTGATCCGCTGGCAACACCCGGTCCACGGCTTCCTCGTACCGGATCGTTTTATCGCAATCGCCGAGGCCAACGGCCTGATCGCCGAGCTGGATAACTGGGTGCTGCGCAAAGCCTGCGAGGATCTGGGCGAGCTGTCGCGCCAAGGCTGTGAAGACCTCAAGATCGCCGTGAATTGTTCACCCCTGAACCTGGCGCGCGAAGAACTGGCCGATGAGATCGAGTGCGCGTTGCGGGCCGCCGGTGTGGAGCCCCATCGGCTGGAGCTGGAAGTCACGGAAAACGCCTTGATGGGCAATATTGCCAACACACTGGTGTTGCTGCGGCAGATACGCGCCCTCGGCGTATCGCTGTCTATCGATGACTTCGGCACCGGCTATTCATCCCTGGCCTACCTCAAGCGCCTACCGCTCAACACCCTGAAAATCGACCGCTCCTTCATCCAGGACATTCCCAAGGCGACCCAGGACATGGAAATTGTCCAGGCCATTATCGTCATGGCCCATACCCTGCAACTGCAAGTGGTCACCGAAGGGGTCGAAACCTTCGAGCAATACCAGTTCCTGGAAGACCATGGCTGTGACTTCGTTCAGGGCTATTTGCTCAGTCGGCCGGTACCGCTGACCGAGTTACTCCCGGTGCTGAACGAAATCAACCAGCGCAAGCACGCCTACACGGTCACGGCGCTGGGTCTGGCTCACGGTACATCTGCACTAATGTAGACGGATCTTTTTCAAGGAAACCCTGACTCCCGTGCAGGCGCATCAACTGCGCCGCCAGACCGCTGATCGGTGTCGCCGAGCCCTGCTCACGGGAAAACTTCACCGCGGCATCCAGATCCTTGAGCAAGGTACGCACGTGCCACTTGACCGGTTCGAAACGGTTTTCAGCCATCTGCGGGGCCAGGAACTGCAGGGGTTTGGAATCGGCGAAACCGCCGGCCAGCGCTTCGGCGATCAGGCTTGCATCAACCCCGGAGCGTTCCGCCAGCGCGACCACTTCGGCGATCACCAATGCATTGCAGGCGACGATCATCTGATTGCACGCCTTGGTCACCTGCCCTGCCCCGACACCGCCCATGTGTGTCACACGCTGCCCCAGGTTCAACAAGACAGGCCGGACCCGTTCCAGATCCTGTGCGTCACCGCCGACCATGATCGCCAGGCTTCCAGCTTCTGCACCGACCACGCCACCGGACACCGGCGTATCGAGCCAGCCCATGCCGGCTCTACCGGCGAGGTCTGCGGCCATCTCCCGCGTGGCGTTAGGCTCCAGGCTGGAAAAGTCCACCAGCAGCTGGCCTTTTTTTGCCCCCTCGACAATGCCTGCCGGACCAAACACTACCTCGCGAACGACCGCCGTATCCGCCAGGCACATCATCACCACGTCAGCGTGCTGGCACAGTTCGGCCGGGCTGGCGACCTGGCGTGCGCCAGCCTCGACCAGTGGTTTGCACTTGTCCGGATTGCGATTCCATACCGCCAGCGGATAACCCGCGGCCAGCAGCCGCCGGCACATCGGCAACCCCATCAGGCCGATCCCGGCAAACCCTAGTGAAGGTAGCGTTGACATCATTTAGCCTCCTTTTGATTAAAGATCGCCAAATACTGGCCGATTCATCATGACTTGGGAAAGGATTCCCCCCGAGCAATGCTCAGGTCAATGACCAAGGCATGGTCCAGGTACGCGCTGAAAAAAGACGCGACTCTATTCCGTGACGGTTCGACGACAGTCAGTCGGCCAACCAATCAGCCCAGGTAGATGGCGAACAATGACTTCTAAAAACAACCCGGCCACTGCGGTAACCGATCTGACGTTGAGCCCCGCGGCCAACAGCCCGTCATCACCGAAGCCATTGATTCAATCCCGCCCGTTGGCGACCCAGCAATACCTCTACTTCACCGAAACCAACACCGACCGCATCCTCGACAACCTCGACGGCCTGCGCGACATGGTGTTCCCGCGTCCACCGCATCTGGAAGGCGACAGCGAGCAGCACAGCGACCAGGAATTCCCCTCGGTGTGCCTGATCGGCCTGGGCCGCTGCGGCTCGAACATTGCGCTGGACGTGGCAGAACTGGTGTACAACGCCCGCAAGTTCTACCTCAACGAATTCAACAACGAAGATCGCCTGTCACCGGACAAGCGTTTTGCCGAAAAGGGCTACAGCCCGGCCCAGTGGATCCGCAACAACCTGCGCCTGGGTCAGAACAAGAACACCAAACCGGTGTTTCTGGTCGAGCCATTGGTGATGCTTGGCGACCTGGACAAAGACATCGCCGGACGCATCCGCTTCTCGCGCAAGGGCGAGAAAAGCGGTTTCCTGCGCGACTACAGCAAAATGAAAATCATGGACCTGTCGGAAGTCCACGCCGGTGGCGCCGGTAACGCGCCGATCCTCGGCCAGTACCTGGCCAAGATCATCCTGAACAAGGACACCCAGCGTTTCTCCAGCCCTGACTGGAAAATGATTCACTCGTACCTGATCGACAGCTGCGGCATCAAGGCCAACCAGTCGCGCCTGTATTTCTCGATCTTCAGTGCCGGCGGCGGTACCGGCTCCGGCATGGCCTCGGAATTCGGCCTGGCCCAGCAGCACTCGTACATGAACAAGACGTTCGACACCAAACCGATGGACGAGCACGACAGCAAGAGCGGCCACTCCTTCGTCTTCGAGCCGATCTTCACCAGCGGCATCTGTGTACTGCCGAACATTTCCGACCACCGCAGTGAAATGTCCGAGGCGCTGCACATCAACGCCGGCCGCCTGCTGTGCAAATACCTGTCGGAAGAGTGGGATTTTTCCTACAACTTCGCCAACGAAGACAGCAGCGAAGCCAGCGTCATGGGTCGCATCCGCCCATGGAACGCGATGATGCTGATTTCCAACGACATCATGCGTTACGCCGAAGAGAACGATGACGGCAATATCCAGAACATTGATGTCAATGCCATGGAAAAGCACGCCAACCAGTACATCTCGCAGCAGATATTCAACATTCTGACGGCTCAGGCAGTCACCACCGACTACGACCAGAACTATTTCCGTCGGGCCGGCATCGACATCGGCGAAACCATCCGCCTGGACGCCAACGACCTGTTCATGAGCCTGGCCGGCCCGGTTGCGATTGCCTATGCCGAGTCCGTGGTGCCGGAAACCCCGCCGCCGAGCAGCGACAAATTCAAGGTATTCGAGAAAGAGCCGGCGCGCCTGAATATCGACGACCTGTTCTTCCGTTCGATCGACCTGCCGCACTTCAACAAGGTCACCCAGGCCATCGAAGGCATCAGCCTGTTGCCGATCGAGTCCAAGCGCTATCGCGCGTCGCTGGAGCAGTACAAGAACTCGGGTTACGACGCGGCAGCCCTGCACGACCTGCACTTCTTCAAGAATTGCTCGTCGGTAGTGTCGATCGTTTCCTTGCCGAAGGACTACAAGCTGTCCTACATGGACCTGAACCGGTTGAAGACCCACCTCAACAGCCTGTTCCCCAACACCACGCTCAAGCGCTACGCGCTGGTGATCGGTGCCTCGGCCAACCTGTCCCTGACCACCCTGATTGCCAAGAGCCCGTGCCTGTCGGACGATTTCCTGACGTTGATCGTGGCCTTCATCAAGCGCTGCTTTGCGAAGAATCCGTACCGTTTCGACGAGACTCTGGATAACTCGATCCTGGACTTCATCATCAACGAACAGTTCGATGAAGACCGGATCGACGAGTTGCTCAACGAATTCGAGAATCCGGCGAAGATCCTCGATACCAACTGGTACGCGATCAAGCCGATGTACGAGAAGAAGTACCGTGAACTGATCAACGACAAGGACAAGTTCGTTTCGATCAACGACATCCGCCTGTCCCGGGACTGCGTGAAGAAATCGATCAAATACCTGCGCGAGATCTATCGTCACCGCATCGGCAAGACCAAGGTTATTTCGCTGAATAACCATACGGGCAAGACCGCTTACTAAGCGTCGTCCCCAATCGCGAGCAAGCCCGCTCCCACATTTAACGGTGTTCTTCAGGAAGAACGCAGTCGAATGTGGGAGCGGGCTTGCTCGCGAAAGCGGTATTGAAAACAACACAAATCAACATCCAGAAACAATTGAGCAGCCGTTCAGTTGCTCGCTCAACTGTTCCCGTTACGTTTACGTCACCGTTAGGCTGTGGCCTTTCTCTACGGCAACCTGCCATCACGCTACTCGGCTACACACTTTCCTGCCTGAAAGGAGCGCACCTGGCCGGTGCAGTTTTTTAAACCTGCGCCCTTTCCTGGATCAGAATCCAGGGCGAAACAACCACGGCCCACAACTGCGGATCACGTTCAAAAAGATCCAGCGCCCGCGTTTCAGACAGCTTGGCGAGTTTGTCTTCGGCCAGCCAGGCAGCCACTTTCTCACCTTCATCACTTGCTACGGCCTCTGCCGCGGCGATCAAATCCAGGCTCGGGTCGACCCACAATAGGGCACCCTTGGCAAAGAACGGCTCCAGTTCCTTCCAGGTAATAGATGCGGTTTCACCAAGCAGCTTGGCATAGAGGGTGCTAGGTTCTTCAGTCATGGGTCCGGTCCGGAAAAGAAATCGACGCAATGATAACGTCGGTGGTCTGGCAGAAAAACCCAGATGCAATTTGTGTCACTGAACGAAAAGAGCAGGAAAGCCAAGGAATGCACGGAATCTGGCTATAAGCCCTTCAAATCTCCGCCGCAATTCTGTCTTTTTCTTTCAAAATAGCGACACCCCCAAGTTTTGCCCCCTGGCGCCAGCTTCCCAGGCTGACAATCGGCGCTCTACACTGTACCGGTACAGTTGCCGGGGGGCATTTCCGGGGGATGTCGTAGATATCTGACCCGGTTCTGCTGCCAACGGCGCCAGGACTATAAAAACTACAACAGTAAGAGTGGAGCACTATGACTAAGGCTACTAAGCAGATTTCCAAACTGTTTGCCGCTATGGTTCTGGCCGGGGTTGCCAGCCATTCGTTCGCAGCTGACACCATCAAGATCGGCATCGCCGGCCCTAAAACCGGTCCTGTAGCCCAATACGGCGACATGCAGTTCAGTGGCGCCAAAATGGCCATCGAGCAGATCAACGCCAAAGGCGGCGTAGACGGCAAGAAACTCGAAGCCGTTGAATACGATGACGCCTGTGATCCAAAACAAGCCGTGGCGGTCGCGAACAAAGTCGTCAACGACGGCGTCAAGTTCGTGGTTGGTCACCTGTGCTCCAGCTCCACTCAACCGGCTTCGGACATCTACGAAGACGAAGGCGTGATCATGATCACCCCGGCTGCCACCAGCCCGGACATCACCGCCCGTGGTTACAAAATGGTCTTCCGTACCATCGGTCTGGACAGCGCCCAGGGCCCTGCCGCCGGTAACTACATCGCCGACTTCGTCAAACCGAAAATCGTTGCTGTCCTGCACGACAAACAGCAGTACGGTGAAGGCATCGCCAGCGCCGTGAAGAAAACCCTGGAAGGCAAAGGCGTCAAGGTTGCCGTGTTCGAAGGCGTCAACGCCGGCGACAAAGACTTCTCCTCGATGATCGCCAAGCTCAAGCAAGCCAATGTCGACTTCGTCTACTACGGCGGCTACCACCCTGAGCTGGGTCTGATCCTGCGTCAATCTCAGGAAAAAGGCCTGAAAGCCAAGTTCATGGGTCCGGAAGGCGTGGGTAACGACTCCATTTCGCAGATCGCCAAGGACGCTTCCGAAGGTCTGCTGGTGACCCTGCCGAAATCCTTCGACCAGGATCCGGCCAACGTTGCCCTGGCTGATGCGTTCAAAGCCAAGAAAGAAGACCCGAGCGGTCCATTCGTGTTCCCGGCCTACTCGGCTGTGACCGTGATTGCCGACGGTATCAAGGCTGCCAAGTCCGAAGACTCCGCCAAAGTGGCTGAAGCCATCCACAAAGGCACCTTCAAGACCCCTACCGGCGACCTGAGCTTCGACGAGAAAGGTGACCTGAAGGACTTCAAATTTGTGGTTTACGAGTGGCACTTCGGCAAACCAAAAACTGAAGCCAAGCCTCAGTAAGGCGTTGCCTGACTGACTGCCAATAAAGCCCACGGCGTGCCGTGGGCTTTGTTTTACGAACGTACTTGGGCCGCGCTGGCGTGATCCGCCAGTCTCCCCACCTGAAAATCTCAAAACCGTCATCAGCGGTTCGCTGGCAAACCCCGAATTCGAAGTGGATGCAGATCCACGGGGCTCGGGCGGGAAAATGACTCCACCAGTGAAATGCGTATCAGGTTTTTAGGAGCGCTGTAATGCCTGACATCTATCACTTTTTCCAACAGCTGGTTAATGGCATGACCATTGGCAGCACGTATGCCCTGATCGCCATCGGCTATACGATGGTCTACGGCATCATTGGAATGATCAACTTCGCCCACGGCGAGGTCTACATGATCGGCTCCTACGTGGCGTTCATCGCCATCGCCGGGCTGGCCATGCTGGGACTCGACAGCGTTCCGCTGTTGATGACCGCCGCTTTCCTTGCAACCATCGTTGTCACCAGTGCCTATGGCTACAGCATCGAACGGATCGCCTACCGCCCCTTGCGCGGCAGCAACCGTCTGATCCCGCTGATCTCCGCCATCGGCATGTCGATCTTCCTGCAGAACACCGTTCTGCTGGCGCAAGACTCCAAGGACAAATCCATTCCCAACCTGATTCCGGGCAATATTGCCTTTGGCCCAGGTGGCGCACATGAAGTGCTGATTTCCTACATGCAAATCGTGGTGTTCGTGGTGACCCTGGTCGCCATGCTCGGCCTGACGCTGTTCATCTCCCGCTCTCGCCTGGGTCGCGCCTGCCGTGCCTGCGCCGAAGACATCAAGATGGCCAACCTGCTGGGTATCAACACCAACAACATCATCGCCCTGACCTTCGTCATCGGTGCCGCGCTGGCGGCCATCGCGGCCGTACTGCTGAGCATGCAATACGGCGTGATCAACCCGAACGCCGGTTTCCTGGTCGGCCTCAAGGCCTTCACCGCAGCGGTACTGGGCGGTATTGGCAGCATTCCGGGCGCCATGCTCGGCGGGCTCGTTTTGGGTGTGGCAGAAGCCTTTGGTGCCGATATCTTCGGCGACCAGTACAAGGACGTCGTGGCGTTCGGCCTGCTGGTTCTGGTGCTGTTGTTCCGGCCAACCGGCCTGCTGGGCCGTCCGGAGGTTGAGAAGGTATGACTAGGAATCTTAAACAGGCGCTGTTCAGCGCCTTGCTGGTGTGGGCCGTGGCCTACCCGGTACTCGGTCTGAAGCTGACCATCGTCGGCATCAACCTCGAAGTTCATGGCACCAGCGACGCCACCCTGATCACCATCGCGGTGTGTTCGGTGCTGATGTTCCTGCGTGTGCTGTTCGACCAGCAGATCAGCTCGGCCTGGCGTTCGTCGCCAGGCATGCCGCTGATTCCGGCCAAGGCCAGCAACTTCCTGACCCTGCCGACCACGCAACGCTGGATCATCATCGCGCTGATCGCCGGTGCCCTGGTCTGGCCGTTCTTCGGCTCTCGCGGTGCGGTGGATATCGCGACCCTGGTGCTGATCTACGTGATGCTCGGCCTCGGCCTGAACATCGTGGTCGGCCTGGCCGGCCTGCTCGACCTCGGTTACGTCGGTTTCTATGCCGTCGGCGCCTACAGCTACGCGCTGCTGTCGCACTACTACGGCCTGAGCTTCTGGATCTGCCTGCCGATTGCCGGCCTGATGGCGGCCACTTTCGGCTTCCTGCTGGGCTTCCCGGTGCTGCGCTTGCGTGGTGACTACCTGGCGATCGTGACCCTGGGCTTCGGTGAAATCATCCGTCTGTTCCTGCGTAACCTGACCGACATCACCGGCGGCCCGAACGGCATCAGCAACATCGAGAAGCCGACGTTCTTCGGCCTGACCTTTGAACGCAAGGCTGCGGAAGGCCTGCAAACCTTCCACGAGTACTTCGGCCTGGAATACAACTCGATCAACAAGGTGATCTTCCTCTACCTGGTTGCGTTGTTCCTCGCGTTGTTCGCCCTGTTCGTCATCAACCGCTTGCTGCGCATGCCTCTGGGCCGTGCCTGGGAAGCGTTGCGTGAAGACGAAATCGCCTGCCGCGCCCTGGGTCTGAACCCGACCATCATCAAGTTGTCGGCCTTCACCCTGGGTGCGAGCTTCGCCGGTTTCGCCGGCAGCTTCTTCGCCGCTCGCCAGGGCCTGGTGACACCTGAGTCCTTCACCTTCATCGAGTCGGCGATCATTCTCGCCATCGTGGTGCTCGGTGGCATGGGCTCGCAGCTGGGCGTGATCCTGGCTGCCGTGGTGATGATCCTGCTGCCGGAAATGATGCGTGAGTTCAGTGAGTACCGCATGTTGATGTTCGGTGCCTTGATGGTACTGATGATGATCTGGCGCCCTCAGGGTCTGCTGCCCATGCAACGTCCTCACATGGAGCTGCGCAAATGAGCCGCGAGATCCTTAAAGTAGAAAACCTGAGCATGCGCTTCGGCGGCTTGCTGGCGGTCAATGGCGTGGCCTTGAGCGTGAAAGAGAAACAAGTGGTGGCATTGATCGGCCCTAACGGCGCCGGCAAGACCACCGTGTTCAACTGCCTGACCGGCTTCTACAAGCCGAGCGGCGGCAGCATCCTGCTGGACGGCGAGCCGATCGAAGGCCTGCCGGGTCACAAGATCGCCCTCAAAGGCGTGGTGCGGACCTTCCAGAACGTACGGTTGTTCAAGGACATGACCGCGGTCGAGAACCTCTTGATCGCCCAGCACCGTCACCTGAACACCAACTTCCTGTCCGGCCTGTTCAAGACCCCGTCGTTCCGCAAGAGCGAGCGCGAGGCCATGGAATACGCCGAGTACTGGCTGGACAAGGTCAATCTGCGTGAGTTCGCCAACCGTCCGGCCGGCACCCTGGCCTACGGTCAGCAACGTCGCCTGGAAATCGCCCGCTGCATGATGACCCGTCCACGGATCCTCATGCTCGACGAACCGGCCGCAGGCCTGAACCCGAAGGAAACCGAAGACCTCAAGGCGCTGATCAGTGTGCTGCGTGAAGAGCACAACGTGACCGTCCTGCTGATCGAACACGACATGAAACTGGTCATGAGCATTTCCGACCACATCGTCGTGATCAACCAGGGCACGCCCCTGGCCAACGGCACGCCGGAACAGATCCGCGACAATCCTGAAGTGATCAAAGCCTACCTGGGGGAAGCGTAAATGCTGCAGTTCGAAAACGTTTCCACCTTCTACGGCAAGATCCAGGCCCTGCACAGCGTCAACGTCGAAGTCCGCCAGGGCGAGATCGTGACCCTGATCGGCGCCAACGGTGCCGGCAAGTCCACGCTGCTGATGACGCTTTGCGGTTCGCCGCGGGCCCACAGTGGCAGCATCCGCTACATGGGTGAGGAACTGGTCGGCCAGGACTCCTCGCAGATCATGCGCAAGAGCATTGCCGTGGTACCGGAAGGTCGTCGGGTGTTTTCCCGGCTGACCGTGGAAGAAAACCTGTCGATGGGCGGTTTCTTCACCGCCAAGGGCGACTATCAGGAACAGATGGACAAGGTCCTCGGACTTTTCCCACGCCTGAAAGAGCGTTTCAACCAGCGTGGCGGCACCATGTCCGGCGGCGAACAGCAAATGCTCGCCATCGGCCGTGCACTGATGAGCAAGCCCAAGCTGTTGCTGCTCGACGAGCCGTCGCTGGGTCTGGCGCCGATCATCATCCAGCAGATCTTCGACATCATCGAACAGCTGCGCAAGGACGGTGTGACGGTGTTCCTGGTCGAGCAAAACGCCAACCAGGCACTGAAAATCGCTGACCGTGCCTACGTTCTGGAGAACGGCCGGGTAGTGATGCAAGGCACTGGTGAAGCGCTGCTGACCGACCCGAAAGTGCGCGAAGCGTACCTCGGTGGTTGAGCCTTTGCGGTGAACAAAAAAACGGCCTTTGCGGGCCGTTTTTTTATGCCTGACACCTTTTCCACAACGTTGAAGATCCCTGTGGGAGCGGGCTTGCTCGCGAATAGGGAGGGTCAGTCGATATGGTTGTTGTCTGACACGCCGCATTCGCGAGCAAGCCCGCTCCCACAGGTTTTGTGCAATCCATTACAACCGGTCCAGCACCTCCCCGCTACGCTTGAACCAGCCAATCAAATAATCCGCCAGCACCTGCGTACGCTTGGGCAAACCACCCTGATACGGATGCACCAGGTACATCGGCATGCTGCGGGTCTGATAGTCGCGTAGCAGCCATCGCAAACGCCCGTCCGCCAGCTCCGCTGGCAAACAGTAGGAGGGCAGGCGCGCAATACCGGCGCCAACCAGTGCGGCTTTCTTCAACAGGTTGTAGTGGTTGCTGGCGAACGGCCCCGACACCCGCACCCGCAACAACTCATGCTGCTGGTGATACAGCCATTCTTCGCGGCCGCTGTAATGACTGTTGAGCAGGCAGCGATGTTCGGCCAGCGCCTGGGGTGTTTGCGGTTCACCGTATTGTTCCAGATAGGCCGGGCTGGCACAGGTCAACTCTTGCCACGCCAGCAACGGGCGCGCCACCAGTCGCTGGTCAAGGGCCACCTCAGAGCGAATCGCCAGGTCGAAGCCGTCGCGGGACAGGTCGCGGTAGTTGTTGTTGAGCTCCAGCTCGATCTGCACCTGGGGATACTGGGTCGAGAACTCCAGCAACAGGCCATCGAAGAAGGTTTCCCCGAGCGACACCGGCACCGTCATCCGCACCGGTCCGGCCATGTCGTCCTTCAGTCGCGCCAGGGCCTGGCGTGCCCGCTCGACTTGCACCACCAGCGCCTGGGCCTGGGGCAACAACGCAGCGCCAGCGGCGGTCAGGCTCAAGCGGCGAGTGGTACGTTGCAACAGCACCACGGAAAACTGCGCTTCCAGCTGGCTGATGCGCTTGGACAGCTGGCCTTTGCTGCAACCGAGCTGCTGTGCCGCCAGGGTGAAACTTCCCGCTTCGATCAATACGGCGAACGCGGCCAGGTCATCCATCTCGCTCATGGATTGTTTCCATTTGAAAACCAAAGGTTGCCTATTAGCTCGCTTATCTACGAAAAAAACCACCCTAAACTGATACCTCGTTCAACCCATACGAGGATCAGCCCCATGAAAATTCTTTTGATCGGCGCAAACGGCACCATCGGCTCGGCAGTCGACAAGGAACTGTCGCAACGCCACGAAATCATCCGGATTGGCCGCAACAGCGGCGATTTTCAGGTGGACATCAGTGACAGCGCCTCGATTCGCAAATTGTTCGAGCAGACCGGCAAGTTTGATGCGCTGATCTGCGCCGCCGGCAACGTGACCTTCGCACCGCTCAACGAGATGACCGAAGAAAGCTTTGCCCTGGGCCTGAAAGACAAGCTCATGGGCCAGGTCAATTTGCTGTTGATCGGGCGCGACTTCGCCAATGACAGTGCGTCGTTCACCTTCACTACCGGCGTACTCAGCCACGACCCGATTCGCAGTGGCGCCTCGGCGGCGCTGGTCAACGGTGCACTGGACAGCTTCGTTCGCGCCGCCGCCATCGAACTGCCGCGGGGCCTGCGGGTGAACTCGATCAGCCCCAACGTCCTCGTCGAAGCCATGGGCAAATACGCACCGTACTTCCGTGGCTTCAAGCCGGTGCCTGCACTAGATGTGGCCTTGGCCTACGCCAAAAGCGTAGAAGGCCTGCAAACGGGTCAGACCTTTCACGTAGGCTGAGTCGGTTCAAGCTCAATCAACCAACGTGGGCAATAGGTCTTTGGCGATGGCTTTCGGGATGGACACCTGGAACTGCGAGCCCAAGGCCGATTGCACCGTCGCCGTAGAAATCTTCCAGCCATTGATCGACAGCGTCAATTTCTGGCCTATCGACTCACGGGTAATGCGATGCATACGCTCAGCTGCCTCAGGACTGAGCGTGACATTCATCTCCAGCACCGAATGAAGTCTGTCGTGGTCCTTCAACAGCAACTCCATCCGGGTGAAGTCGGTTGCCGAAGACAAATTGATCTCGGCAGCGTGACTGCCCGTGGCTCCCGTCATCACCAGCAGAAACAACCCGATCTTCCAGCCCATTGCCTGTTTCATATCCGCTTCCTGCAAAAAAACGGCAGCTTACCTTTGGCATCCTGACACTCGGCATCGGAATAATTCACAAGATGTTGCCGCAAATCGCCCTTCCCTTTGCCAGAGCCCCACTCCAGCCTTGTGATGAACGGTCAGCCTGAGTAACGTGGCAGCACTTGTCAGGAGACCCCAAGATGCGTGTTGCCCGTTCCTTAGTCCTCGTTGCCCTGCTTCCGCTGTTCGCCGCTTGCCAGTTGTTCGAGGGTGAGCGGCAGAACGCCTCCCATGTCGGCCAGACACGCATGCAAGGCCAGTTGATTGCGTCGGACGGCAAACTGCTGTTCCAGCCGTGCAACCAGTCTGCGCGCTACGTGGTCAACGACACCGGCGGTACCAGCGTCCTGCAGCAGGCCGTCAGCCTGGCGGACAAGCAGGGCAAGCTGTTTGCCGACGTGCGCGGGCGGGTTGTGGCCGGCAGCGGTGGTGACGGCCAGCTCGATCTGGAGCAGTTGTACCGCGTCGAGCGCTCGAGCAACGCGTGCGACGATCCGAATTTCAAGCTGCTGATCCTGCGTGCCGCCGGCCACAGCCCGGAATGGAGCGTGAAAGTCAGCGGCAAAGGCATGGTCATCGACCGGGCCGGCCAGCCACCCTTGGCCCTGCCTTACGTCGAAGAGCAACTGGGCGATGGCCGTTTCAACCTCAGCACCGAAGCCAACAACCAGCACATCGAACTGTGGGTTGCACCGCAACGCTGCGTCGACAGCAGCACCGCCAGCATCCAGCACATGAGCGCCGAGCTGCGCATCGACGGTCAGGTACAGCGCGGCTGCGGGTATTTCGGCGGATCGCGCGACGACTGATCGTTTAAGCCTCACGGGCCTGCGCCTTTGCGGCTTATAATCGCGGGTTTCAAACGCCCTGGCGCAGTTGTGCGCCCCGCGAACCGGATCCCGCCATGTTACGAATCACCGAACTCAAGTTGCCGATCGACCATCCCGATGAAGACCTGCGCCCTGCCATCGTGCAGCGCCTGGGGATCGCCAGCGATGACCTGCTCGATTTCACCTTGTTCAAGCGCAGCTACGATGCGCGTAAAAAGTCCTCCGAGCTGTGCTTCATCTACACCATCGACCTTGAAGTTCGCGACGAGGCGGCGGTGCTGCACAGGTTCGCCGATGACCGTAACGTCAACGTGGCGCCGGATGTCAGCTATAAAATGGTTGGCCAGGCACCGGCCGACCTGAGCGCACGTCCGATTGTCGTCGGCTTCGGTCCGTGCGGGATTTTCGCCGGGCTGCTGCTGGCGCAAATGGGCTTCAAGCCGATCATCCTCGAACGCGGCACCGAAGTCCGCCAGCGCACCAAGGACACCTGGGGCCTGTGGCGCAAAAGCGTGCTCAACCCGGAATCCAACGTGCAATTCGGCGAAGGCGGCGCGGGGACATTCTCCGACGGCAAGCTCTACAGCCAGATCAAGGATCCGAAGTTCCTCGGTCGCAAGGTCCTGCACGAGTTCGTCAAGGCCGGCGCACCGGAAGAAATCCTCTACGTTAGCAAGCCGCACATTGGTACGTTCCGTCTGACCGGCGTGGTGGAAAACATGCGTGAGCAGATTCGCGCCCTGGGCGGCGAAGTACGCTTCCAGCAGCGTGTCACCGACGTGCTGATCGAAGACGGCCAACTGGTCGGCGTCGAACTCAATGGCGGTGAACAGATCCATTCGAAGCATGTGATCCTGGCCCTCGGCCACAGTGCCCGCGATACCTTCCGCATGCTCCACGGCCGTGGCGTGTTCATGGAGGCCAAGCCTTTCTCGGTGGGTTTCCGCATCGAGCATCCGCAGTCGCTGATTGACCGCGCGCGGCTGGGCAAGTACGCCGGGCACCCGAAACTCGGCGCCGCCGACTACAAACTGGTGCACCACGCCAAGAACGGCCGTTCGGTCTACAGCTTCTGCATGTGCCCGGGCGGCACCGTGGTGGCGGCGACGTCCGAGCCGAACCGCGTGGTCACCAATGGCATGAGCCAGTACTCGCGTAACGAGCGCAATGCCAACTCCGGAATCGTTGTCGGCATCACGCCGGAAGTCGATTATCCGGGCGGCCCGCTGGCCGGTATCGAACTGCAGGAACGCCTGGAATCCCACGCCTTTGTGCTGGGCGGCAGCAACTACGAAGCCCCGGCGCAACTGGTCGGCGATTTCATCGCGGGCAAGCCGTCCACCGAACTGGGCAGTGTCGAGCCGTCCTACAAGCCAGGCGTTGCCCTGGGTGATCTGGCGCTGGCACTGCCGGCGTTCGCCATCGAAGCGATTCGCGAAGCCTTGCCGGCGTTCGAGAAGCAGATTCGTGGTTACTCGCTGCACGACGCGGTGTTGACCGGCATCGAGACCCGCACCTCCTCGCCGCTGCGTATTACCCGCAATGAGTCGATGCAGAGCCTGAACGTGAAAGGCTTGTTCCCGGCCGGTGAAGGTGCCGGTTATGCGGGCGGGATTCTGTCGGCGGGTGTGGACGGGATTCGGATTGCAGAAGCAGTGGCCCGGGATATCCTCGGTCTCGACGCCTGATACCAGCCTGATGTGGGAGCGGGCTTGCTCGCGAAGGCGGTTTCACATCCAACATATGTGTTGGCTGATCCACCGCTTTCGCGAGCAAGCCCGCTCCCACGTTTGATCTTCTGTGTGTCAGATATTGGCGCGCAGAACCGAGTCCGGCAGCGGCTCACCCCGCTCCACCGTCGCCGCGACCGCAGCCATCAAACCACTCAACTCATACCCTTGGGCCTTGAGCCACTGCGGATCGTAATAGGTCGTGGCGTAGCGTTCGCCGCTGTCACACAGAATCGCCACCATCGACCCCGTCTCCCCTGCCGCTTTCATGTGCTGAGCGGCCATCAGGGCGCCGATCAGGTTGGTCCCGCTCGACCCGCCCACATGGCGTCCCAGGCGTTCCGCCAGGTAGTGCATGGCCGCCAGTGACAGGGCATCCGGCACCTTGACCATGGCGTCGATCACCTTGGGCAGAAACGACGCCTCCACACGCGGCCGGCCAATGCCCTCGATGCGCGAACCGTGGTCCAGTCGCAGGCTGGCATCGCCAGTCTGGTAGTAATCGAAGAACACCGAACGCTCGGCATCGGCACACAGCACGCGAGTGCAATGCTGGCGATAACGCACGTATCGGCCCAGTGTGGCCGTGGTGCCTCCGGTACCGGGGCTGGAAATCAGCCAGCTCGGCTCGGGATGCTGCTCGAATCGCATCTGCTGAAAAATCGACTCGGCAATATTGTTGTTCGCTCGCCAGTCGGTGGCGCGCTCAGCGTAGGTGAACTGATCGATGAAGTGCCCGTCGTGCTCACGAGCCAGACGCTCGGACTCGGCGTAGATCTGGGTCGGGTCGTCGACCAGATGACTTTGGCCACCGTAGAAGGCGATCTGCGCGATCTTTTCCTTTGAGGTTGTCGCCGGCATCACCGCAATGAACGGCAAGCCCAGCATGCGTGCAAAGTACGCTTCGGAAATCGCCGTGGAACCGCTGGAAGCCTCAATGACCGGTGCACCGGGTTTGAGCCAGCCGTTACACAGCGCATACAGGAACAGCGAACGAGCCAGGCGGTGCTTGAGGCTGCCCGTGGGATGGCTGGACTCATCCTTGAAATACAACTCGATGCCCGGAAAACCCGGGAGCGGCAAGGGGATCAAGTGGGTGTCGGCGCTGCGCTGATAATCAGCTTCGATGATCCGGATCGCCTCGCGGGACCACTGTCGGTTGTCGCTCATGATGGTTTTCTCGTTGAATCGGCAGGAGTTGGCCTTTGTACGAGGCCCATCCAACCAGCTTAGGAAAAATCCTGCATCCGGCACAGGTACAGCTGCGATCCAATACGTCCGGCAACTGCTAGGCTCAGCTCGGTGGCGACGGATCGCCCTGTAACGGTATATAACAAAAAAGAATATAACTTTTGTTTTAACAACTAACAGTACTTGTTAGGGTGTAACACCTTTTGAATTCACAGATGGAGAGCGACCTTGCCTCTGCGTAGCACTTTCACGCGTTTCTTTCAGTTGGAAGCTGCCAGCGGTCTGTTACTGATCGCCGCTGCCGTTCTGGCTCTGTTCATCAACAACTCACCGCTATCGTGGCTGTACAACGGCCTGCTGGACACTCCGGTGGTGGCCCAGGTCGGCGCACTGAAAATCGCCAAGCCGTTGCTGCTATGGATCAACGACGGCCTGATGGCGCTGTTCTTCCTGCTGATCGGCCTGGAAGTGAAGCGCGAAGTCCTCGACGGCCAGTTGTCCAAACCGTCGCAAATCGTCCTGCCTGGCGCGGCGGCCATTGGCGGCATGGTGGTGCCGGCGCTGATCTACTGGTACCTCAACCGCGACACGCCACCGGCCCTCAACGGCTGGGCGATCCCGACCGCGACCGACATTGCCTTCGCCCTTGGCGTGCTGGCGTTGCTTGGCAAACGGGTTCCGGTTTCGCTGAAACTGTTCCTGATGACCCTGGCGATCATCGACGACCTCGGCGCGATCATCATCATTGCGATCTTCTATTCCGGTGCCCTGTCGACCCTGTCCCTGGCGCTGGCCGCCGCCTGTATTGCTGCGCTGATCGGGATGAACCGGCTTGGCGTAGTCAAGCTCGGGCCGTACATGATCATTGGTCTGATTCTCTGGGTCTGCGTGCTCAAGAGCGGTGTCCACGCCACGCTGGCCGGCGTAACCCTGGCTTTCTGCATTCCACTGCGCACAAAAAATGCCGAACCTTCGCCACTGCTGGCCCTGGAACACGCCCTGCATCCGTGGGTCGCCTACGGCATCCTGCCGCTGTTCGCCTTCGCCAACGCCGGCCTGTCCCTGAGCGGCGTCACCGTCGAAAGTTTCACTCATCACGTTCCCATGGGTATCGCCATCGGGCTGTTGCTGGGCAAGACTGTGGGTGTCTTCGGCCTGACCTGGCTGGCCGTGAAAACCGGTATCGCCGCCCTGCCCCAAGGCGCCAATTGGGGCCAGATACTGGGCGTGGCGATTCTCTGCGGCATTGGTTTCACCATGAGTCTGTTCGTCGGTTCACTGGCCTTCGAGCCGGGCGTGAGTGATTTCGCCGGGATGGACCGCATGGGAATCCTGACCGGTTCGATTCTGGCCGCGCTGATCGGTTATGGGGTGACCGCGATGGCGAGTCGCAAGAGCTCCGGTCTGGCCTCCTGATAAACCGCGAAAACAAAAAACCCGATCAGTCACCTGATCGGGTTTTTGTTTATCCAGTGTTTGCGCTTAGTGCGAAACGCGGCTGGTGCCATTCACACTGGCGATGCGAACACGCTCGCCAACACGGAACACTTCGTTCGGCTGAACTTCCTGAACGTAGGCGCGCATGCTGCCATCGTCTTCGCGCACGGTGATTTCCACGCCCTGGGTGCGGGTCATACCCTCTTCTGCGGCCGAACCGATCAGGCCGCCAGCGACTGCACCGATGACCGCAGCAACGATACTGCCTTTGCCGCCACCGATGGCGCTGCCGCCAACGCCGCCAACCACTGCGCCTGCAGCGCCGCCGATCGGGGTTTTGGTGCCTTCGATTTTCACCGGACGCAATGCTTCGATGGTACCCATGCGAACGGTCTGCACCCGACGCGCCTCGTCACGGGAGTAGGAGTCACCGGTCAGGCTCGATTGGCAACCAGTGAGCAACATCGCCATCGTGGAAAAGGAAGCAACCAGCAGAACAGACTTACGCATAGCATCAACTCCAAAGAAACAGATGTTCATTAAACTCCGCAGCTTGACGCTTGTCACGGCACCGCCCGGGTAAAATTGCTTTGATTCAGGCTCCGTTAAGGTGCCTTCACGAACTCGCACAGTAGCGGCAAAATCGGAAACTGCCCCACCGGCCAAGGACTTTCATGGACTACTTTATCATTTTCGTTACTACCGTCGCTGGACTGTACTTCCACGGGTGGCTGTACGTGCGGATAAAGCGCTGGATGGACCGCGACCTGGCGCTAGCGCTGGCGGGCAAGGATGAGCAGAAAAAAGCCTTCATGCTCGAACAATTGGCGAGTGCGCAGGCGCAGAAGATCAAGCGTCGAGACCTGCCGAAGTGGCTGGAGGCCGCTGCGGCAGGCTATCCCGATCGGTAGACTGCTCAGGGTGCCAGACGTTCAAGAATCCAGTCGGCGCCCTGCTGGCGGTAATTGAGGCGGTCGTGCAGGCGACTCGGGCGGCCCTGCCAGAACTCGATGCGCTCCGGCAACAGGCGATAACCGCCCCAGTGTTCCGGGCAATGCGGCTGGGAGTCGCTGAAACGTTGCTCGGTGTCCTTGAGCAGCGCTTCGAGCTCGCCACGATCGGCGATCACGCGGCTTTGCGGCGATGCCCAGGCTCCCAGGCGACTGCCCAGAGGACGGACCTGATAATAGGCATCGGACTCCTCAGGCGTCACCTTCACCACCCGCCCTTCTATGCGCACCTGACGCTCCAGCGCCGGCCAGAAAAACGTCATGGCCGCGAACGGATTCGCGGCCAGATGCTGGCCCTTGGCGCTTTCGTAGTTGGTGAAGAAGGTGAAACCCAGTTCGTCCAGGCCCTTGAGCAACAGAATGCGACAGTGCGGTCGACCGTCCTGGTCGACGGTGGCCAGGGTCATGGCGTTGGCCTCCACCGGTGCCTGTTCGGTTTTCACCGCGTCGGCGAACCAATGGTGGAACAACGCAAACGGCTCGGCCGGGGCTTGCGCCTCGGTCAGGCCATCACGGGTGTAGTCACGACGCATATCAGCCAGGCCCTGGGTCATGGCGCATTCCTTTTGGTTAACGGATCACTGCTTTGCAGTATCAGTGGCGGCGACTTTCTTGTCAGCCGTGGAGGCTTTGGCTGGCGTGGTTTTCTTCGCCGGCGTTGCGGTTTTCGCAGGTGCTTTCTTGGCCGCCGCTTTTTTCGCCGGGGCTTTTTTCGTCGCTGGAACAGCAGCCTTCTTAGTCGCCGGGGCCGGTGTCACAGGCTTGGCGACCGGCTTGACGTCAGCGGCTGCAACCATGCTCACAGGGGCTGGAGCCGGCATGTTGTACTTGCTCAGCAGCGCGACCATGGTGTTTTGCGGGGTCACCAGCAGTTCCACACGGCGGTTCAACGCACGACCTTGCGCACTGTCGTTGGCGGCACGCGGCGCATCACCGCCCAGGCCACGCAGCATCAGGCGATCACGCTGCAAACCACTGAGACGGAAAATCGCCGCAACGGACTGGGCACGCTCCTGGCTCAGCTTGACGTTGGCAGGCGCCGCGCCCGACGTATCGCTGTGGCCGAGGACCAAGACAGCGGTCTTTGGATCGGCTTCAAGGATCTTGGCAACGCGGGTAAACGGACCGAGCGTGACCGGCAGCAGCATGGCCGGGCGGTCAGGGTTGAACGAGCCCTCGACCGGCGCCGTCACCACCAGCACGTTTTCGCGGCGCTCGAGTTGCAGGTTGCTGTCCTTGACCGCCTCGCGCAGACGCGGTTCGTAGTCGTCAAGCCAGGCCTGGGTGACTTTCGGGTCAGGCATCGGCACGGCCTTCGAGGCGCTCTGCTCGTTACCGCCGAACGGCCACCACCACTTGCTGCCACTCTCGGTTTCGGCCTTGGCCTTGGCTACCGCCACGGGTTTGACTTCAGGCTTCACCTCCGGCTTGACCACAGGCTTGCCGGCGCTGTCGTCGGAACCGAACGGCCAGTACCAGTGGCTGCCGCTTTCAGTCTTGGCGACAGGTGCCGTCGCGTCTTTCTGTGGAGTCTGTGCGCAACCGGTAATGGCGAAGCACAGGGCCAAGGCGAGGGTTTTATTGGATGACATTGGATATCCACAAGAATGAAGTCAAAAAAATCAGGCCACGTCGGCCCGCACAAACTGATGTTTTGAAACTGAAAAGGCTATCGGGTTCCAGCCCTGATGACCGACAGCCGCCTTTACAGACAAGTGGCCAGAACCCGCACCAGCTTTTGCGCGCGCGGGTCCATCAAGACGTAGGGACCCAGGGTATTTGTCACAAATCCGAAGGCTACATCGTGCTCCGGGTCGGCAAAGCCGATGGAGCCGCCGGCACCCGGATGACCAAACGCCCGCGGGCCAAGGCCGAAGGTGGCATTGGCAACGTCCGGTTGATCGAGCATGCAACCCAGGCCGAAACGGGTCCGGGTCAGTAAAGTCTTGTCCTCGCCGAGGCTGTGCTCACGAGTCAACTCATCTAGCATTTCGCTTTCCAGCAGGCTGCCGTCGAGCAGACCAGCGTAGAAACCGGCCAGGCTACGGGCATTGCCATGGCCATTGGCTGCCGGCTGCTGCATGCGTCGCCACTCGGGCTTGTTGGTGCTGGTCATGATCGACGGCGGGTTGGTGAATGCCCGGGTCGTCATGGCCGCTGGCTCACGCATGGTCACTTGCAGCAGGCGCTGGGCGGCGGCATCGCCGACATTGCCCTTGCCCCGCGCAATGTGGGCCACGCGATAGAACTCTTCGTCGGCCAGCCCCACATGGAAGTCCAGGCCCAACGGTTTGGCGACCCGCGCGACAATGGATTCCCCCGGCCCACGACCGTCGGCACGGCGCAGCAATTCGCCGATCAGCCAGCCATAAGTGATCGCCGCATACCCGTGGCCTTCGCCCGGCGTCCACCACGGCGTTTCGGCGGCCAGGGCGTCGACCATGGTTTGCCAGTCGTAGAGGGCTTCGGGGGCCAGCAGCTCGCGCAATGCCGGAAGGCCGGCTTGATGGCAGAGCAGTTGACGCAAGGTAACGGACGCTTTGCCGGCTGCGGCAAATTCGGGCCAGTAGCGCGCCACTGGCACATCCAGTTGCAGCTTGCCTTCGGCGACCAGTTGCAGCGCGGTGACGGCGGTAAAGGTCTTGGTGCAGGAGAACAGGTTGGCGATGGTGTCGCTGTGCCAGGCCTCGGCCCCATCCTTGTCCGCAGTGCCGGCCCACAGATCGAGGACGGTTTCGCCCCCAATCTGAATGCACAACGCTGCGCCACGCTCCTGGGGATCGTCGAACAGCGCCGCGAAAGCCTCTCGCACCGCTTCGAACTTAAGCTCGTAATGACCCTGAATCTGCACCCGCAACTCCCCGGATTAACGCTCTACAAAGTGGCGGGCATTGTTCCAGCCCTTGAGGGTTTTGGGAACAGGGTTGGGCCGGGCGGTCGCTTTGACATCAACTTGAAATGCAGTGGTGATGCTAATGACGCCTTCGCGAGCAGGCTCGCTCCCACAGGAGAATGCATTCCAAAGTGGGAGCGAGCCTGCTCGCGAAGAGCGATGACGCGGTTTCAGCGATTAATGGCCATTGCCAGAATGCCCACCCGCGCCCTTCCCCGGCCCCTTGCCGGCCTCGGCCTTGCGACCACCCTCGGCGTCGTGGCTGGCTTTGTCGGCGTCAACTGCAGCCTTCCCGACCTCTTTGCCCAATTGTTCAACCGTCGCCAGGTTGCTCTTGCGCACACTGTCGACAAAGCCCTGGAACGGCAGATCCGTGATGCCCACCAACCCGAAGTGACCGTTTTCACCGTCAAGCAGGCGCCCGGTGACCGGTTGATCGAGATACTGGAACCAATGCACACCGACAATCGACGGCTCGCTCATTGCCTGCTTGAGGAAGTTGGCATATGCCGCACCACGGTCCTCCTCCTTCGCCAACGGCGTGACGCCGCCCCAGAACGGCCCACGATCAGCCGAACCGAAATTGAACTCGCTGATCAGCACCGGTTTGTCGAGACTGCGCAGTTTGGCGAAGTCGTAACCGTCCTGGGGTTGCAGGGTGTACATGTTGAAGCTCAGCACGTCGCAATACTGGGCGCAGGACTCCACGGCTTCCGGCGTGCTGATGGCGAAACGGCCACCGAGCAGCAGCTGGTTTGGCGCGTGCCACTTGAGAGAGTCGGAGATGGTCTTGAAGTAAGTGTCGGCGAAGACCTTCTGGAAGTATTTGAAGTCGGCTTCGATTTCCGGGTGCTCGGCGCTCGGCAGCGGTGGCACGAACCCTGGATCTTCCATCAACTCCCAGGCGGGCAGATCAATGCCCCAGGCTTTCGACAGGCCCGCCTGATTGCGGTACTTGTCCCGCAGTTGCTTGAGGAATGCACGTTTGGCCGGCACGTCGGTGGTCATTTTCAAGGTGCCGTAGGCCAGGGCATAACGGGCTTTCGGATCATCCCCGGGACCGGCCCAGGCCAGTTCGTTGTCGACGTAGTAACCGATCAGCCACGGATCATCACGGTGATCGCGGGCGGCAATCGCCACTGCACGCTCGGTGGCCATGGCAAAACGCGGGTCGAACGGATCGGGCATGCCGCCCCACCAGTCGGTACCGGTGCTGATGCTGGCGTAGTCGCCGACGATCGACAGCGGCAAGGTATATGGCACGCGATCGGCGTTGCCCAGTACCGGGGCGCTCCAGTTGCCGATGGTGTTGAAGCCCCAGGCCTGCAGGCGATCAAGGGTGTGACTGGCCCAGCGCTGCTCGTCGAACAACGCTTTGCACGGTTCGATAGATGTTGGCTCTGCCGCTGTTGCTACCGTCGCTTCAGTCTTGGCGGCTTCGGCGACGCCGGACTCGGCGGTTGCAGGAGCGACGGGTTGCTCCGCAGCCTTGGTCGCTGTCGCTTCAACCGCATCCGCCTTGGCCGCTGCGGCGACTCCCGCTTTGGTTTCGCTGCCCAACGCGCAAGGATCACCATACAGACGTTGCAGATTGGCACCGTAGAAGTCGTACCAGCGCCCGGCATTGTAGCCGCGCCCTTGATCGGCACCATTGCCGCCGCGGTTGTCGCCTTCGCCGTAGTGGCTGACCAGCGCCTCGTCAGCCTTGGGCAGGGACTCGAACATCCACTCGCGACCGGCCACATAGGTCTGATTGACATCCGGGGCCAGGGTATTGACCCCAAGGGAGTAGAACGGATGGCCTTCAGGCGTCACCAGATACCATCGACCGTTGCGCTTTTCGGTGCGGAAAAAGCCGCTGGCCTTGAACGACGGGCCTTTGGTCAATCCGCCAAATTTGTCCAGCGAAGACTTCTGACGCTCAGCGAGCCAGGTTTTCAGTTGTTGCTGTTCCTTGGCGGCGGCGCTTTTCATCTGCTCGTCGCTGCTGACTTTTTCCGGCCATTTGGCCCGGGTCGACTGGCCATACGCATCCACCAACCCGCCATACACGACTTGGCTGACCGACTCGCCGTCCTGCACACCAAAGCGCTCCAACAGGATGCTTTGCGCGGCTTTGGGCTGGTCCATCGACAACGTCACGGACACCACCTGGCTGCGATCCAGCTCACCGGTGCTGCTGGCCAGCAACACACGCTGGCCCTCAACGGTCATCGGCATCGGCGGGCCGGCCTTCATGCCCTGGCTCAGGGGTGATGTCGCTTGCAGCGGCACCAACAGGGTTTGCGCAGGCCCGGCTGGCAAATCGACGCGACTGACCAGGGTCTTGCCGTCGTTGCTCTGGATGGTCACGTACAGGGTCAAGGCCCAGTTCATCGCGCTCTGGATCCGCAGGCTCATGACGCCTGACTGCGACCAGTCCCAGGCACCGGTTTGCGGGGTCAGGCGCAACGTCGGCCGGGCGACCGGGTTGAAGGTCACCCGGCGCAACACTTCGCCTTCAGGGGTTTGCTCGGCGTTGGATTGCGGCAGGCTGGCGTCCTGTGTCGCCACCTGGACCACGTCGGCGGGGCGCACAAAGTTGAACAGCGTCTGCTGGCTGGCGGGGGCGGCCAACAGCGGTGTTGCGAACAACAGGGCAAATACGGCAGGCAACGAACGGCAAATCATGAGAACGAAATTCTCCCTAACGACCTCAATGGGCCAGTGAAAAAGCGGTGGCAGAGAGATAGACAACGCGGTGGGCAAAACTGCCCACCGGTGCTTCAGGAAATTTCTCGACGGAACGGCGGCAACGCGTTGAGGATGGCTTTGCCATAGCGCTGGGTCACCAGGCGCCGGTCGAGCAAGGTGATGGTGCCGCGGTCTTCTTCGGTGCGCAGCAAGCGACCGCAGGCCTGGACCAGTTTCAGCGAAGCGTCCGGTACGGAGATTTCCATGAACGGATTGCCGCCCCGTGCTTCGATCCATTCCGACAGCGCCGCCTCAACGGGATCATCGGGTACCGAGAATGGAATCTTGGCAATGACCACGTGCTCGCAATAGGCACCAGGCAAGTCGACCCCTTCGGCGAAGCTCGCCAGGCCGAACAGCACGCTGGAATCCCCGCCATCGACCCGCGCCTTGTGCTTGTTCAGGGTTTCCTGCTTCGACAGGTTGCCCTGAATGAACACTTGCTTGCGCCAGTCGCGGTCCAGGCCATCGAACACGTCCTGCATCTGTTTACGCGAGGAAAACAGCACCAGCGTGCCCCGCGAGCCCTCGACCAGTTCCGGCAGATCACGAATGATCGCGGCGGTATGTGCCGCGGCATCACGGGGATCGGCGTTCAGGTTCGGCACCCGCAGCACACCGGCGTCGGCATGATGGAAGGGGCTTGGCACCACCGCCGTCACGGCTTTTTTCGGCAGGCCGGCGCGCATGCGGAAGCGGTCGAAGGTACCGAGGGCGGTCAAGGTCGCCGACGTCACCAGGCAGCCATACGCCACGTTCCACAGATTACGGCGAAGCATTTCCGCCGCGAGGATGGGACTGGCGTTGACCTCGATGTCGAACAGCGATCCGCTTTCGGCCAGGGTCAGCCAGCGGGCCATGGGCGGGTTGTCTTCCGGGTCTTCGACGGTGAAGGCGGTCCACAGCTCCCAGTTGCCGGAAGAGCGCGACAGCAGGCTGCCGAACAGCGGGTACCACTCTTCAGCCTGGTTGCTGGCGATGCCAATGTTGACCTCGCCGTCCATGCCTTCCTTGAGCAGGTCGGTCAGGCGGGTGAACACGTCGGTCAGCCGTGCGAAGCCTTTCTTCAGTTCGATGCCCATTTCACGCATGTGCTCGGGAATCACCCCGCCGACGAATCGGTGACGCGGGCGCTCGCGGCCTTCGACGTCTTCGCCGGGTTTGAAATCGGCAATCTGCTCGCACGCGGTGAACATGAACTGCTGCTGGGTCTTGATCTCCCGCGCCAGCTCCGGCACCTGCTCGATCAACTTGCCCAGGTCGCCCGGCAACGGGTGCTGGGCCAGCAATTTGGTGAGGTTCTTGGCGGTGGTTTCCAGCCAGTCGGCGGTGGAGCGCAGGCGCGTGTAATGGGCGAAGTGGCCGATGGCCTTGTCCGGCAGGTGATGGCCTTCGTCGAACACGTAGATGGTGTCGCGCGGGTCCGGCAGTACGGCGCCGCCGCCCAGGGCCAGGTCGGCCAGGACCATGTCGTGGTTGGTGACGATCACGTCGACCTTGCCCATGCCTTCGCGGGCCTTGTAGAAAGCGCACTGGCCGAAGTTCGGGCAATGACGGTTGGTGCACTGGCTGTGATCGGTGGTCAGGCGCGCCCAGTCGGCGTCTTCCAGGGCAGTGGACCAACTGTCGCGGTCGCCGTCCCACTTATTGCCGGCGAGCTTCTCGATCATGCTGGTAAACAGCTTCTGGCTGGCCTCGTCGACCTCGATCTTGAAGCCTTCTTCTTCGAACAGTTGCGCAGTGGCAGTCTGTGCGTGGCCTTCCTGGAGCAACATGTCGAGTTTGGACAGGCACATGTAGCGCCCGCGCCCCTTGGCCAGGGCGAAGCTGAAATTCAACCCGCTGTTGCGCATCAGGTCGGGCAAGTCCTTGTAGACGATCTGCTCCTGCAGGGCCACGGTGGCCGTGGCGATCACCAGGCGCTTGCCGGCGGCCTTGGCCGTGGGAATCGCCGCCAGGCTGTAGGCCACAGTCTTGCCGGTACCGGTGCCGGCTTCCACCGCGACAATCGCGGGGTCGCCACTGCGCCGGCCTTCGTCGTCGGTGTCGATGTCACCCAGGACCTTGGCGATTTCGGCGATCATCAGGCGTTGGCCGTAGCGCGGCTTGAGGCTCTTGGCTTCGAGAAAACGCGAGTAGGCGCCCTGGATCGTGGTTTTGAGTTCGGTGCTGATCATGGATTGTCGGGCGCAAAAAACGCTGGATAAATTTTCAGTGGTTCGGATCGACGGCTATCATACCCCGCTAATGAATCCTGCGCAGAACGGAGTATCCGAATGACACCTTTTAGCCTCATATATAGCCTGCATGTACTGGCGGCCCTGGTCTGGGTCGGCGGCATGTTTTTCGCCTGGATGGTCCTGCGCCCCGCCGCGATCACGGCACTTGAAGGCCCTGCCCGGCTGAAGTTGTGGGTAGAAGTGTTTCAAGGTTTTTTCCGCTGGGTCTGGGTGGCGGTGGTGCTGTTGCCGGTCAGCGGCGTGGGCATGCTGCATATGCACTTCAACGGTTTTGAAGCCGCACCGCGCTATGTGCAAGTGATGATGGGCCTGTATGTGGTGATGACCGCGCTGTTTATCCGCATTCAGGCGCTGATGCTGCCGGAGCTGCGCACCGCCGTGGCCGAACAGGATTGGCCGGCGGGTGCCAGTGTGCTGGGGCGGATTCGCCGGTTGGTGGGGATCAATCTGTTGGTGGGGTTGGCTGTGGTGGCGATTGCGGCGGCTCGGCCAATGTTGTGAAGTACCTGTGGCCGGAGATGCTGTTGTGGCGAGGGGCTTGTCGGATCGCCGCACCGCCCCGTTCGGCTGCGAAGCAGTCGTAAAACCAGAAACCGCTAACTTTCAGCAGTATTGCGATTGCCGGAATTGGGGCCGCTTCGCGGCCCAACGGGGGCAAGCCCCCTCGCCACAGGCAAGCCCCCTCGCCACGGGTTCTTGGCGTCTCTTATAACCGCTGCACAGTCACCGAACCCGCCGCACCTTCAGACCCCGGCTGCCCGTCGGCGCCAGGTTTGCCGCTCTTGCCGCCATCGGCCTTGTAGACCAGGCAGCCCTTGGCCTTGCCGCCAGCCCCCGGTTTGCCGCCCGGGCCGGCCAGGCCACCGGCACCGCCAGCCACCTGCACCTTGATCCGGTCTGCCGGAAAGTCGTGGGGCACTGCCAGCCTGACCAACGCACCCGGCGCGCCTGGTTGACCATTGCTGCCATCACTGCCATCGGCACCGCGACCGGCCTGGCCCCAGGTGCAGCCAGGGTCCCGACCGTTGGCGCCATCCAGGCCGACAAATCCCGGTGCGCCTGCGCCGCCTCGTGCGTCCACCAACAATTGCGGTGCATTCAGTGTCCTGATCTGCAAATCAAGATTGCGCCCGGAGCGGGCGGCTTTCTGATAGGTCCCGGGCGCGCCACGCGCGGTGATCTGGCTGCCTTCGGACAAATCAGCGCGACGGACCTTCAGCGCCAGCGCCTGCTCTCCCGGCACAATGGCGATGCGCGCTTCACGTCCAAGATGCAACTCACCCACGGTAACTTCGGTGACGTTCGAAGGAATCAGCAAGGTGCCGTAATCGGCCACTTCCAGGCGTTCCAGTTGCAGGGTGCTGGCGGTGTTGGGCAAGCGCATCAGCGAGTTGGGTTCGACACTCACCACCTGTGCGCTGGCCAATGGACTGATGAGTGCAGCGAGCAGACAGAGTTTACGCATGGGAAGCCTTCGAAGCGCCGGGGGCTGGAATGGTTTGCAGGTGGAATACACCGAAAATAACGATCTTCAGGCGGTCAAGCCAGGGATGGGCGCGACCTCGCAGGCTGCGATAGCACAACAGTGCTTCCAGAAGATGGATGAACCCCAACAGGCCGCCGGCCAGATTGACCAACAGGTGCAGCGGAAAGACAAATGGCGTGAGCTGATTGACCAGCACCACCAACCAGAACAGCAGGGTCAACAACCGCCCCAGCCCCCATAAGACTTTCATACGCTCCCCCGATGAGAATTATTGTTTGGGCGCACAGTAACGGCTTCCGCGCGGGATAAGCCAGAGGGCAACGGAAAAATCTTCATGAAGGCGCCGAACGGCCGTCGCAGCGCTGACAACTATCGCTCGACGGCTCTATCTCTTGGCTCAGCGGTTTATATGCAGTTCCACGCGACGGTTTTTCGCACGACCTTCGTCCGTTTCATTGTCGGCAATCGGCTGACTTTCACCCTTGCCTTCGCTGGTGACTTTGTTCGGCGCCACACCCTGGCTGATCAAGTATTCCGCCACGCTGCTGGCGCGTCGCTCCGACAAGGCCTGGTTATAGGCATCCGACCCGACGCTGTCGGTATGGCCGACCACCTTGATGCTGACCACATCGGCATCCTCGAACTGGCTCATCATCGCATCCAGTTCACTCTTGGCCGTCGGGGTCAAGTCGGATTGATTGAAGACAAACATCACATCGCTCAGCGTAATGACTTGGGTTTGCGCAGGCTCGGTCTGGACGCGGTCAGGGTACAGCGGCACCGGGCAACCGCGATGGTCGACCAGGGTATTGGCAGGAGTATCAGCGCAACGGTCACGCCGGTCGAAAACGCCGTCGCCATCTTCGTCGCCATCCTGGGCATAGCAAATCAAGCCGCCGGACAAGATACCCAGCGCCGCACCACCCGCGGCCCAGGCGCCACTCTCGATTGCGCCCAGACCACCGCCGACCAGGCCGCCGATGAGGCTGCAGATTGGCCAGGTGCGTTGATTGAGGGGGGCAGTGCCATCGCTGTGGGTCGCGCAGCCGGTCAAGAGGCTGCCAAGTAGCAGAACCGGCAAGACGGTCCTTGTGAGAACGATCATATTGAAAGCTCCTGTGTCACCGGCCCATACCGGTTACACAGGAGTAAAGACCCGCATCCGCGACTGCACAAGGCGCGGATGCGAGGGGCGTTTAACGCTGGATTTTGATTTCCGTACGACGGTTCTGTGCACGACCGTCAGCGGTTTTGTTGTCCGCTACCGGCTGGCTTTCACCGGCACCGACCACCGACACGAAGTTGCTGCGAGGTACGCCTTGATCGATGAGGTATTCAACCACCGAGTGGGCGCGTTTATCCGACAGTTTCTGGTTGTAGGCGTCGCTGCCCACGCTGTCGGTATGACCGGTTACGGTCAGTTGAGCAGTCGGGGCTTCGGCTTTCAGGCGAGTGGCAATCTTGTCGAGGACCTGTTTATCGGACGAGGTAAGCGTGGCTTTATCAAACTGGAAGTGAACATCGCGGATGACGATGGTTTCTTCCTTGACCACAACCACTTCTTCAACCACAGGCGCTGGTGGTGGGCAACCGTTGGCATCGACCTGAACGCCTTTAGGCGTGCCCGGGCACTTGTCGCGACTATCCGGCACACCGTCGCCGTCTTCATCGCCATCACCGTGCACCCAGCAATAAGCCGCTGCCGTACCGCCGACGAGCAGAGCACCATACCCTGCCCATGCCGAGCTTTCGGTCGCACCGAGGCCCGCGCCCACGACACCACCAACCGCCGCACAGGTCGGCCAGTCGGTTTTCTGCAAACCTGCGCAACCAGTCAACACACTGGTTAGCAGAACCAAGGGTAATGCTGTCCGAACTATGCTCATCTAGTTTTCTCCTGAAGGATCGGCTTAGAACCGATTCAGGTAGTAAAGACCCGAGTATTAAACTCCGCCAGCAATAGGCCATGCTGTTTATTCAGGCATTAACGGCAGCTTGGCGCATTTGTCGCCAAGCCGCTCTAGGCCCGAACGTCCGGGCAGGCTAGTCTTGGCAGATCTGATTGAGGATCTTCGATGATTGCAGGTATTTCTTCACGCACGCCGCAGCAGGCACTGGCCGCGTTACTTGACCGATATGCCCCCGCGCGCCTGTTGTTGATCGGCGCCAGCGAATTCCCGGCACTGGAAGCATTCAAACTCGCGCACCCGGACAGCTGCGTGGCTTTCGCGGCCCCTGGCCCATTGCCCGACGAATTGGCGGCCCGCCGATTCGACCTGGCCCTGGTGGTCGATTGCCTGGAGCACTTGCCCAAGCGCGACGGCCTCAACCTGTTGGGCGGCATCCGCAACCTCAACGCCAGCCGCATCGCCGTGCTGGCGGACCTGCCGGCTTGTGGCTGGCAGGAAACGGACTTTTTCTCCCTGGCCCTGCAAGCCAGCGAACGCTTTCAACGGGACGAACAGGTCTTGACCCTGTTTACCTACGATCTGCTTGAATACAAACAAGTCCCCGACTGGCTCAACTCGCGCTTCTGGGCCAATCCGGAAAACTTCGGGAAATACTGGTGGTAATGCAATGAGTACATCCATTTGCCCTTGCGGCAGCGGCACCCTGCTTGATGCCTGCTGCGGTCACTACCATGCCGGACACCCGGCGCCGTGCGCCGAAGCCTTGATGCGCTCGCGCTACAGCGCCTACGTGCTGGGGTTGGTCGACTATCTGGTGGCCACCACCCTGCCCGCCCAACAGGCCGGCCTGGACCGTCAATCGATCAGCGACTGGAGCGCGCAAAGCACGTGGCTGGGCCTTGAGGTGGAAAGCTCCGAAGTGCTGGGTGGCCAGCCTGAACACGCTTTCGTGACCTTCACCGCGCGGTGGCACGACAGCAGTGGCGAGCACAGCCATCGAGAGCGCTCATCGTTCGTACAGAACACCGGGCGCTGGTATTTCATCGACCCGACCGTGCCACTCAAACTCGGGCGCAATGACCCCTGCCCGTGTGCCAGTGGACAGAAGTTCAAGAAATGTTGTGCGGGTTACTTCAGCAGCTAGTCCATGGAATGACTGCCCACCCCGCAGGAGCTGTCGAAGGCTGCGATCCTTTGGGTCTAGACTGGGACTCAAGGGAGAAACTCCACGATGATCATCCGCCGCTGCGCACGCTGTCTGCTCACCCTGTTCCTGACACTGGGACTTGGCGGCTGTGCGTCGTGGTTCGACGACGACTTGCCGGACCCCGAGGTCCATCTGGTGAAGGTCGAAGTGGTCAGCGCCAAACTGCTGGAGCAGAAACTCCTCCTGCATTTTCGCATCGACAACCCCAACGACAGTGACCTGACGGTGCGCAGTCTGGAGTACCGCGTTCACCTGGGTGACATACTGCTGGCCGACGGCGAGTACGAACACTGGTTCACCATCAGCCCCAGGCACAGTGCCTACTTCAAGGTGCCGATCCGCACAAACCTGTGGTCCAAGGTCCGGGATCTGGCCAAACTGCTGAAAAAATCCGACCAACCCATTCCCTATCGTCTGGAAGGTGAACTGGAAACCGGTATATTCATCGCCCACTACGTGCACCTGGCGCGCAATGGCGTGATAATCGCCGCCGATTTAATTCCGGAGCAACACCGATGACCCAGCAACCCCATGTCCACGGCCCTGACTGCAACCACGATCATGACCATCACCACCATGATCACGACCACGGCCATGTCCACGGTCCAAACTGCGGCCACGCCCACCAGGAACCGGTGCGCAATGCCCTGAAAGACGTCGGCCGCAACGATCCGTGCCCATGCGGCAACGGCAAGAAATTCAAGAAGTGCCACGGCGCTTGATGCTTCGGGCGAAGACTTGCTTCGCCTGTTGATCGTCTTCGCGAGCAGACCTGTGCTGTGAATGCAGTTCCCTTGTGGGAGCGGGCTTGCTCGCGAAAGCGGTGTGTCAGGCAAAAACGATGTTGAAGCTGAGGCCCTCTTCGCGAGCAAGCCCGCTCCCACATTAGTTGTCAGTCATCCATCAGAAGGGTGGCAGCGCTGACCACCGTCGCATACTCGCCGTGCAGATTCCCCAGCGACATCGCATGCACCTCTTCGGCGCTATGGGCATGGCCGAAAAAATCAGCCTTGTCGAAGGTAAAGCACGCATCCTCGGCCACCCAGGTATCAAACCCCAGGTTGCCTGCGGTGCGCGCCGTAGACTCCACCGAGTTGTGGGTCGCGACACCCACAATGATCAACTGCCCGATCCCGGCCTCGCGCAACTGCGTCTCCAGCCCCGTCGAACAAAACGCATCCGGCACCTGCTTCTGGATCAAGCGTTCACCGGCCATTGGCGCGAACCGCTCCTGAAACTCCACGCCCGACTGCTGCGGCCAGAACACCGAGTCCTCCGAGCGGGACAGGTGCTGCACATGAATCACCGGCCGAGCGGTGCGTCGCCAATGACCGAGCAACTCCAGCATGCGCTCTTCGGCCTGAGGATTATTCCTGCGGCCAAGCCTGGGGTGAAGGATGCCTTTTTGTTGATCGATGATGATCAGTGCCGCGTTTGCCTTGAGCTCCATGCCGGTTTTTCTCCCAGGATTGTTGACCGTGTCGCACTTCAACATCACCGGTTACGGCTGGCAAGCCACTGTCGAGAATCAAAAGAACGCAGCCTTCGGCAGCTCCTACCGGGATACGCCGATCTTTGACAAATCCCGAAATAACCTTGTACCCCGCTTGCGCGGCCACCTCCCGCTCACTAACGTAGCGCCTTTATTGCGCCCCACCGCCTCTACCCCCCGCAGGAGCTTTGCCATGGCCTCGCCAGCCCTTACTCATTTTCTATCCCGGTTCGGCGTTGCCGCAGCAGTGGCGGGCGTCTTGAGCCTGACCGGTTGTCAGAACTTCAATGCCCAGGACACCCTCCCGCCGACCTCCGGCGTGCAACCGCTCAAGGGCCTGGCGCAGAACGTTTCGGTGCGTCGCAATGCCATGGGCATGCCGCTGATCGAAAGCAACAGCTTCCACGACGCGCTGTTCACCCTAGGTTACGTACATGCCAGCGACCGCATTACGCAGATGGTCACCCTGCGCCTGCTGGCCCAGGGCCGATTGGCCGAGATGCACGGCGCGGACCTGCTGGATGCCGACCGTTACATGCGGGCGGTCAACCTGAAGAAAAGTGCCGGCGAGTTGTACAAGGCCTCTTCGCCGCGCCTCAAGCGTTTCTTCGAAGTCTACGCGCGGGGTGTCAACGCCTACCTTTTCCGCTACCGCGACAAGCTGTCGGCGGACCTCGCGGCCACCGGCTACCAGCCTGAATATTGGCAGCCGGAAGATTCGGCGCTGATTTTCTGCCTGTTGAACTTCAGCCAGTCGACCAACCTGCCGGAAGAGATTTCCTCGCTGGTACTGGCCCAGACCGTCACCACCGACAAACTGGCGTGGCTGACGCCGTCCGCCCCCGATGAAAAACTGCCGGTCGCCGAGAGCGAAAAACTCCAGGGCCTCAAGCTCAACGGGCAAGTACCGGGGCTGGCCGAACTCAGCAAAGCCACGGGACAACTGTCGGACCTGAGCCTGCTGGGCGCCACCTCGTCGAACAACTGGGCCATCGCCGCGCAACGCAGCCGCAGCGGCAAGAGCCTGCTGGCCAGTGACAGTCACGGCCCGCTGGGCGTGCCTTCATTGTTCAGTTACGTGCAGATTCGCGCACCGAAGTATCAGGCGTCCGGCGTGACCATCGCGGGCCTGCCGATGGTGCTCGGTGGTTTCAACGGTAAAGTGGCGTGGAGCATGGCGTCCGTGATGGGCGACAACCAGGACCTGTTCCTGGAGAAGGTCAAGCGCCAGGGCAACGGACTTGCCTACGAAAACGCCGGGAAGTGGCAGCCGGTGATCGTGCGCAACGAAACCTATTTCGTCAAAGGCCAGCGGCCGATTCGCGAGGCGGTGTACGAAACCCGCCATGGCCCGCTGCTCAACAGCGCCCAAGGCACCACGCTGGCCAATGGTTTCGGCCTGGCCTTGCAGATGCCGAACTTCACCGACGACAAGACCCTGGACGCGTTCTTCGACCTGTCCCGCGCCCAGAGCGCCGAGAGAGCATCGGATGCCAGCCGCGAAATCCGCGCCATCGCACTGAACCTGGTGTTTGCCGACGCCAGCCACATCGGCTGGCAGGTCACCGGCCGCTATCCGAACCGCCGCGAAGGCGAAGGCCTGCTGCCCTCGCCGGGTTGGGAAGGTCGATATGACTGGGACGGTTATGCCGACCCGATGCTGCACCCGTACGACCAGGACCCGGCCCAAGGCTGGCTCGGCACCGCCAATCAGCGGGTCATCCCCCATGGCTACGGCATGCAGCTGTCCAATTCCTGGGCCGCTCCGGAGCGCGGCGAGCGTCTGGCCGAACTGGCCGGCGCAGGCAAACACGACAGCCGCAGCCTGATCGCCATGCAGTACGACCAGACCACGACCTTCGCGGCCAAGCTGAAAAAAATGTTCGAAACACCGGGCATGGCCCAGCCACTCAAACAAGCCATCGACGCCTTGCCGGCGGCCGATCGCGCCAAGGCACACGAAGCCTACAGCCGCTTGATGGCGTTCGATGGCAAGCTCAGCCCGACTTCCACCGATGCGGCCATCTACGAACTGTTCCTGCAGGAAAGCACCCGGCAGATCTTCCTCGATGAACTGGGCCCGGAAAGCAGCCCTGCGTGGAGGGCCTTTGTCGCCGATGGCAAGTTGTCCTACGCGGCCCAGGCCGATCACTTGCTCGGGCGTGAGGACAGCCCGTTCTGGGATGACGTGCGCACCGCGCAGAAAGAAGACAAACCGGCCATCCTCGCCCGCAGCCTCGCTGCAGCGATCAGCGCCGGCGACAGCCAGTTGGGCGGCGATCACAAAGCCTGGCAGTGGGGCAAACTGCACCGCTATGAATGGAAGAACGGCAGCGGCCAGACGGTACGCGGTCCGCTGCCGGCCGGTGGCGATCACACCACACTCAACACCGCCGCGTTCGCCTGGGGCCAGGACTTCAACACCACGCTGGCGCCCGCCATGCGCTTTATCGTCGACTTCGGCCAGTCTGAACCGCTGATGGCGCAGAACGGCACCGGTCAGTCCGGCAACCCGGCCAGTGCAAACTACCTCAACAGCATCGAACCCTGGCTCAAGGGCCAGTACATGAGCCTGCCGATGCAGCCGCAGAACTTCGACAACGCCTATGGCAAGAATCGTCTGACACTGACACCCGGCAAGTAACACTGATCGCTGTGAGCGAGCTTACTCCGGGCGGCGTTCCTACGAAGGCGATTGAACATTCAACACTTGTTTTGAATGTTCAATCGACTTCGCGAGCAAGCCCGCTCCCACACTGGTTTTCATCCGCTCATAAGGCCCGATAGAACTTCTCGCCCCGCGCCAACCTCAGAGCTAACAAGTCACCGAGTCGACCTTTGGCCTGCCGATCTGCCGCTGGCAACCCCAGATGCAGGTGTTTGCAAATCTGCTCAGCTACCCCCTCTATTCATCCTCAAATATTTTTCTTTTTGAGTCGAACTGGTGCGGCCATTTCCCTGCGCCCGTTTTCGTGCATAAATCTGTCTCCGGTTATTTCCAGACACCTTTTAAAACGCTTGTTCGGCACTCTGGTTCGGAAATTGCTACTTTCAACAGGTCTTACGCTTTCCAGTAACAACAATTCTGCGCCACGAGCGCTCATATTGGTTTTAGGGATTGAATAATGAAAAAAGCATTGATGACCCTTTCTGCACTGGCATTGTGCATGGCTGCTGGCTCCGCCATGGCGAAAGAATACAAAGAACTGCGTTTCGGCGTTGACCCTTCCTACGCACCGTTCGAGTCGAAAGCGGCCGATGGCAGCCTGGTAGGCTTCGACATCGATCTGGGGAACGCGATCTGCGCCGAACTGAAGGTCAAGTGCAAGTGGGTCGAAAGTGACTTCGATGGCATGATCCCTGGCCTCAAAGCCAACAAATTCGACGGCGTGATCTCGTCGATGACCGTTACCGAAGCCCGTGAAAAAGTCATCGACTTCTCCAGCGAGCTGTTCTCCGGCCCAACCGCCTATGTGTTCAAGAAAGGCTCCGGCCTGACCGAGGACATCGCTTCGCTGAAGGGCAAAACCGTAGGCTACGAGCAAGGCACCATCCAGGAAGCCTACGCCAAAGCCGTTCTCGACAAGGCCGGCGTAAAAACCCAGGCCTATCAGAATCAGGATCAGGTGTATTCCGACCTGACTTCCGGCCGTCTCGACGCAGCGATCCAGGACATGCTGCAAGCCGAACTGGGCTTCTTGAAGTCACCAAAAGGTGAAGGCTACGAAGTCAGCAAGCCTGTCGACAGCGAACTGCTGCCAGCCAAAACCGCGATCGGCATTAAGAAAGGTAACACCGAGCTGAAAGCACTTTTGGATAAAGGTATCAAAGCGTTACACGATGATGGCACCTACGCCACCATTCAGAAGAAACACTTTGGCGATCTGAATCTGTACAGCGGCAAATAATGCCCGGCGCCCATCTTGCGATGGGCGCTTTTTTCATCCGATCAGGTTGCTGATTTATGTTCGAAAACCTATTAGAAAATCTGGGGCTCTCTGCCTTCAGCCTCAAGGGCTTCGGTCCGCTGCTGATGCAAGGCACCTGGATGACGATCAAGTTGTCGGCGTTGTCGCTGTTGGTGGCCGTGTTGCTCGGGCTGCTCGGCGCCAGTGCCAAGCTGTCAAAAGTCAAACTGATGCGCGTGCCTGCCCAGTTCTACACCACCCTCATTCGCGGCGTTCCGGACCTGGTCCTGATGCTGTTGATCTTCTACAGCCTGCAAACCTGGCTGACCTCCTTTACCGATTACATGGAATGGGAATACATCGAGATCAACCCGTTCAGTGCCGGGGTCATTACCCTGGGCTTCATCTACGGTGCGTATTTCACCGAAACCTTCCGTGGCGCGATCCTCGCCGTCCCACGGGGTCAGGTTGAAGCGGCCACCGCCTATGGCCTCAAGCGCGGCCAGCGTTTCTGGATCGTGGTGTTCCCGCAGATGATGCGTTATGCCCTGCCGGGGATCGGCAACAACTGGATGGTGATGCTCAAGGCCACCGCCCTGGTGTCGATCATCGGCCTCGCCGACCTGGTCAAGGCCGCCCAGGACGCCGGCAAAAGCACCTATCAGCTGTTTTACTTCCTGGTGCTTGCCGCATTGATCTACCTGGTGATCACCAGCGCGTCCAACATCATCCTGCGCTGGCTTGAGCGTCGTTACTCCGCCGGTACCCGGGAGGCCGTACGATGATCGAACTTCTGCAGGAATACTGGAAACCCTTTCTCTATAGCGACGGCAACAACATCACTGGCCTGGCCATGACGATGTGGCTGCTCAGCGCGTCGATCTTCATTGGTTTTATCGTGTCGATCCCGCTGTCCATCGCCCGTGTGTCGCCGCACTTCTACATCCGTTGGCCGGTGCAGTTCTATACCTACCTGTTCCGTGGCACGCCGCTCTATATCCAGTTGCTGATCTGTTACACGGGGATCTACAGCCTGGCCACCATTCGGGCCCAGCCAGTACTGGACGCATTCTTTCGCGATGCGATGAACTGCACGATCCTGGCCTTCGCTCTGAACACCTGCGCCTACACCACGGAGATTTTCGCCGGGGCAATCCGCAGCATGGCCCACGGTGAAGTGGAAGCGGCCAAGGCTTACGGCCTGACAGGCTGGAAGCTGTATGCCTACGTGATCATGCCGTCGGCCCTGCGTCGCTCGTTGCCGTACTACAGCAACGAAGTGATTCTGATGCTGCACTCGACCACCGTGGCCTTCACCGCGACCATCCCCGACGTCCTGAAAGTCGCGCGGGACGCCAACTCGGCGACATTCCTGACCTTCCAGTCGTTCGGCATCGCTGCGCTGATCTACCTGACCGTCACTTTTGCACTGGTCGGCCTGTTCCGCCTTGCCGAACGCCGATGGCTGGCCTTCCTCGGGCCGACCCACTAGGTCTCAACCTGCTTCAGGAACAACAGATGCGCCACCAGAAACATGACCTGCTGGCCCCGCTGCCGGGGACCGCACGACAGATCCACAGTTTTCACTTCGGCCCACAACCGGCCAACGGCAAGATCTACATCCAGGCCTCTCTGCACGCCGACGAAATGCCCGGCATGCTGGTGGCCTGGCACCTCAAGCAACGCCTGGCAGAGCTGGAAGCCGCCGGTCGCCTGCGCAGCGAAATCGTGCTTGTACCCATCGCCAACCCGGTGGGTCTGGAACAGGTGCTGATGGATGTACCACTGGGCCGCTACGAACTGGAAAGCGGCCAGAACTTCAACCGCTGGTTCGTCGACCTCAGTGAAGAGGTCGGCAACGCGATCGAGGGCAAGCTCGGTGACGATCCGCAGCACAACCGGCAACTGATCCGCAGCAGCCTGCGCGAAGCGCTGGCCCGACAGACTGCCGACACCCAATTGCAATCCCAGCGCCTGACCCTGCAACGACTGGCCTGCGACGCCGACATGGTGCTCGACCTGCATTGCGACTTCGAAGCGGTCGCGCATCTGTACACCACCCCGGAGGCCTGGCCGCAGGTCGAGCCGCTGGCCCGTTACATCGGCGCCGAAGCCAGCCTGCTGGCGACGGACTCTGGCGGCCAGTCGTTCGATGAATGCTTCACCCTGCTGTGGTGGCAGTTGAAAGAGCGCTTCGGCGAACACTTCGACATTCCACCGGGCAGTTTTTCGGTGACCGTCGAATTGCGCGGTCAGGGCGACGTCAATCATCCGCTGGCGAACCGTGACTGCCAGGCACTGATCGATTACCTGATCCATTTCGGCGCGATCGCCGGCGAATCCGCCCCCCTGCCCGACCTGCCCTATCCGGCGACACCGCTGGCCGGTGTAGAACCGGTAGCCACGCCTGCCGGCGGGCTGCTGGTGTTCACCGCACTGCCGGGGCAATACCTGGAAGCGGGGCAACTGATCGCCGAGGTCATTGATCCGATCAACGATCACGTCACTCCCGTCCACTGCACCGCCGCCGGGCTGATGTACGCCCGCTCGCTGCGCCGCATGGCCACCGCCGGCATGGTGATCGCCCACGTCGCGGGCACCGAAGCCTATCGCAGCGGCTATCTACTTTCGCCTTGAGGATGCACGCCCCATGTACAAATTGACCATCGAAGGCCTGCATAAAAGCTATGGCGACCATGAAGTCCTCAAAGGTGTTTCGCTCAAGGCCAAGACCGGCGACGTCATCAGCCTGATCGGCGCCAGTGGCTCGGGTAAAAGTACCTTTCTGCGTTGCATCAACTTCCTGGAACAACCCAACGACGGCGCCATGAGCCTCGACGGGCAGAACATCCGCATGATCAAGGATCGTCACGGCATGCACGTGGCCGATGCCGATGAACTGCAGCGGATTCGCACCCGCCTGGCCATGGTGTTCCAGCACTTCAACCTGTGGAGCCACATGACGGTGCTGGAAAACATCACCATGGCGCCGCGCCGGGTGCTGGGCTGCGACAGGAAAGAAGCCGAGGACCGCGCCCGGCGCTACCTCGACAAGGTAGGGCTGGCCTCCCGTGTGGCGGACCAGTACCCGGCATTCCTGTCCGGCGGCCAGCAACAACGGGTGGCGATTGCCCGCGCACTGGCCATGGAACCGGAAGTCATGCTGTTCGACGAACCGACCTCGGCGCTGGACCCGGAACTGGTGGGCGAAGTGCTCAAGGTGATCCAGGGCCTGGCCGAAGAGGGCCGGACCATGATCATGGTGACCCACGAAATGAGCTTTGCCCGCAAAGTATCGAGCCAGGTACTGTTTCTGCACCAGGGCCTGGTGGAGGAAGAAGGCGCGCCGGAAGACGTGCTGGGCAATCCGAAAAGCGAGCGGTTGAAGCAGTTCCTCAGTGGCAACCTGAAGTAACGTCTACAGAAAAACCTGAGGGAGCGGGCTTGCTCGCGAAAGCGGTGTGTCAGGCGGCATGAATGCCACTGATACTCCGCTTTCGTCGGATCGCCGCCCGGAGCAAGCCCGCTCCCACTTTTTTTGATCTATAGCGTCTGAACTATCAGACAACAGGCGCGGGTGGTGGCTCATCCGGCAAAGTAGGTTCGCCAGGCTCCATCGGCTGTTCATTCGGGGTATCAGGATCAGGCTGGCCGGGGATACCCCCTGCCATGCTGACGGGCGGATGTGCCAACAAGGACCAGGCCAGAACGCCAACCTGATTGGGTTCAAGCCTTGCCAGTTCGGCACTGATTCGCGGATCGATCTTCATTCGGCACTCCTGGGCGATGGCCCGACCCGCCTTGCGCGGATCGGAACAGTACACTCCATAGAGTGTACCCCCGCTCAGGAATTCCCGACATTTGTCAGACGGTTGACTCAGGTGCGCGGCAGGGTCACGCCACGCTGGCCCTGATACTTGCCGCCACGGTCCTTGTAGGACACTTCACACTCTTCGTCCGACTCAAGGAACAGCATCTGCGCCACGCCTTCGTTGGCGTAGATTTTCGCCGGCAGATTGGTGGTGTTGGAGAACTCCAGGGTCACGTGACCTTCCCACTCAGGCTCGAGCGGCGTGACGTTGACGATGATGCCGCAGCGCGCGTAAGTGCTTTTACCCAGGCAAATGGTCAATACATTGCGCGGAATGCGGAAGTATTCGACGGTGCTGGCCAGGGCAAAGGAGTTCGGCGGAATGATGCACACGTCGCTGTGGATGTCGACGAAACTGCCGGCATCGAAGTTCTTCGGGTCGACGATGGCCGAATTGATGTTGGTGAACACCTTGAAATGATTGGTGCAACGCACGTCGTAGCCGTAGCTCGACACGCCGTAGGAGATCACACGGCTATCGTCGCTGCCACGCATCTGGCGCTCGACGAAAGGCTCGATCATGCCGTGTTCCTGCGCCATGCGGCGAATCCACTTGTCCGATTTGATGCTCATGGCGGGTGTCCTGAATTGCGAGGTCGAAAAATTCTGTCCGGCATCTTACCGGGCGCGCCGCCGGGTTCAAAGTCCGGGGTGAAATTCTCGCCGAACAGGCAGGAATTACGCGCATTGGCGACGAACCGTCACACCGCCGATCCTTAAAACAGAGAAACCTTCGCAAGAAGCATTGGCACGTCCCGGAAAAAGGGTTAAGGTGGCGTCACTGTGCTGCTTGTGTCACTGAGAATCTCTACACGATATGTTGAATTTCGATCCAACCATCTACAAGAATTTTTCCTGCTCTTTGCACTCAGTCTCGGCCAGGGTTCTTCCTGAGTCGCAGTTATCTTTGTTCAAGGAGTTACACCATGTCTAATCGCCAAACCGGTACCGTTAAGTGGTTCAACGATGAAAAAGGCTTCGGCTTCATCACCCCACAATCCGGTGACGACCTGTTCGTTCACTTCAAAGCTATCCAGTCCGACGGCTTCAAAAGCCTGAAAGAAGGCCAACAGGTTTCTTTCATCGCTACCCGCGGTCAGAAAGGCATGCAAGCTGAAGAAGTTCAAGTTATCTAACTTGTACTTGCTTTAGTAAAAAGCCCCGCCCTCAACAGCGGGGCTTTTTTGTGCCTGTGTGTTTTTCACAGGTAAAAAAAGATCGCAGCCTGCGGCAACTCCTACAGAGCTGCCGCAGGCTGCGATTTTTTAGCGTATTACCAGGTCACGCCAAACCCTGCTGTGTAGCGCGTCTTGTCCAGATCCGCATCGTCGGTGCCACTGATGATGTCCCGCTCCGCCTTCAGGTTCAGCGAAGCCCAGTCAGTCACCTTGTAGCGCAACCCCATCTCGGCATCGAGTGCGTAGTCGGCCACATCCGACAGCGGCTTGCCGACCTCACCATTGGTGAAGAACTCGACACGCTTGCCGATCAGGTAGCGGCTGTAGTCCCACGTCATGGCCAGGGCGTAGAAATTTTCCTTGCTGCCATCGGAGAAATCATAGTCCGTGCGGTTGACCAGCGAACCCAGGGAGAACGCCCCGAGTTCGTTATCCCAGAACTGATAGCCGGGACCCGTGCCAACGGTGCGTTGACGGGAAAGGTCTTCGACCTTGTCGCGTTTGTACACCAGGCGCCCCTGCCAGAACCATTGCTCGGTCAGGAACCGGTCGATGGAGTACTCGGCCCGCCAGTTGTCCGTGGTCACCACGTCGTCCTGGAACTCGCGGTTGTATTCGCCTTCGGCGGTATGCCGCCAGCGACCGTGGCGCGCACTGGTCTTGAAATCGATGTCGTAGTCATCGGTATCGTTTTCCGCCCGCTGATAATCCAGCGCGACATCGACATTGCCTTTCCACACCAGATCCTCGACCACCGGTTTTGGCTTGAGAATCTGCTGAATGCTCGCCAGTTCGACGGTCTTCGGTGCATCGCCATTGGCCAGCGTGACCTTGCCGGCGTCCGCCGCTTTCAGCGACCTGGATTTCTCACCCGTGTAGGCATCCTGCTTGACCAGCAATTCCTGATCGCTGTCCAGGGTCTTGACCTGCTTCCAGTCGATCGTCACCGCACCGGCATACTCGGTCTGGATCAGCAGCTTGCCGCCATCGAACAGCGTGATCCTGCCACTGAGCTTGTCACCGTTGTTCAACCACACGGTATCGGCTAGCAAGGGAGTGGAGGCGCCAAGGACAGCGAGACATAGCAGGGATCTGGACAACATAAGCAAAATACAGGCTCGGGATTGCGAAAAAATCGGCATTATCCGCAGGAATAAGGCCCTGACAAGGACTGACCCGGCTATTTCTGCCGAGTTCATTTCTCAAGCGACCGTACAGGAATTACTCTACAGACGGTAAAGCAGACTTCTTCAGGACTGACGGACGTGACCGATCCAACCGATGACCCCGAGAGCGCAGCGCAAATCCGACGCACGGCGCTGTATCTGACTCTGGCGCAAGTCCCCGAGGGCAAAGTCGTCAGCTATGGCCAGTTGGCCGAGCTTGCAGGATTGGGTCGCGCCGCTCGCTGGGTAGGCCGCACACTCAGCCAATTGCCGAGCGACAGCAAGCTGCCCTGGCATCGCGTTCTGGGCGCAAACGGGCGTATAAGCCTGCCGGTCGGCAGCCCTTCAGGTGATGAGCAGCGCGCACGATTACGCATGGAGGGCATCAGTGTCCTGAATAATCGTGTTGATATTCAGCGCCATGGCTGGCGTCCGGTAGAGCACAGCGGTTAGAGTGCGCGCTTTGTTTCCGTATTTCTTGAGGCAGACTCCAGCCCATGCCCCGTAAAACCTGGCGCGCCGCGCTCGCCGCTTATGCCAGCCCTTCGACACTCGTGCTGTTGCTGCTTGGCTTCGCCGCCGGCCTGCCCTACATGCTGGTGTTTTCGACACTTTCGGTCTGGCTCCGTGAAGCCGGCGTGGCGCGTGAAACCATTGGCTATGCAAGCCTGATCGGCCTGGCCTATGCCTTCAAATGGGTCTGGTCGCCCCTGCTCGACCAATGGCGACTGCCATTGCTCGGCAAACTCGGCCGACGACGATCCTGGCTCGTATTGTCCCAGGCACTGGTCATTCTGGGCCTGATCGGGATGGGCTTCTGCGACCCGCAAAAGCATCTGTCCTGGCTGATCGCCATTGCCGTGGTCGTCGCTTTCGCATCAGCGACGCAAGACATTGCAGTAGACGCCTACCGACTGGAAATCGCCGAAGACAATCGCCAGGCCGCCCTGGCCGCCAGCTACATGTCCGGTTACCGGGTCGCTGCGCTGCTGGCCACCGCAGGCGCGCTGTACTTCGCCGAAGGCTTTGGCTCCACCGGCTTCAACTACAAGCATTCGGCCTGGGCCGGCACTTACATCCTGTTCGGCGCACTGATGGTCCCGGCCCTGCTGACGTCCCTGTTCATGCGCGAACCACCCGTGCCGTTGCGAACGCAACTGCAGGCCGGGCGCTACAGCTTCATGCATCAACTGGCCTCGGTGTTCGTGCTGATCATTTTGCTGGTGTCCGTGCCAGCCATGTTCACCCAGCTCTACAACACCGACTTCGCCAGCGTACTGTTCGAAGGTGTGAGCCTGCTCGACCTGCTGCTCGAAGACCGCGCACTCCTGAGGGCCATCCTCTACATCACGCTCACCGCCCTGTGCCTCTCGGCCATGGGCCGTCGTGGCCTGGCGCCGGTGCTGACGCCGGTCAACGACTTCATCCTGCGATACCGCTGGCAAGCACTGCTGTTGCTCGGCCTGATCGCCACCTATCGGATGTCCGATACGGTCATGGGCGTGATGGCCAACGTGTTCTACATCGACCAGGGCTTCACCAAGGACCAGATCGCCAGCGTGAGCAAAATCTTCGGCCTGATCATGACCCTGGTCGGCGCCGGCATGGGCGGCCTGCTGATCGTGCGCTTCGGCATCCTGCCAATCCTGTTCATCGGCGGCATCGCATCCGCGGCGACCAACATCCTGTTCCTGATGCTCGCCGACATGGGCCCCAACCTGAACATGCTGGTACTGACCATCTCCCTGGACAACTTCAGTTCAGGCCTGGCCACCTCGGCCTTCGTGGCCTACCTGTCGAGCCTGACCAACCTCAAGTTCTCCGCCACCCAGTACGCCTTGCTCAGCTCGATCATGCTGTTGCTGCCACGCCTGATCGGCGGCTACTCCGGGGTCATGGTGGAGAAGTTCGGTTATCACGATTTCTTCCTGATTACCGCCCTGCTGGGCGTCCCGACCCTGCTATTGATCGCCTTGCACTGGTTCCAGGAGAACCGCCGCGCAGGCCCGACACCCACCCCGGAACCGGTGCAGACCCCGGTAGCCGAAGAATCGTAGGTTTTTTCTGCAGGAAGAATCGCGGAGGGCCGAGTGAATCGCGCCCTCCTGCCACACCACCGACCGCACGCCTGTACGCCAGCGGATCTCGCCCGTACAATGCTCCGTCATTTCTCGTCATCAGCAATCGATAACGGCCAACCATGCGCACCAGTCAATTTTTGCTCGCCACACAAAAAGAAACGCCTTCCGACGCGGTCGTGATCAGCCACCAGCTGATGCTGCGCGCCGGCATGATCCGCAAGCTTGCCTCGGGCCTGTACACCTGGCTGCCGATGGGCTTGCGGGTAATGCGCAAGGTCGAAGCCGTCGTTCGTGAAGAAATGAACGCCGCCGGCTCTCTCGAAGTGTTGATGCCGAGCACGCAACCGGCCGAGCTGTGGCAGGAATCCGGGCGCTGGGAGGAGTACGGCCCTGAATTGCTGCGTTTCAAGGATCGCCACGGCCGCGACTTCTGCGCCGGCCCGACCCACGAAGAAGTCATCACCGATCTGATGCGCAACGAGTTGAGCAGCTACAAGCAGCTGCCGATCAACCTGTACCAGATCCAGACCAAATTCCGTGACGAAATCCGCCCACGCTTCGGCTTGATGCGCGGCCGCGAATTCATCATGAAGGACGCCTACTCGTTCCACGCTGACCAGGCTTCGCTGCAGGTCACCTACGACCGCATGCACCAGGCCTACTGCAACGTGTTCACCCGTCTGGGCCTGAAGTTCCGCCCTGTTGAAGCCGACAACGGCTCCATCGGTGGTGCCGGTTCCCACGAGTTCCACGTGCTGGCCGAGTCCGGTGAAGACGACATCGTGTTCAGCAACGGCTCCGACTACGCCGCGAACATCGAGAAAGCCGAAGCCGTGCCACGGGAAACCTCGCGCGCCGCTGCGACCGAACAACTGCGCCTGGTCGACACGCCGAATGCCAAGACCATTGCGCAACTGGTCGAAGGCTTCAACCTGCCGATCGAGAAAACCATCAAGACCCTCGTGGTGCACGCCGAAGAGAAAGGCAAGCTGATTGCCCTGATCATCCGTGGCGACCATGAGCTGAACGAAATCAAGGCCGCCAACCAGCCAGGCGTGGCCAGCCCTCTGGTCATGGCCTCGGAAAGCGAACTGCGCGAAGCCATTGGCGCCGGCGCCGGCTCCCTCGGTCCGTTGAACCTGCCGCTGCCGATCATCATCGACCGCTCGGTCGAACTGATGAGCGACTTCGGCATCGGTGCCAACATCGACGACAAACACTACTTCGGCGTGAACTGGGAGCGCGACTTGCCTGTTCCGACCGTTGCCGACCTGCGCAACGTAGTTTCCGGCGACCCGAGCCCTGACGGCAAAGGCACCCTGGAAATCAAGCGCGGCATCGAAGTCGGGCACATCTTCCAGCTGGGCAACAAGTACAGCAAAGCGATGAAGTGCGAAGTACTGGGCGAGAACGGCAAGCCGGTCACCCTGGAAATGGGCTGCTACGGCATTGGCGTGTCTCGCGTGGTGGCGGCTGCCATCGAGCAGAACAACGACGAAAACGGGATCATCTGGAGCGACACGCTCGCGCCGTTCCAGATTGCCCTGGTGCCGCTGCGCTACGAAACCGAGCAGGTTCGCGAAGCCACCGACAAGCTGTACGCGGAACTGACCGCTGCCGGCTTCGAAGTGCTGCTGGACGACCGTGACAAGAAAACCAGCCCGGGCATCAAGTTCGCGGACATGGAACTGATCGGCATTCCACACCGGATCGTGGTCAGCGACCGCGGCCTGGCCGAAGGCAACCTGGAATACAAGAGCCGTACCGAGGCCGACGCACAAGCGCTGCCGGTCGCCGACGTACTGTCCTTCCTTCAGGCCCGCATCCGCCGCTGATAGCAGATATAGAGACGTCATGTTCAAGCGAAACACCTTAGGCCTCGGTGGTGCCGCCTTGTGCGGCACCCTGCTGGTCAGCGGCTGTGCCAATCACATGTCACAACGCAGCGAGCACGAGGAACGGGTCGAGCGCAAACTGCTCGATCACAGCCTGCAGATCGATGTCGGTGAGCCCAAGGTGCTTGAGCTGCCGCAACGGCGGGTGAAAATCCACGAGCAGAAGACTTTCGAAGTCACCGAGTACGAAGTCACGCGTCACTATGACCGCTATACACCGTACCAACCCTGGCGGGAGATCTACGAAATTCCGCTGGGCGCGGTGGCCGTGGTGGCGGGTGTCGGTGCCAACGTGGTCAATGTGTTCGCCCTCGGCAATCTGCCGGACAGCGTGACCAAGGACTGGCTGAGCTACGGTTTTGCCGGGCTCAACCCGTTCATGAACGTGCAGTCCCATGGCCGCGCGCAGCAGAACCTGGCCGGTATTGATGAAGTCCAGCGCGACAAACGCACGGAGTACTCAAGCCTGCCCTGGAGCGAGCGCCCGGTCGAGGTCAAGGCCGGCAAGGAAACCTTCGAACTGACCACCGACAAAAACGGCGTGTTGCGCCTGAATCTGTTGGATAACCCGTTCGCCGAACATGACATCAATCATTTGAGCCGCTTGCTGATTCGTGTTGAGGCTGCCCAGGACAACGTGCATGCCGATTCCACCCTGGCCGTCAGCAGCACCTTGCGCAGCAAGCTCTATGAAGCCCACGGGCTGATTTATGACGATCTCGAAGGTGACGAAGTCAGCCAGTGGGTCCACCGGGTCAAACGCCTGTCGGAGCTGGGTCTTGAAGAGGAAGCCAGTGAGCTGGAACAGAGCCTGATCGAGCTGACGCGCAACGATCCAGAATTGCAGACCGAGTTCCTGAAGTCGCTGGCCCGCAATGGCGAGCGACTGGTGGCGAATCCGGGACTCAATTAAAGCCAAAAAACTTCGTCGGATCGCCGCCCGGAGCAAGCCCGCTCCCACATTGGATTTCCATTGCTCACAAATCCAATGTGGGAGCGGGCTTGCTCGCGAAGGCGACCAGACATTCACCGCCTAACCTCATTCCTCCACTACCGCTCAAACAACTCCATCTGCTCGAACCCGCCCCGCAAGTCCTCCAGGCGTACACCGACCCCCAACAACCGCACCGCTTTACCGCCACGATTGAAGGCCTGGGTCAACATCAACTGATAACTCCCCAGATCCCGCCCTGCCCCGGCCTGCTCCAATGTCGTCTGCGTGAAGTCGTGAAATTTCACTTTGACGAATGGCTTGCCCGGACGATAACTGCTGTCGATTCGCGCCATGCGACCGGCCAGGGTCTCCAGCAGCTCGGGTAACTTATCCAGGCAACTCTTCAGGTCCGGCAGGTCAACGTCGTAGGTATTTTCGACACTGATTGACTGACGACGACTGTCGTTGTGCACCACACGTTCATCAATCCCACGGGCCAGGCTCCAGAGTCGCTCACCAAAGCTGCCGAACTCTCGCACCAGCGCCAGCTTGTCCCACTCGCGCAATTGCAGGCAATCCGTGATTCCCAGCTTGCCCAGCTTGTCGGCGGTCACTTTGCCGACCCCGTGCAGTTTGCTCACCGGCAAGCCACTGACAAAGTCCTCGACCTGGTCCGGAGTGATGACGAACAGCCCGTTGGGCTTTTTCCAGTCACTGGCGATCTTGGCCAGAAACTTGTTCGGCGCCACGCCTGCCGACACAGTGATGTGCAACTGATTGGAGACCCGACGCCGGATGTCCTGGGCAATTCGCGTTGCACTGCCAGCGAAATGCGCGCTGTCCGACACATCGAGGTACGCCTCGTCGAGCGAGAGCGGCTCGATGATGTCGGTGTAATCGCGAAAAATCGTGTGGATTTCCCTGGACGCTTCTCGATAGGCATCCATGCGTGGCTTGACGATGGTCAGGTCGGGGCACAGCTTCAAGGCATGCCCCGAGGACATCGCCGAACGCACCCCGTACGCCCGCGCCTCGTAATTGCAGGTCGCGATCACCCCGCGCCGGTCCGCCGAGCCGCCCACCGCCAATGGCTTGCCGGCCAGACGCGGGTCGTCACGCATCTCAATGGCGGCGTAGAAACAGTCACAATCGACGTGGATGATCTTTCGCTGAGTCATGGCAAAGCAGAGTTCATGGCAAGGAAAAGGCGTGTTGGTGTGACGGACATCCAGTATCTCACCGACACCTGTATATAGCACCAGTAGTCTGAATGTTCTTTTCGACGCGTGGGAAATGTCGCTGGTAAATTTATTTTTTCAATCAGAAAAACATTCCCGATAGAGCCGCAGGCCTTGCTCCGCCTGCCTCACAGGCGGACCAACCCGCTCATCGGCAAGCTAACCGATTGAAGATGAACAGGTTTTATCTGAATTGAAGGTTGACACCCCGGCGTATCTCTATAGAATGCCGACACACAGACGCGGGATGGAGCAGTCTGGTAGCTCGTCGGGCTCATAACCCGAAGGTCGTCGGTTCAAATCCGGCTCCCGCAACCAAACATCAAAAAAGGCTACTCGAAAGAGTGGCCTTTTTTGTGCGCGCTCGTTTTGTAGCACCGAACGCCGAAACAATGCCAGGACGCTCAACGGGACCGAAACCGGAAATCGTTCTGATTCCGAAACTTAGGCCATCGCTGCGACCGTTTGCCGCAATTCAACGTTTATTTGACCTGCTTCAGGATTAACGGTTGACACCCCGGCGTATCTCTATAGAATGCCGCCACACAGACGCGGGATGGAGCAGTCTGGTAGCTCGTCGGGCTCATAACCCGAAGGTCGTCGGTTCAAATCCGGCTCCCGCAACCAAACATCAAAAAGGCTACTCGAAAGAGTGGCCTTTTTTGTATCTGTTGAAAAAGTCCTTTCGCAACAATGATCTGTCACTGTGCAGCAAGCCGTTTGGGGCCCCCCATGCGCCGGGTTCAGACTATGCTCAATCGCAGGCTGAAGCCCTCACGACTGATGTCGCGCCGTCCCCGCCGCCCGGTGACAGGCATTAATATTTGTGATTATTTTTTTCTACAGGGATTGGTAACTTGGCTGGATACCCCCATCCTGTCGCGCACAATCCAAGAGGTGATTGATGCGCGCCAACTCGTCTGATTCACAAGACACTGTCACAGCGACACAACCGATCAAGGCTGAGCGTTTGCACCTGCTTGATCGATTGAGCAAATTCCGCCAACCCATTGGCCTGGCGATCACCCTGCTGTTGTTCGCGATCGCGCTGATTGCCTGTCGCCACCTGCTGAGCGAGCTCGACCTTTACGCACTGCACGACTCGATCCTCGAAGTTCCGAAACCTGCCTTGATGGGCGCACTGGGCGCAACCGTGGTGGGCTTCATCATTCTGCTCGGCTACGAATGGTCGGCCAGCCGCTATGCCGGGGTGAGCCTGGCACCGCGCGAGTTGGCGCTGGGTGGCTTCACAGCCTTTGCCATCGGCAACGCCATCGGCCTTTCAATGTTGTCGGGCGGCTCGGTGCGCTATCGCCTCTATGCCCGTCATGGCCTGGGAGCGGCTGAAGTCGCCCGCATGACGCTGTTCGCCAGCCTCTCGCTGGGTTGCGCCCTACCGCCGCTGGCCGCCTTGGCGACGCTCAGCGACCTGCCTGCCGCGGCCACCGCCCTGGGACTCTCCGAGACATTGCTTGGCGTAGTGGCGAGCGCCGTGCTCGTGCTGTTTTCGGTGCTGGCCATCGGTATCTACCGTCGCCGGTTGCCGGAACAGCCTTACCCGGACAACCTGCTGGTCAGGATCGGGCGCCGCACCTTGCGCCTTCCAGGAACTCGCCTGACGTTCCTGCAATTGATCATCACCGCCCTGGACGTTGCCGCCGCCGCAACGGTGCTGTATCTGCTGCTGCCGGAAACGCCGCCCTTTGGTGCGTTCATTCTGGTGTACCTGCTGGCCTTGGCTGCCGGTGTGCTCAGCCACGTGCCGGGCGGTGTCGGGGTGTTCGAGGCGATCTTGCTGGCGGCCTTTTCCGACACCCTGGGTGCTGCGCCACTGGCGGCCGCCCTGCTGCTCTATCGCCTGATCTACGTGGTCCTGCCCTTGCTGGTGGCCTGCCTGCTGTTACTGGTCAACGAAGGTCAGCGCCTGTTCCAGACCCGCCAGACATTGCGCGCGGCCTCGGGCCTGGCGGCGCCGATTCTGGCAGTGCTAGTGTTTCTGTCTGGTGTGGTCCTGCTGTTCTCCGGCGCCACCCCGGAAATCGACACCCGCCTGGAACACATCGGCTTTCTGATCCCCCATCGACTGGTCGACGCTTCGCACTTCGGCGCCAGCCTGGTCGGCGTGCTTTGCCTGTTGCTGGCCCAGGGCCTGCGCCGCCGGTTGTCGGCCGCGTGGATGCTGACCACCATCCTGTTGCTGGTCGGCGCCCTGCTCTCGCTGCTCAAAGGTTTCGACTGGGAAGAAGCCAGCCTGCTGGTGCTGACGGCGAGCCTGCTCGGGGTATTCCGCCGCTCGTTCTACCGCCCCAGCCGCCTGACCGAAGTACCGTTCTCGCCGCTGTACCTGGTGGCAAGCCTGTGCGTGCTCGGGGCGTCGATCTGGTTGCTGCTGTTCGCCTATCAGGACGTTCCGTACAGTCATCAACTCTGGTGGCAATTCACTCTGGACGCCGATGCCCCTCGCGGCCTGCGTTCACTGCTCGGGGCCGCCGTGCTGCTGGTAGTGGTGTCGCTGACCTGGTTGCTGCGCACCGCGCGCCCGGTCATTCACCTGCCGACACCCGAGGAGCTGGAGCGCGCCAGCAAGATCCTCATGGCCTCCGCGCAACCCGATGGCGGCCTGGCCCTGACCGGTGACAAGGCGCTGCTGTTCCACCCCAACGACGAGGCATTCCTGATGTACGCCCGTCGCGGCCGCAGCCTGGTGGCGCTGTATGACCCGATCGGCCCGGGCCAGCAACGGGCGGAAATGATCTGGCAGTTCCGCGACCTGTGCGACATCCACCACGCCCGCCCCGTGTTCTATCAGGTACGCGCGGAAAACCTGCCGTACTACATGGACATCGGCCTGACCGCGATCAAGCTCGGCGAAGAAGCCCGGGTCGATCTCAAGCGTTTTGATCTCGAAGCCAAGGGCAAGGAGATGAAGGACCTGCGCTACACCTGGAACCGTGGCACCCGTGACGGCCTGTCGCTGGAGATCTTCGAACCGGGCCAGGCGCCGATGGATGAACTCAAGGTGATTTCCGATGCCTGGCTGACCGGCAAGAACGTCCGCGAGAAAGGCTTTTCGCTGGGCCGTTTCAGCGATGACTACCTCAAGTATTTCCGCATTGCGGTGATTCGCTTCGAAGGACGCCCGGTGGCGTTCGCCAACTTGCTCGAGACCTACGGCCATGACCTGGCCAGCCTCGACCTGATGCGCGCGCACCCGGACGCGCCGAAGCTGACCATGGAATTCATGATGGTCGGCCTGATTCAACATTATAAAAACCATGGATACGCGCGTTTCAGCCTGGGCATGGTGCCGTTGTCGGGGTTGCAACCCCGTCGCGGCGCGCCATTGACCCAGCGCCTGGGCTCGATGGTATTCCGCCGTGGTGAGCAGCTGTACAACTTCCAGGGTTTACGCCGCTTCAAAGACAAGTTCCAGCCTGATTGGGAACCCCGTTATATGGCCGTGCCCGCCGGACTCGATCCGCTGGTTGCGCTGGCCGACACTGCCGCCCTGATCGCGGGCGGCTTGACCGGATTGGTGAAACGCTGATGATTCAACGCTCCTTGCGGTATGTTTTGGGCACACTGGTGATAGTGGCCCTGATTCTCGCTGGCGGTTTCTGGTACCTGAAACGCCCGGCACCGGAACCGACCCTCGAATGGCTGACCCCGACCGACGGTGCGGCGATGACCCGTGTCATCCCCGGCACCACGCCACGCGCCCAGGTGCTGGTGGCGGTCAACGAAGACCAGAAACTCAGCGACAAACAATTGATGACCCTGAGCCGCAGTGGCTCGGCGCAGATTGTCCAGGTGATCCTGCCCAAGGACTGCCTGCTGCAAAGTCGCGCCCTGCAATCGGGCCTGAGAGAACTCGAAGGCCCGGCAACCCTGGTCAGCGGCATCGGCCCGGGTGCCGTGCTGGCCTGGCGCTGGTTGTCCGAGCAGAAGAATGACAAGGCCCAGGCCGTCTCGGTCGACCTGGCCCTGGAAAAGGGTGGCTGCACTCACCTGCTGCCCAAAAGCGCTGCCCACGGTCACTGGCTGGTCGCGTGGAACGACAACCCGGACGACACCAGTGCCGGCTTCGTGCGTGATCAACCGAACGCCGAAACCAGCATCAGCGACTACGACATCAACCTGCCGCAAGTACTGAACAACGAACTGCGCAAGATCCTCGTCGGCGGCGACAAAGCCGCTGGCGGCCTGCAGATTCCGGTGGTCGAAGTGCCAGCCGGCCAGGCCAGGGACACCGTGACCCTGTTCCTGTCCGGTGACGGCGGCTGGCGCGACCTCGACCGCGACGTGGCGGGCGAGATGGCCAAGATCGGCTACCCGGTGGTCGGCATCGACACCCTGCGCTACTACTGGCAGCACAAGAGCCCTGAGCAAAGCGCACTGGACCTGACCGAACTGATGCAGCACTACCGGCAGAAATGGGGCACCAAGCGCTTCATCCTGACCGGTTACTCATTCGGTGCCGATGTTCTGCCGGCGATCTACAACCGCCTGGCCGAATCGGAACAGCAGCGCGTCGACGCGATCATCCTGCTGGCCTTCGCCCGCACCGGCAGCTTCGAAATCGAAGTCGAAGGCTGGCTCGGCAACGCCGGCAAGGAAGCCGCCACCGGCCCGGAAATGGCCAAGCTGCCAGCCGCCAAAGTGGTGTGCATCTACGGCGAAGAAGAAACCGACGAGAGTGGCTGCACCGACAAGACCGCGGTGGGCGAAGCCATCAAGCTGCCTGGCGGCCACCACTTCGACGAGAACTACCCGGCGCTGGCCAAGCGTCTGGTGGAGGTGATCGAGAAGCGGCAGGTGAAGGAAACGGCGGCTGCAGAGTGATCTGACAGCCTGCAAAAAGCCCTCGCTACCTTAAGGTTCCGGGGGCTTTCTGATTCTCGAACACCACAGATCCCCTGTGGGAGCGGGCTTGCTCGCGAAGACGGTGGATCAGGCGACATAGATGAATCTGACACACCGCTTTCGCGAGCAAGCCCGCTCCCACACTGGATCTTCATAGCCTTCCAGCTTTGCACTCGCCCACAAAAAAGCCCCCGCTGCCACAAGGGCAACGGGGGCTTTTTGTGGGGCGCTTACATCTCGACCTGCGTCCCCAACTCAATCACCCGGTTCAGCGGCAGATTGAAGAAACGCAAATTGCCATTGGCGTTCTGCAACATGAAGGCAAACAGCGCCTCACGCCAGCGCGACATGCCTTCGAGCTTGGAGGCGATGACCGTCTCGCGACTGAGGAAGTACGTCGTGCGCATCGGGCTGAAGTCCAGTTCATCAAGGTGACACAGCTTCAACGCCTTCGGTACGTCCGGCTCGTCGGTGAAGCCGAAGTGCAGGATCACCCGGAAGAAACCTTCGCCGTAGGCATCGACCTCGAACCGTCGCGATGGCGGCACCCGCGGGATGTCTTCGTAGACCACCGTCAGCAGCACCACTTGCTCGTGCAGTACCTGGTTATGCAACAAGTTGTGTAACAGCGCGTGGGGCACGGCGTCCGGTCGCGCAGTGAGGAACACTGCCGTGCCCTGCACGCGATGGGGCGGTTGTACCGCGATGCTGCTGATAAAGATCGGCAGCGGCAAACCACCCTCATCGATGCGCTCGACCAGCAACTGCTTGCCGCGCTTCCAGGTGGTCATCAGCACAAACAGCGCGAAACCGGCGATCACCGGAAATGCACCGCCCTGAACGATTTTCGGCACGTTGGCGGCGAAGTACACACCGTCTACCAGCAGGAAACCCAACAGGATCGGCACCACAAGCACCGGTGGCCACTTCCACAGCAACAGGATCACCGCAGACACCAGGATACTGGTCATCAGCATGGTCCCGGTCACCGCCACACCGTAGGCCGAGGCCAGGGCACCGGAGGATTCAAAACCCAGCACCAACAGCACCACGCCGACCATCAGCGCCCAGTTCACCGCGGCGATGTAGATCTGGCCCTGTTCGGCGCTGGAGGTGTGCCGGATGTGCATACGCGGAATGTAACCGAGCTGGATCGCCTGACGGGTCAGGGAGAACGCACCGGAAATCACCGCTTGTGAGGCAATCACTGTGGCCAGGGTCGACAGACCGACCAGAGGGATCAATGCCCAGCTCGGTGCCAACAGGTAGAACGGGTTACGCGCCGCTTCCGGGTCGCCCAGCAGCAAGGCACCCTGACCGAAATAGTTCAGCACCAGCGCCGGCAGCACGAGGATGAACCAGGCACGAGCGATCGGCTTGCGACCGAAGTGGCCCATGTCCGCGTAAAGAGCCTCGGCACCGGTCAATGCCAGCACCACGGCGCCGAGAATCGTCACGCCCATGCCCGGATGGACCATGAAGAAACGTACACCCCATACCGGGTTCATCGCTTGCAGGACTTCCGGATGCTGGCTGATGCCATAGACGCCCAGTGCGCCCAGCACAAGGAACCAGGTCACCATGATCGGCCCGAACAGAATGCCGATCCGCGCGGTACCGTGACTCTGAATAAGAAACAGCGCGACCAGCACCACCAGCGACAGTGGCACGACCCAATGATCGATGCCATCGAATGCCAGGCCCAGGCCTTCAATTGCCGAAAGCACGGAAATCGCCGGGGTAATCATGCTGTCACCATAGAACAACGCCGCACCGATCAGTCCGCAGACCACCAGCAACGTGCGTAATTTGGCGTGTCCCGCCGCCGCCCGCCGCGCCAGCGCGGTCAAGGCCATGATCCCGCCTTCGCCCTGGTTGTCGGCGCGCAGCACAAACATCATGTACTTGATCGACACGACCCAGATCAGCGACCAAAAGATCAGCGCCAGGATCCCCAGCACCCCGTCATGGTTGACCGGCACACCATAGCCTCCGGAAAACACTTCTTTGAGGGTGTACAACGGACTGGTGCCGATATCGCCATAAACAACCCCGACTGCCGCGACCAGCATGCCGATCGGCTTCACCGCCGAATGCTCGGCACCGGCAGCCTGACTACTTGCCTGACCCATCCACCACTCCTACTTCTCAGACCCGGGCTTGTTTGAAAGAAGCACTATGCTTTGTCGTGCAGCATGCGCTGTTTTACATCAGGTTACAGACGTTTAGTTGACTGTAAAAAACCAGTAAAGCGTAACGGCGCGAAGCATAGCGCAGCACTCGTCGCATTTCCCCGCATAAAGCTGGTCAAGTGAGCGACTCATCGCTAGAATTGCGCACTTTTTGATCAGAGGCGCCATTCAAGCGCCCGTCCGTCGGTTTTGCCCTGCCCGGCAAGCGGCGTCACAAAATACCGAGGTTAGACATGTCCACCACTCCTGCGCCGGCCAATCCAAAGGTTGGCTTCGTATCCCTGGGTTGCCCCAAAGCACTGGTCGACTCCGAGCGCATCCTTACCCAGCTGCGCATGGAAGGCTATGACGTGGTGTCCACCTACCAGGACGCCGACGTCGTGGTGGTCAACACCTGCGGCTTCATCGATTCGGCCAAGGCCGAGTCCCTGGAAGTGATCGGCGAAGCCATCAAGGAAAACGGCAAGGTCATCGTGACCGGCTGCATGGGCGTCGAAGAAGGCAACATTCGCGACGTACACCCGAGCGTGCTGGCCGTGACCGGTCCGCAGCAGTACGAGCAAGTGGTCAACGCCGTGCACGAAGTCGTGCCGCCACGCCAGGACCACAACCCGCTGATCGATCTGGTGCCGCCACAAGGCATCAAACTGACTCCGCGCCACTACGCCTACCTGAAGATTTCCGAAGGCTGCAACCACAGCTGCAGCTTCTGCATCATCCCGTCGATGCGCGGCAAACTGGTCAGCCGTCCGGTGGGCGACGTGCTCGACGAGGCCCAGCGCCTGGTCAAGTCCGGCGTCAAGGAGCTGCTGGTGATTTCCCAGGACACCAGTGCCTATGGCGTCGACGTGAAATACCGCACCGGTTTCTGGAACGGCGCGCCGGTGAAAACCCGCATGACCGAACTCTGCGAAGCCCTGAGCACCCTCGGCGTCTGGGTTCGCCTGCACTACGTTTACCCGTACCCGCACGTTGACGAGCTGATCCCGCTGATGGCCGCCGGCAAGATCCTGCCGTACCTGGACATCCCGTTCCAGCACGCCAGCCCGAAGGTGTTGAAGTCGATGAAGCGCCCGGCCTTCGAAGACAAGACCCTGGCACGCATCAAGAACTGGCGCGAAATCTGCCCGGACCTGATCATCCGCTCGACCTTCATCGTCGGCTTCCCGGGCGAAACCGAAGAGGACTTCCAGTACCTGCTGAACTGGCTGACCGAAGCGCAACTCGACCGTGTCGGCTGCTTCCAGTACTCGCCGGTTGAAGGCGCACCGGCCAATGACCTGGACCTGGAAGTCGTCCCGGACGACGTCAAGCAGGACCGTTGGGAGCGCTTCATGGCGCACCAGCAGGCCATCAGCTCGGCGCGCCTGCAAATGCGCATCGGCCGTGAAATCGAAGTGCTGGTCGATGAAGTCGACGAGCAAGGCGCGGTGGGCCGCTGCTTCTTCGATGCCCCGGAAATCGACGGCAACGTATTCATCGACAACGGCAGCAACCTCAAGCCGGGCGACAAGGTCTGGTGCAAAGTGACCGACGCCGACGAATACGACCTGTGGGCTGAACAGATCTAAACGCAAAAAATACAAAAAGCCCCGCTCTCTTGACGAGATGCGGGGCTTTTTTACGGCTATCGTTTGCACATGGAAGGATTCCTATCAACCACTGCATAAGAGGCAGACGGGCATGCGTCAGCATTCGGTCATCCACACGCCGAAACTCGGCGACTACGAAGAATTGACCCGGGTCTGGGAGGCCTCGGTGCGCGCCACCCACGACTTCCTGCCCGACAGCTACATCGAACTGCTGAAAAACCTGGTGCTGACCCGCTACCTCGACTCGGTGATGCTGATCTGCACCAAGGATTCGAACCAGCGCATCACCGGATTCGCCGGCGTCGCGGCCGGCAAGATCGAAATGCTCTTCATCGACCCCGACCATCGTGGCCAGGGCCTGGGCAAGAAATTGTTGCGTTATGCCCTGGAACACCTGAACGCCGATGAACTGGACGTCAACGAACAGAACCCGCAAGCCCTCGGCTTTTACTTCAAACAGGGTTTCGAGGTCATCGGTCGCTCGGAAGTCGATGGCATGGGCCAGCCGTATCCGTTGTTGCACATGCGTATGCGTCAAAGCCAGCAACACTCCCGACATGGCTGACACAACACAAAACCACTGTGGGAGCGGGCTTGCTCGCGAAGGGGTCATCAACTTCAACAATTATGTTAGCTGACACACCGCCTTCGCGAGCAAGCCCGCTCCCACAAAAGTCAAACAGCGTAAATGGAACCGGGATTAACCGGCGCCAGGCAGGTACAATGCCCACCCCCTTTTTGTTACGGCCCTGACATGACTGACCCGATTCGTCTCTCCAAACGCCTCATCGAACTCGTCGGCTGTTCCCGTCGGGAGGCTGAGCTGTTCATCGAGGGCGGCTGGGTCACCGTCGACGGCGTGGTCATCGACGAGCCGCAATTCAAGGTCGACACCCAGAAAGTCGAGCTTGATCCAGAAGCCAAGGCCACCGCGCCAGAACCGGTGACCCTGCTGCTCAACGTGCCGGCCGGCATGGACGCAGACACCGCCATGGCCACCCTCGGCGCCGAGACCCTGAGCGAAGAACACCGTTACGGCAAGCGCCCCTTGCGTGGGCACTTCCTGCGCCTGACCGCCAGCACCGACCTGCAGGCCAACGCCAGCGGGCTGCTGGTGTTCACCCAGGACTGGAAAATCCTGCGCAAGCTCACCGCCGACTCCAGCAAGATCGAGCAAGAGTATGTGGTCGAGGTTGAAGGCGAGATGGTGGCTCACGGCCTCAACCGTCTGAACCATGGCCTGACCTACAAGGGCAAGGAATTGCCGACGGTCAAGGCCAGCTGGCAGAACGAAAACCGCCTGCGCTTTGCCATGAAGAACCCGCAACCGGGCATCATCGCCCTGCTGTGCCAGGCCGTCGGCCTGAAGGTCGTCGCCATCCGCCGCATCCGCATCGGCGGCGTGTCCATCGGCAAAGTGCCCGTGGGGCAATGGCGCTACTTGTCCGGCAAAGAGAAGTTCTAAGGCTTTGCGCACCGCCACACTTTTCGGTGCTGCTGTTTTCGGCGGCACCCATAGCTGAATTATCAGGACTGCACACATGATTCATAACGACGTATTGCGCAGCGTGCGCTACATGCTCGACATCAGCGACAAGAAAGTCATCGAGATCATCAAGCTCGGCGGCCTGGACGTGACCCTGGCAGACCTGGTGACCTATCTCGACAAGAAAGAGGAAGACGAGGAAGGCTTTGTACGCTGCCCGGACGAAGTCATGGCACATTTCCTCGACGGCCTGGTGATCTTCAAGCGCGGCAAGGACGAAAGCCGTCCGCCGCAGCCGATCGAAGTGCCGGTGACCAACAACATCATCCTGAAAAAACTGCGGGTCGCGTTCGAGTTGAAGGAAGACGACATGCACGCGATCCTCAAGGCCGCCGAGTTCCCGGTGTCCAAGCCTGAGCTGAGCGCGCTGTTCCGCAAGTTCGGCCATACCAACTATCGCCCGTGCGGCGACCAGTTGCTGCGCAATTTCCTCAAGGGGCTGACTCTGCGAGTGCGCCCGCAGTAAACCGTTCCCTGTAGGAGCGAGCTTGCTCGCGATGGATTCGACAACGCCGCGATTATCCAGCAAACACGCGTCATCGTTAGCGACCATCGCTGGCCAGCTCCTACAAGGCCGAATGCCCCCTCATTCTCTTCGAAAATAATGGCTCCGCTGACCGCGGCTGACGACTAGGGTGTAAAGACCTCAGTTCTCAGGATTCGCCATGCATCCCTACTTTTCCCTGCAAGGCCGCACCGCCCTGGTGACCGGCGGCACCCGTGGTATCGGCAAGATGATCGCCAAGGCCTACCTCGAGGCGGGCGCCACCGTGTACGTCTGCGCCCGCGACGCCGAAGCCTGCCGGCAAACCGCCGACGAACTCGGAGCGCTCGGACACTGCCACGCCATGGTGGCCAACCTCGCCACCGAAGAGGGCGTCCTGCAACTGGCCACACGCCTGGGCGAGCAGATTTCCCAACTGGACATCCTGGTGAACAATGCCGGCACCACCTGGGGTGCACCACTGGAGAGCTACCCGATCAAGGGCTGGGAAAAAGTCATGCAGCTCAACGTGACATCGGTATTCAACTGTATCCAGCAATTGCTGCCCCTGCTGCGCAAGGCCGGTTCAGCGCAGAATCCCGCGCGGATCATCAACATTGGTTCGGTGGCCGGGATTTCATCGTTCGGCGAACAGGCGTATGCCTACGGGCCGAGCAAGGCGGCGCTGCATCAACTGTCGAGGATTCTGGCGCGCGAACTGGTGAGCCAGCACATCAATGTCAATGTGATCGCCCCGGGGCGTTTTCCGAGCAAGATGACCCGGCACATTGGCGATGATGAACAGGCATTGGCTGAGGATACGGCGCTGATTCCCATGAAGCGTTGGGGCCGCGAGGAAGAGATGGCGGCGCTGGCGATCAGTCTGGCGAGTACCGCGGGGGCCTACATGACCGGGAACATCATTGCGCTGGATGGCGGGTTCAGTCTCTGAAATCGGCGGTGCGGCCTTCCCGGGCAAGCCCGCTCCCACAGGGTTCTAGAGCGCACACAAAATTTGTGTCCATCACAAAACCTGTGGGAGCGTGGCTTGCCCGCGATGACGGACTGACAGGCGCCACCGGGCTAGAGGTCACGTGAGTTATCATGCCCCCCTCTTCCCGCCTCGACCTCAAATCATGACCTACAGCGTTTCCCCCATCGGCTTCGTGCGCTCCTGCTTCAAGGAGAAGTTCGCCATTCCGCGCCAGCCACAACTGGCCCCGGCCGCCCGTGGGGTACTGGAACTGGTGGCTCCGTTCGATCAAGGGGATGCAGTGCAGGGCCTGGAGCAGGTCAGCCACGTGTGGCTGCTGTTCCTGTTCCACCAGGCCCTGGAAGAAAAGCCTCGCCTGAAGGTCCGCCCCCCTCGCCTCGGCGGCAATAAATCCATGGGCGTGTTTGCCACCCGCGCCACCCACCGCCCCAATGGCATCGGGCAATCAGTGGTGAAACTGGACAGGGTCGAAGCCAACCGCCTGTGGATCTCGGGCATCGATCTGCTGGATGGCACACCGATTCTCGATATCAAGCCCTACGTGCCCTACGCCGACATCATCGATACAGCCGCCAACAGCATCGCCAGCGCTGCGCCAAGGCTGATTCCCGTGCAGTGGACGGACTCAGCGCTGCTGCAGGCTCACGAGCATGCCCGGCGCCTTGATGAGCCTTTGGTTGAGCTGATCGAGCAATGCCTGGCGCAAGACCCACGCCCGGCCTATCAAACGCCGGCACCCGAGCGGGAATACGGCGCGCAGTTCTGGGATCTGGATGTGCGTTGGCATTACCCGACACCGGAGCTGATCCGCATCCTGGAAGTCATTCCCGCGAAAACCTGAACGCCGAAAATGCAAAAAGCCCGCGCTGCCTTCACAGGCAACGCGGGCTTTGGCTTTATGTGGGAGCGGGCTTGCTCGCGAAAGCGATTTAAAACTCAACGATGATGTTGAATGACAATCCGTCTTCGCGAGCAAGCCCGCTCCCACAGGGTTCCGGTCACTTCTCTACGAACGCACGCTCGATCAGGTAGTCACCCGGCTCGCGCATCCGCGGCGAAACCTTCAGGCCGAAGCTGTTCAGCACTTCGCTGGTCTCGTCGAGCATGCTCGGGCTGCCGCACAGCATGGCGCGGTCGTCCTGCGGGTTGATCGGAGGCAGACCGATGTCGCTGAACAGCTTGCCGCTGCGCATCAGGTCGGTCAGGCGACCTTCGTTCTCGAACGGCTCGCGGGTCACGGTCGGGTAGTAGATCAACTTGTCACGCAGCGCTTCGCCGAAGAATTCGTTCTGCGGCAGGTGCTCGGTGATGAACTCGCGGTAAGCGACTTCGTTGACGTAACGCACGCCGTGGCACAGGATCACTTTTTCGAAACGCTCGTAGGTTTCCGGGTCCTGGATGACGCTCATGAACGGCGCCAGGCCGGTACCGGTGCTGAGCAGGTACAAATGTTTGCCAGGCTTCAAGTCGTCCAGCACCAGCGTGCCGGTAGGCTTCTTGCTGATGATGATCTCGTCGCCTTCCTTCAGATGCTGCAACTGCGAAGTCAGCGGACCATCAGGCACCTTGATGCTGAAGAACTCGAGATGCTCTTCCCAGTTCGGGCTGGCAATCGAGTAAGCGCGCATAAGCGGGCGGCCGTTGGGTTGTTGCAGGCCGATCATCACGAACTGACCGTTCTCGAAGCGCAGACCCGGATCACGGGTGCACTTGAAGCTGAACAGAGTGTCGTTCCAGTGGTGAACACTGAGGACACGCTCGTGGTTCATGTTGCTCATGTACGTGGGACTCCTGGAGATTGGTCTGCGCGTGTTCGGTGTGCTCTGCAAGAAAGCCAGCTCTGCGCAATTGCATCGCATTCTAAAGGCAGAGACAATATCTGTTAAATGGATTATTAAGATAAGGGTTATCGGTTATATCGATATGCGATTTACTCTCCGTCAACTTCAAGTATTCGTCGCCGTCGCCCAGCAGGAAAGCGTGTCCCGTGCTGCGGGCCTGCTCAACCTCTCGCAATCGGCGGCGAGCACCTCGATCACCGAACTGGAGCGCCAGTGCAGCTGCCAACTGTTCGACCGCGCCGGCAAACGGCTGAGCCTGAACGCCCTCGGTAAACAACTATTGCCGCAAGCGGTCGCCCTGCTGGACCAGGCCAAGGAAATCGAAGACCTGCTCAACGGCAAGTCCGGTTTCGGCTCGCTGGCCGTGGGCGCGACCCTGACCATCGGCAATTACCTGGCCACCCTGCTGATCGGCAGCTTCATGCAGCGCCATCCGGAAAGCCAGGTGAAGTTGCACGTGCAGAACACTGCCAACATTGTGCAACAGGTGGCCCACTATGAAATTGACCTGGGTCTGATCGAAGGCGATTGCAGTCACCCGGACATCGAAGTGCAAAGCTGGGTCGAGGACGAACTGGTGGTGTTTTGCGCCCCTCAGCATCCGCTGGCCCAGCGCGGCACGGCCACCATGGACGAGTTGAGCCACGAAGCGTGGATCTTGCGCGAACAGGGTTCCGGCACACGGTTGACCTTCGATCAAGCCATGCGTCATCACCGTTCTTCCTTGAATATCCGTCTGGAGCTTGAGCACACCGAAGCGATCAAGCGCGCGGTGGAGTCAGGTTTGGGAATTGGCTGCATTTCCCGGCTGGCTTTGCGCGACGCATTTCGCCGCGGCAGCCTGGTGCCTGTCGAAACGCCGGATCTGGATCTGGCGCGACAGTTTTATTTCATCTGGCATAAACAGAAATATCAGACCTCGGCGATGCGCGAATTCCTCGATCTGTGCCGCGCCTTCACCGCCGGGGTTCAGCGCAGCGACGAGATCGTGCTGCCGACGATCGCTTAGAGCAGGATGACCGCCCACACCAGGGCAATCATGCTCAATGCCACGAACTGGGCGGCACTGCCCATGTCCTTGGCATTCTTGGACAGCGGGTGCCGTTCGAGGGAAATGCGGTCGATGGCCGCTTCCACGGCCGAATTGAGCAACTCGACGATCAACGCCAACAGGCAGACCGCGATTAACAACGCCTGTTCGACCCGGCTGACATTCAGGAAGAACGACAAGGGAATCAGGATGACGTTGAGCAATACCAGTTGCCGAAAAGCGGCTTCGCCGGTGAAGGCTGCGCGCAGGCCATCCAGCGAATAACCGGAGGCATTGAGAATACGTTTCAGACCGGTCTGGCCTTTGAAAGGTGACATAGAGTGGGCAACTGACAAAAAAAGGAAGTGGGAAAGCTAGTTCAACCAAAGTCAAAAAAGCGTGAAGTTGCCAGCCTTTAAAGGCTGGAAGTTGACTCAAGTTGTTGCAAGAGCAGCGCAGCCTGGGTCCGGGTCCGCACATTCAGTTTACGGAAAATCGCGGTCACGTGCGCCTTGATAGTCGCCTCGGAAACACTCAACTCGTAGGCGATCTGCTTGTTCAGCAAGCCTTCGCAGACCATGGTCAGCACGCGGAATTGCTGCGGCGTCAGACTGGCAAGGCCTTCGCTGGCCGCCTTGGCCTCTGCCGAAACGCTGACCGCTTCGAACGCCTGCGGGGGCCAGAACACATCGCCATCGAGGACCGCACGCACGGCTTTCTGGATCACACTCAAGTCGCTGGATTTGGGAATGAAGCCACTGGCGCCGAACTCACGGGACTTGACCATGATGGTCGGCTCTTCCTGGGCCGAGACCATGACCACCGGAATCTGCGGGTACTGACCGCGCAGCAGGACCAGCCCGGAAAAACCGTAGGCCCCCGGCATGTTCAGGTCCAGCAGTACCAGATCCCAGTCGGATTTTTCCGTCAGGCGGACTTCCAGTTCGGCAATGCTCGCCACCTCCACCAGACGGACATCCGGGCCAAGGCCCAGGGTCAACGCTTGATGCAAGGCACTACGAAACAGTGGGTGGTCATCGGCAATCAGGATTTCGTATGTGGCCATTTTTCAAGTGATCCTGTTTTTCATGAGACGCCCGATGCATTCGGACCTCGCCAAAGCACCTCAAGGCACAGCCATGGAGCTGCACTGACAAGGCACGCTCAACGCAAAAAAAGCCATTGCAAACGCTGGCCGCACCCTGATCGGCGCCAAGCATGCCCAGCGAAGCCAGGGTGGTCAAGCAGCATGCCCGGTACAGTTTATTGCAGTATGAGCGACAATCAGTCCACCCATGGAGTGACCGACTGGACATAGGGCATCAACTCGGCATGCGCCGGGGTCGAAACGTTCATGTCCAACTGATGTTTGGCGTCGAGGTAATGCTGGCTGAACACATCAAAGTAGGCATCCAGCGCCGAGGCTGCGTCGACATCGCCCGCAAGGTCGAGACACAGCGCCGCCACTTCCGCCGTGCACAGATGCTCGCTACGGGTCGAGCGGCGCAACCGGTAGCGCGAGAGTTTTTCGGGCAGCAGGCTGAGGATCGGCAATCGATCGAAATAGGGACTCTTGCGAAAGATCTTTCGTGCTTCGGTCCAGGTCGCGTCCAACAGAATGAACAACGGACGCTTCGCGCCATCGACATCCACACTGTTTGTCACCCGCTCAGGCTCGACATATTCACCCGGAAACACCAGGTACGGCTGCCATTGCGGGTCGGACAACAGCGCCAGCAACTTCGGATCGACCTCCGTACGGGACCAGATGAAGGCGTGGTTGTCAGGGACCACGTCGGCGATCAGCCAACCGGTGTTGCTCGGCTTGAACACTTCCTTGTTGGTCATGATCAGGCACACGCCGGAGCGGGTCGCGACCTGCGGACGCCATGCGCACAAGCAGTGGCTCTCGATCACCCGGCAGTCACGGCAACGCGGCGCACGCCAGCCGCGGGCCTGAATCGGCTTGATGCCCTCCTCCTCACGCTGATCGCGCAAGCGGGCTACGGCATTCAAGGCAAAGCGCGCGGGGGTAGGGCTCATAGCGGGCAACGCCCACAGAGAAGGGAACTCGACACGAAAAACACTCGACAGGGTAAAAAGTGCCAGCAGTTTACCAGACCGCCCGGTGCAAGCCTGTACCGTCCAGCCCGCCTCCCCTATAATTCGCCGCCACTGAACGCACAGTCACGTGACGGGTCAAAGCCCCATCACTGAACCAGGAGAGTTTCATGCTGCGCCTTATCGTTCCTACCGCGGCTATTTTGCTGGCGTCGTCCCTCAATGCCCAGGCTGCGTCCTTGAAAGACACGGAACTGAACAAAATGCTGCAAAACGTCGCCACCCAGAGCAGCGTCGGCACTCCTCGAGCGATCAACGAAGACATACTCGATCAAGGCTACACCGTTGAAGGCAAACAGCTGATCAACCACCTGAGCGTGCAGAGCAGCCACGCCGACAAGATGCGTGCAGACCCGAAGGCGGTGTACTTCCAGCTGGGTGCTTCTGTCTGCAGAAACGAAGGGTTTCGCAAGCTGATGGCCAAGGGCGCGATCATGCGTTACGACTTCACCGAGGTGAAGACCAACCGTCCGGTTGGTTCCGCAAGCTTCCAGGAATCGGATTGCCTGCAACCGGCCAAGAAGAAAAAGTAATCACCGGGAATTGGCGCGCCGCTGTTCATCTTCGGCGCGCAATTCTGCCAGCAACGCCTGCAAGTAATGCGAACGGCGTTCGCCGCCACGCAAACGCCGGCAGCACTCCTCTTCGAGGCTCAAATGATTGGCCTCGGCTGATGATTTCAACAATCGATACAGTTGCGTATCGACCTCCAGAACGACTCTGGCCATGGTTTCCCGCCTCCCTGCACTTCACTCATGTTTGAGCGATTAAATCCTTGAACTGCATGTACCGTGCGTCCTGCCGTTGACGCAAAGCTGTCGTGTGGCACCTGTAACTTAGTAAATCAGAGTGCGGCACACGCGACGCCTGTTCAGACGAGCGGTGAAACCACCTTGCAAATCGTCAATAAGCGGTTGCCAGCAAAGACGTTGTGGCGCAATGATCAATCAGCGCAAATCATTGTGAAGGTCTAGATTTCAGGTATCCACGTTCACTTTTTCAGGGCTGGAAAGGGGCTGGCCGTCGCTTGTCGTGTTGTGCGATTGTTTCTTTCATCCAAGGGAAAAACAGAACCTGTTTGGATGATCCGATGCCTTTCGGGTCAAGTAGATCGCCCAGGCATGGGCCTGGGCAGACAGCGACACATGAAGTGTCGTGGCGCGGCGTACGTTGTCGGGCCGAGGGTTCTGTGCAGAAGGAGAAGTTGAATGCCTTACCAACCGAATGACCTCCTGAGCCGTCATTTTGAAGAAAGCGGCCACGACCTCCTCAGCAAGGTCGAAGAACAACTCAAGCTGATTTCACCCAACAGCCCGAACATCCCGATCTACCGTGACATGATCCTGACCGTGCTGCGCATGGCCCAGGAAGACCACAACCGCTGGAACGCCAAAATCACCCTGCAAGCCCTGCGCGAACTGGAACAGGCCTTCCGCGTGCTCGAACAATTCAAGGGACGGCGCAAGGTCACTGTTTTCGGCTCGGCCCGTACCCCCATGGAACATCCGCTCTACAGGATGGCCCGGGAACTCGGCGCCGCTCTGGCGCGCTCGGACATGATGGTCATTACCGGCGCCGGTGGCGGCATCATGGCCGCCGCCCACGAGGGCGCCGGCCTGACACACAGCCTGGGGTTCAACATCACCCTGCCCTTCGAGCAGCATGCCAACCCCACTGTCGACGGCACGACCAACCTGCTGCCCTTCCATTTCTTCTTCACCCGCAAGCTGTTCTTCGTCAAGGAAGCCGATGCCCTGGTGCTGTGCCCGGGCGGCTTTGGCACGCTGGATGAAGCCCTGGAAGTACTGACGCTGATTCAGACCGGCAAGAGCCCATTGGTGCCCGTGGTGCTGCTCGACGCGCCGGGCGGTAAATTCTGGCAAGGCGCACTGGACTTCATTCACCAGCAACTGGAGGAAAACCACTACATCCTGCCCACTGACATGAAGCTGGTGAGACTGGTCTACAACGTCGAAGAAGCGGTAGAGCACATCAACCAGTTCTACGGCAACTTCCACTCCAGTCGCTGGCTCAAGCATCAGTTCCTGATTCGCATGAATCACTCACTCAACGACCAGGCACTCGAATACATGCAGGAGGCTTTCGCCGACCTGTGCCTGAGTGATCATTTCCATCAGCACACTTACAGCGGGGAAGAACACGACGAAGCCGAATTCAGCCATCTGGCGCGACTGGTCTTCAACTTCAACGCCCGCAATCATGGCCGCCTGCGCGAACTTGTGGACTACATCAACCTGCCGGAAAACTGGGCACAATCAAAATCCCAGGCACAACAACGCACGCGGGAGTCGTCAAAGGTTACGTGAGGCATAAAAAAACGGCCTGCTATCGAAATAGCAGGCCGTTTCAGTTCAGTCGTCCATCCCTCGACCGCTGAACAGGCGGTTGATCATTTCCATGGAGTATCCCCGATACGCCAGGAATCGGCCTTGTTTGGCTCGCTCCCGGACATCTGCCGGCAATTGCCCGGAGAATTTGCGTCGCCAGGTGTCGGCCAGTTGCTCCTGCCAGTCGATACCGCTCTCTCGCAGGGCGAGTTCAATATCGGTGCGCTGCAGGCCGCGCTGGCTCAACTCTTCACGAATGCGTAAAGGGCCATAACCGGAACGGGCGCGGTAGGAAACAAAACTTTCGAGGTAACGGGTTTCAGACAACAACCCCTCTTCCGTCAACCGGTCGAGTGCTGTTTCGATCATTTCAGGGAGGGCGCCGCGCTGACGCAGTTTACGCGTCAGCTCGACTCGACCGTGCTCGCGTCGTGCGAGCAGGTCCATTGCGGTTCGCCGCACCGCGACGAGTGTATCGAGTACGGCGGTCATCGCTTCGATCAGATATCAGCGTCAACCAGGTCGTCTTCGGTCTCTTTGACCGCAGAAGCTTTGGCGTCCGCTACCGATGCCGGGGACAGGAGCTTGTCACGCAGTTGCTTCTCCAGCTTTGCCGCGACTTCCGGGTTGTCCGCCAGGAACTTGGCCGAGTTGGCCTTGCCTTGACCGATCTTGGTGCCTTCATAGGCATACCAGGCGCCGGACTTCTCGACGAAACCGTGCAGAACACCCAGGTCGATCATCTCACCGTTGAGGTAGATGCCCTTGCCGTAAAGAATCTGGAACTCGGCCTGACGGAACGGCGAAGCCACCTTGTTCTTCACGACCTTGACGCGGGTTTCGCTACCAACGACTTCATCACCTTCCTTCACCGCGCCAGTACGACGGATGTCCAGACGAACCGATGCGTAGAACTTCAGAGCGTTACCACCGGTGGTGGTTTCCGGACTACCGAACATCACGCCGATTTTCATGCGGATCTGGTTGATGAAGATCACCAGGCAGTTGGCGTTCTTGATGTTACCGGTGATTTTACGCAGCGCCTGGGACATCAGGCGGGCTTGCAGGCCCACGTGCATGTCACCCATTTCGCCTTCGATTTCAGCCTTTGGCACCAGGGCGGCCACGGAGTCGACGATGATCACGTCAACCGCGTTGGAACGCACCAGCATGTCGGTGATTTCCAGGGCCTGCTCGCCGGTGTCCGGCTGGGAAACCAGCAGGTCGTCGACGTTGACGCCCAGCTTGCCGGCGTACTCAGGGTCGAGGGCGTGTTCGGCGTCGACGAATGCGCAGGTCGCGCCGGCTTTTTGAGCCTGGGCGATCACGGACAAGGTTAGCGTGGTTTTACCGGAAGATTCAGGACCGTAGATTTCAACAATACGGCCTTTTGGCAGACCGCCGATGCCGAGAGCAATGTCCAGACCCAGAGAGCCAGTGGAAATGGCCGGGATCGCCTGACGGTCCTGATCGCCCATACGCATTACGGCACCCTTGCCGAATTGACGTTCGATCTGACCCAGGGCCGCAGCCAAGGCTTTCTTCTTGTTGTCGTCCATTAAAGTCCTCACGTAATCAATAAGGCCTGACGGCCAACACCTGTATAAGTAGCCAGTATTATTCCACAGCGATTCCGGATCGCCTACCCCTGATTTGAGATTTCTGCCGCGGCATAGCGCAGCAGCCCCTCTAGCGCGGCCTTCACCGTTTGTCGGCGCACCTCGTCGCGGTCACCGGCGAAGTATTGCAACTCGCTGAACACTCGCTCACCCACACCCCAGGCCAGCCAAACCGTCCCCACTGGCTTGCTCGGCGAACCACCGTCCGGCCCGGCTACGCCACTGACCGCCACGGAAAAATATGCGCGACTTTTCTCCTGCGCGCCCCTGGCCATCGCCTCGACCACCTCGCGACTGACCGCCCCCACCGTGGTGAACAACTCAACAGGAACATCCAGTTGCAGGTTCTTCTGCAGATTGGAGTAGGTGACATAACCGGCCTCGAACCACGCCGAGCTGCCGGGAATACGGGTGATCGCCTCGGCGATCCCGCCGCCGGTGCAGGACTCGGCCGTGGAAACGTGGGCATTGAGAACCTGCAATTGCCTGCCAAGGTCAGCGGCGAGCTGGGTAATTAATTTCACGGTCATCTCCTGATGGGCGGGATGGGTTAACCGTACACCAGCAGACTGCACTTGCAAGCGACTGGAGCGATCAAAATGCAAAGAACCAGAGGCTCTGGAAAAGGCCTGCCGAGGATTCAATCTTCGACGTCGCCGGATGGAACTTGACTGACACCCATGCGTTTGGCCGCCCAACGCTCATACAACCCCAAAACCACGTCAGTCCCGGCCATCGCCGCCAAACAACCGCCTGCACAAGCAGCCCAAATGGAAACATTGGCGGCGTGCAGCAACATGATGACCGAGGCGCCACAGATCATGCTGGAGCCAGACCGCAGGCTCAGGCGCCGGATAAGGGGCCAGCCACGAACGCCCTCTTTATCGGCACGCCACATTTCACCGGTAACGCCACCGAGTATTGGCAGGCTGATGACCAGCCAAAGAGGCATGTCCAGCAACGCATATTGCTCAGCGGTCATTTCATGCCTCCTTGAGTGAACGGTCATTCCGTGTTCTTGAATAGATAGACAACAAGACCATGCATTTATGCATAACCAGTCAATGCGCAAACGCATACAAGAAGACAATCCGATGCTTTCAGCAAACGAAAAAAACCCGCTCGGGAAGCGGGTTTTATCTGAACGCAGGGGGGGTTAGCGGGCGTACATGCCCCACCAGAAGACATGTCCGAGGATAACAATCGGCTCCTCCTGGATGTCCTGAAAGGTGTAATCCTCGTCCGGGTGCTCATCACGATTAAAGCTGCGCAGGCGAATCCCGGTCGGCAGGCGATACAGCTGCTTCACCCGCAATTGGCCGTTGTGATTGATTGCATAAAGGTCGCCGTCAACGATATCGCCGATGCCGCACTTGCCGGCATTCACGCCGACCGTGGCGCCATCGCGCAGTACTGGCAGCATGCTATTGCCACGCACTGTCACGCATTTCGCCTGATCGAACTGCACACCATTGTGGCGCAGACTACGCTTTCCAAAGCGCAGGCTAGAGCGCTCGCTTTCCTCGATGACGAATCTTCCCGACCCTGCGGCCAACTCAACCTCACGAAGAAAAGGAACCGACACCTCATCGTCATCGACAGGGGTATCGTCGTCCCACAGGCTTATATCCTTGAGTTCCGAATGCACAGGAGCGCGCCCGGCATTGGTGGCGGGCGCGACGTCCGCGCGACCGCGCAACTGGTCGGTGCTCACGGAAAAATAGTCGGCAATTTTCGAAATGTGCCGATCCGAAGGATCGACGATCTTCCCGCTGAGAATACGCGAGAGCGTGGATTGAGGCACGCCGGTACGACGGTGAAGCTCCGTGGGGGAGATCCCGTGCTGATCGAGCAATGCTCTTAAGACAGTAGATACGTTGCGTTTGTGCATAACGCGCATAGTGCTGGTTATTTTCGCAGAAGACAAATGCCCAATTGCATAATCGATGCATGACCTGTTTTTTGCGTCGTAAAAGATGTCACCCGGCCGCGATGCCTGCGTCGGGTAGAGCGCCCATGGTAACCTTGCGCCCATCGCGGAAAAGCCCGGCCGTTGCCCCGCTTTTGCCCCACCTCTTTCAACGAGCTTCCTGACAATCCGATGAATAAAGCCGTCTCCGACCTGTCCTCCCACACCCCGATGATGCAGCAGTACTGGCGCCTGAAAAACCAGCACCCGGACCAGCTGATGTTCTACCGCATGGGCGACTTCTACGAGATCTTCTATGAAGACGCGAAGAAGGCCGCCAAGTTGCTGGACATCACCCTGACCGCCCGCGGGCAGTCGGCGGGGCAGGCGATTCCGATGTGCGGGATTCCTTACCACGCCGCTGAGGGTTACCTGGCAAAACTGGTGAAGCTTGGCGAATCGGTGGTGATCTGCGAGCAGGTCGGTGACCCGGCCACCAGCAAAGGGCCCGTGGAGCGGCAGGTGGTGCGCATCATCACGCCGGGGACGGTGAGTGACGAGGCGCTGCTGGATGAGCGTCGAGACAACCTGATCGCTGCTGTTTTGGGTGATGAGCGCCTGTTCGGTCTCGCGGTGCTGGACATCACCAGTGGCAACTTCAGCGTGCTGGAAATCAAGGGGTGGGAAAACCTGCTGGCGGAGCTGGAGCGGGTCAACCCGGTGGAACTGCTGATCCCGGATGACTGGCCCAAGGATTTGCCGGCGGAAAAACGCCGCGGTGTGCGTCGCCGTGCGCCATGGGATTTCGAGCGCGATTCAGCGCTCAAAAGCCTGTGCCAGCAATTCTCGACCCAGGATCTCAAGGGCTTTGGCTGCGAAAACCTGACCCTGGCCATCGGCGCCGCCGGTTGCCTGCTGGCTTACGCCAAGGAAACCCAGCGCACTGCCCTGCCTCACTTGCGCAGCTTGCGTCATGAACGCCTCGACGACACCGTGGTGCTCGATGGCGCCAGCCGTCGCAACCTGGAACTCGACACCAACCTGGCCGGGGGCCGCGACAACACCCTGCAATCGGTGGTGGACCGTTGCCAGACGGCCATGGGCAGCCGCCTGCTGACCCGCTGGCTGAATCGCCCGTTACGCGATTTGACGGTGCTGTTGGCGCGCCAGACCTCGATCACCTGCCTGCTCGACGGTTACCGCTTCGAGAGACTGCAACCGCAGCTCAAGGAAATCGGCGACATCGAGCGGATTCTTGCGCGGATCGGCCTGCGCAATGCCCGCCCGCGCGACCTCGCCCGCTTGCGTGACGCCCTCGGCGCACTGCCCGAACTGCAAGTGGCAATGACGGAACTTGAAGCCCCGCACCTCCAGCAACTCGCCAGCATCACCAGCACCTACCCGGAGCTGGCGGCACTGCTGGAGAAGGCCATCATCGACAACCCGCCCGCGGTCATTCGTGACGGCGGTGTACTGAAAACCGGCTACGACAGCGAACTCGACGAACTGCAATCGCTCAGCGAAAACGCCGGACAATTCCTGATCGACCTCGAGGCACGGGAAAAGGCCCGCACCGGCCTGTCGCACCTGAAGGTCGGTTACAACCGCATTCACGGTTACTTCATCGAGCTGCCAAGCAAGCAGGCTGAGTCGGCACCGGCCGACTATATTCGCCGCCAGACGCTCAAAGGCGCCGAGCGTTTCATTACGCCGGAACTCAAGGCGTTCGAAGACAAGGCATTGTCAGCCAAGAGCCGCGCCCTGGCCCGCGAGAAGATGCTGTACGAAGCACTGCTCGAAGACCTGATCGCCCAACTGCCGCCCTTGCAGGACACCGCAGGCGCCCTGGCCGAACTGGACGTCTTGAGCAACCTGGCCGAGCGTGCACTGAACCTCGACCTGAACTGCCCACGCTTCGTCAGTGAACCGTGCATGCGCATCAGCCAGGGCCGTCATCCAGTGGTCGAGCAAGTGCTGACCACGCCGTTCGTGGCCAACGACCTGAGCCTGGACGACAACACGCGCATGCTGGTGATCACCGGCCCGAACATGGGCGGTAAATCCACCTACATGCGTCAAACCGCTCTGATTGTGCTGCTGGCGCATATCGGCAGCTTCGTGCCGGCGGCCAGTTGCGAATTGTCGCTCGTCGACCGCATCTTCACCCGGATCGGTTCCAGCGATGACCTGGCCGGCGGGCGCTCGACCTTCATGGTGGAAATGAGCGAAACCGCGAACATCCTGCACAACGCCACCGAGCGCAGCCTGGTGTTGATGGACGAAGTCGGGCGCGGCACCAGCACCTTCGATGGCCTGTCGCTGGCCTGGGCGGCGGCCGAACGCCTGGCGCATCTGCGTGCCTACACGCTGTTCGCCACCCACTACTTCGAACTGACCGTCCTGCCGGAGGCCCAGCCGCTGGTGGCCAACGTGCACCTCAATGCCACCGAGCACAATGAACGCATCGTGTTCCTGCACCACGTGCTGCCCGGCCCGGCCAGCCAGAGTTACGGCCTGGCGGTCGCGCAGCTGGCGGGCGTACCAAGTGAGGTGATCACCCGTGCCCGCGAGCATTTGAGCCGCCTGGAAGACACCGCACTGCCCCATGAGTCGCCAGCACCTGCCAAAGGCAAACCGGCGGTTCCACAGCAAAGCGACCTGTTTGCCAGCCTGCCACACCCGGTGCTGGAGGAACTGGCCAAGCTCGATCTGGACGACATGACACCACGTCGTGCTCTCGAAATGCTCTATACACTGAAGACACGGATCTAACGCAGCGGCTTGCAAGCTGTTAGAATCTCGCGCGGTTTGGGATGCTGCTGGCTAATAGCCTGGCCAGCAGACTATCGCTCCCAAACCTGGCGACCCCTACGAGAAGGGGCGCAGCAAGCCGCGCCTGAGGAGAAAATTAGAAATGACCTTCGTCGTCACCGACAACTGCATCAAGTGCAAGTACACCGACTGCGTAGAAGTCTGTCCGGTGGACTGCTTTTACGAAGGCCCGAATTTCCTGGTGATTCACCCGGATGAGTGCATCGATTGCGCGCTGTGCGAACCTGAATGCCCTGCCGTGGCTATCTTCTCCGAAGATGAGGTTCCGGCCGGCATGGAGAACTTCATCGAGCTGAACGCTGAGCTGGCCGATATCTGGCCGAACATCACCGAACGCAAGGATCCAATGCCCGATTCCGCAGAATGGGATGGCAAGCCAGGCAAGATCGCAGACCTCGAACGCTGATTACCCCCGCGTTCGCGAAAAAGGCCCCACAAGGGCCTTTTTGCTTTTCTGCGGGCAAAAAAAGGGGCGGTTTGACCCGCCCACATTTTTTCCCTATTCCCTGTGTTCCTTTTCATCATCCTGATGAATCGCGTCCTGCGATTTCCCTATCCCTCATCCTTGAAGGACGTGTCTGTCCGTCGACACAACCTCAATACTAGAGTGTTCCCCTGCGGGATCAATCGCCCCTTGGCGCGAAGCCCAGCTGTCACACGTCATTAATAATAAAAAATAGCCATATAAATCAAAAAGATAAAAACGAGAAGCGTTCAGCATGGACGATTGCCAGGGTGTAAAAATAACGAACACTTACGCAAGTGTAAGCCTGGGCTTACAGCACGAAACCAAAATCCCGAGGGGATTCGGTCTCTTGGTCAGGCAATAAAAAACCCCGAGCCAGTCGGGGTTTTTCATGCCATCGCAGTGAGTGCCTTATTGGAACAGCGACTCGCTCGACAGACCATTTTTTTCCAGTATCTCGCGCAGCCGCTTCAAGCCTTCCACCTGAATCTGCCGGACCCGCTCACGGGTCAGGCCGATTTCCAGGCCGACGTCTTCAAGGGTGCTGCTTTCATGACCGCGCAGGCCGAAGCGGCGTACAACCACTTCGCGTTGCTTGTCGGTCAGTTCCGAGAGCCATTGATCGATGCTCTGGGACAGGTCGTCGTCCTGCAACAGTTCGCATGGATCGGTCGGGCGGTCGTCAGTCAGGGTGTCGAGCAGGGTTTTATCCGAATCCGGACCCAGCGAGACGTCGACCGAAGAAACCCGTTCGTTAAGGCCGAGCATACGCTTGACCTCTCCCACCGGTTTTTCCAGCAGGTTGGCGATTTCTTCGGGTGAGGGTTCATGGTCGAGTTTTTGCGTCAGTTCCCGCGCAGCCCGCAGGTACACATTCAGCTCTTTGACCACATGGATCGGCAGCCGGATGGTCCGGGTCTGATTCATGATTGCGCGTTCGATGGTCTGGCGAATCCACCAGGTCGCGTAGGTCGAAAAGCGGAAACCGCGTTCCGGATCGAACTTCTCCACCGCCCGGATCAAGCCGAGGTTGCCCTCTTCGATCAGGTCCAGCAGCGACAGCCCACGATTGACATAGCGTCGGGCGATTTTCACCACCAGTCGCAGGTTGCTTTCGATCATGCGCTTGCGCCCGGCCGGATCGCCACTTTGCGACAGGCGCGCAAAATGAACTTCTTCTTCGGGTGATAGCAGAGGAGAGAAACCAATTTCATTGAGATACAACTGCGTGGCATCGAGTGCCCGCGTGTAGTCAATGTACTTGTGCTGTTTCAACGATGCGGAGTGTTTGGATTTGGCACGAACGGAAGGTGGAGTCGCCCCTTCATCATTCGACATCGAATCCGTATCAATGCTGCCCTCCATCAGGAGAACCTCATCGTCGATGTCAAACTCCGGCACTTCTTTACTGAGAGCCATTGTTATAGTCCTTTGGTGAGTTCGACCTCAAGCTCAAGCGGCGCCTTTCTCCCTGGCAACGCTGGAGCCTGTCCCCTCTACGCGACGGAACAGGCTGGTAAGCGATCAACGACGTGGCAGGAATTGCAGAGGATCTACAGGTTTACCCTGGCGGCGAATCTCAAAATGCAGTTTCACCCGGTCTGTACCCGTTGACCCCATTTCGGCAATTGTCTGTCCGACCTTGACCTGCTGCCCCTCCCGAACCAACAGCCTGCGGTTATGTCCGTAGGCACTGACGTAGGTTTCACTGTGCTTGATGATCACTAATTCGCCGTAGCCCCTTAAGCCACTCCCGGCGTATACCACCGTCCCATCAGACGCAGCTAAAACAGGCTGTCCCAAATCTCCGGCGATATCAATTCCTTTATTCAAACTACCGTTTGAAGAGAATTTTCCAATCAGAATGCCATTAGATGGCCATCCCCAGCCGGTCGGGGCTGGCCCCGGAGGAGGCAACGGAGCGGGGGCAGGCTTGTTCGCGACGGACGGTACAACTGTCGTTGTGCTGGTAGTCGTACCGTTTGCCGAACGACGGATGACCGTGGTTTTACTCGACGACGAAGGCGTTGAACCGGACGAACTGACCACCGCCGTCGACGTTGAACCGGTACGACCATCAAAGCGAATCGTCTGACCCGGATGGATGGTGTAGGGCGCAGGAATATTGTTTCGGGCCGCAAGGGCCTTGTAGTCCCAGCCGTAACGGAAAGCAATGGAAAACAGGGTGTCCTTTGGACGCACCACGTATTGCCCGGTGGTCACGGCTGGACGCTGAGCCGCCGCATTGTTGCGATCCACGACACGAACATCACTGGATTTGTTGCTGGAACAACCGACCAGCAATGTACTCAAGACAAGGCCAGTCACCAGGCGCTGAAAGCTCGTTTTACTCATACGCTGCGCAATGACTGTGAGACTCACCCGCCGCTCCCTCTGTGGTGGCTGAAAATGTGAAATACCGGAGTCCGGCATGAACTGTCGCAAGTATAACGGGCCGTGCACGCTTTACCTTTAATGTGGCGAATCGCTGTCGCGCACACGTTTGCTGCCTGAAGATGAATCCCGTTGAAACAATCGATGCCGCTGTAAGACAAAGGCAATCGAAGAGAATTCAGCGTGCCGAAACAAATGCTCAGGCCAATGGCCCATTGAGCAATGGCACGAAGCGCACAGCCCCCAGAACATGCCTGGAAAAACCTTGTTCCTCGCGGATGATCAGCATCAATTGCTGGACTTCGCCGGCCCCGACCGGGATCACCATTCGGCCTCCCGGAGCCAACTGGTCAAGCAATGCCTGGGGCACGTCAGTCGCCACGGCGGTGACGATAATCCCGTTGTACGGCGCCAGTGCCGGCCAGCCTTCCCAACCATCGCCCCAGCGGAACACCACGTTGCGCAGGTTCAGTTCGACCAGACGTTCCTTTGCCCGATCCTGCAGAACCTTGATGCGCTCGACCGAGAACACACGCTCGACCAGTTGCGACAGCACTGCCGTCTGATAACCCGACCCGGTGCCGATTTCCAGCACCTTGTCGAGGGGACCGGCCTCCAGCAGCAGCTCGCTCATGCGCGCCACCATATAAGGCTGGGAGATGGTCTGGTTATTGCCAATCGGCAGCGCGGTGTCTTCATAGGCACGGTGCGCCAGCGCTTCGTCGACAAACAGGTGGCGCGGGGTCCGGCGAATGACCTCCAGCACCCTCGCGTTGGAAATGCCTTCTTCATACAGGCGCTGGATGAGCCGCTCCCGGGTTCGCTGGGAGGTCATGCCGATGCCGCGACGCAGCATATCGTCTTGTTCGCGACCCATCAGCGCAGCCCCTCCAGCCAGCCGTCCAGACTTCTGAAGGCATCATTGAAGGTGCGATCCAGTTGCAGCGGCGTGATCGACACATAACCCTGCATCACTGCATGGAAATCGGTACCCGGTCCACCGTCCTCGGCATCCCCGGCCGCGGCGATCCAGTAACCGGACTTGCCCCGCGGATCTACCACTTTAATCGGTGCCGCGGCACGGCCGCGATGGCCCAGGCGGGTCAACTGGATACCGCGGATGCGATCGAGCGGCAAATTCGGAATATTCACGTTCAGTACCGTACGCGGTGGCAGATCCAGGTCAGCATGGGCTTCAACCAGTTTGCGCGCGAAATGGGCAGCTGTGGGAAGGTTCTCTACCTGGCGTGAGACCAGCGAAAAGGCAAACGAAGGGTGTTTCAGGAAACGTCCCTCAAGGGCCGCCGCCACCGTGCCGGAATACAGGACATCGTCCCCCAGGTTCGCGCCCAGGTTGATACCGGAAACCACCATGTCCGCTTCGCGCTCCAGCAGGCCGTTGAGGCCCAGGTGCACACAATCGGTTGGCGTGCCGTTGAGGCTGATAAAGCCGTTGGCCAGGGTTTGCGGGTGCAACGGACGGTCGAGCGTCAGCGAACTGCTGGCGCCGCTCTTGTCCTGGTCCGGGGCGATAACCACGCACTCAGTGTAATCCGCCAGCGCAGCATAAAGCGCGGCGAGACCGGGTGCTGTTACCCCATCGTCGTTAGAAATCAGAATACGCATGGGCTGTCCGTCTGCCCCACCGGCACCAGATCAACAAGCTCGCGCACCAATACGGTGGCGAAGCATCCGGCCGGCAGGACGAATTCCAGTTGCAGAATGTCCAGCGAGGGATAATGCCACGTCAACCCGCCAATGGGCAGCCGCAGGATGCGACGTTCGTGGCTCATACCGGCGTTGATCAGCCAATCACGCAAATCCGCTTCGCGTTCGGCGATGGCCTGCTCCAGTTCATGGACAACCCCCATGGCCGGCGAGTCACCTTCGCCCCACTGAGGACCGGTCGGGTGCAGATCGAGAATCGCCAGGCGCGGGTCGCTGCACTCGGCTTCGCCTGCCGGGAAAAAGCTGCGACTGTCGGTAAATGCCAGCAGATCGCCCACCTGGGCACGCTGCCAGGTGCCGTCGGCGACACGTGCAGCCAATACCTGGTTGAACAGAAAACTGCGCGCCGTGGAGAGCAGCCGCGAGCGCACGTTGCGCTGCTCCGGCAAGGCCTTGCGCGCGGCCCAGGCGCGAGCATCGACGACGTTGCCGCCATCATGGCCGAAACGCTGAGCGCCGAAATAATTGGGAATGCCTTGCTTGGCGATCAGTTGCAGACGCTCTTCAAGCGCAGCCTTGTCACCGGCGAACTGCGTCAGGCGCAAGGTGAAGCCGTTGGCCGAGTGCGCGCCACGTTGCAGCTTGCGCTTGTGGCGGGCGGTCTTGAGGATCTTCAGCGTATCGTTTTCCGCGGCTGTCAGATCAGGGTCGGCCTTGCCCGGCAGCTGCACGCTGAACCACTGGCGAGTCAACGCCTGACGGTCCTTGAGGCCGGCATAACTGACAGTTCGCAACGGCACACCCGCAGCCTTGGCAATCCGTCGCGCCGCTTCTTCAGTATTCAGGCCGCGCTTTTCCACCCAGATCCACAGGTGTTCGCCTTCGCCACTGAGGGGAATGTCGAGGACTTCGTCGACCTGGAAATCTTCCGCGGTCGCCTTCAGGACCGCCGTGCCGAGGGCCTCACCGTAAGCCCGCGGGCCGAGCAATTGCAGTTCGTTCATGCGCGCAGCAACAAGGCAACGGAGTGCACGGCAATGCCTTCTTCGCGACCGACAAAGCCGAGCTTTTCGGTGGTGGTAGCTTTCACGTTCACTTGATCCAACTCTACTTGAAGATCCGCGGCAATCAGCGCGCGCATCGATTCGATATGCGGGGCCATTTTCGGCGCCTGGGCGACGATGGTGTTGTCGACGTTGCCGACTTTCCAGCCCTTGGCATGGACCAGTGCGACGACATGACGCAACAGCGCACGGCTGTCGGCGCCCTTGAATTGCGGGTCGGTATCCGGGAAATGCTTGCCGATGTCACCCAGCGCCGCGGCGCCGAGCAAGGCATCGCTCAAGGCGTGCAAGAGGACGTCACCGTCTGAGTGGGCGAGCAGCCCGAAGCTGTGTGCAATGCGCACACCGCCCAGAGTGATGAAATCGCCTTCAGCGAAACGGTGCACATCATAGCCGTGGCCAATACGCATAAAAAAACGCCCCGATTTTTGTCAGGGCGTGATTCTACCTGCATTAGCCAACCAGAGCATGCGCGTGATGCCGCAAGTGCTCATCGATGAAACTGGCGATGAAGAAATAGCTGTGGTCATAGCCCGGTTGCAGGCGCAACGTCAGCGGATGACCGGCCAGTTTGGTCGCCTGCTGCAAGGCTTCCGGCTTGAGCTGGGTGGCGAGAAAATCGTCGCGATCTCCCTGGTCGACCAGCAGCGGCAGCTTTTCATCGGCCTCGGCAATCAACGCGCAGGCATCCCATTCACGCCATTTCGAACGGTCCTCTCCCAGGTAGCGGGAGAAGGCTTTGTGCCCCCACGGACAATCCATCGGATTGTTGATAGGCGAGAACGCCGATACCGAACGATAACGCCCCGGGTTGCGCAAAGCACAGACCAGCGCGCCGTGGCCGCCCATGGAGTGTCCGCTGATGCCGCGCTTGTCCGACGCCGGGAAATGGGCTTCAACCAATGTCGGCAATTCCTGCACAACGTAATCATGCATCCGATAGTGTCGCGACCAGGGTTCCTGGGTGGCATTCAGATAAAACCCGGCGCCGAGGCCAAAGTCCCAGGCGCCATCCGGATCACCCGGCACATCAGGACCGCGAGGGCTGGTGTCCGGTGCGACGATGATCAGCCCCAACTCGGCGGCCATGCGCATGGCGCCGGCCTTCTGCATGAAGTTCTCGTCGGTGCACGTCAGGCCGGACAACCAGTACAACACCGGCAGCTTGCCGCCCTGCTCCGCCTGCGGCGGCAGATAGACGGCGAACACCATGTCGCAGCCGAGCACGTCGGAGCGATGGCGATAGCGCTTGTGCCAGCCACCGAAGCTTTTCTGACAGGAGATGTTTTCCAGACTCATGGGAATCCTCCCAGCTGCAAGCCACAAGCCTGAAGCTGCAAGTCGAGGCGCGCTCTCTTGCAGCTTATGGCTTGCGGCTGACTGCTGCTTCTTAGAAATGAATGACCGAGCGGATGCTTTTTCCTTCATGCATCAGGTCAAACGCCTTATTGATATCTTCCAGGCCCATGGTGTGGGTGATGAAGGTATCCAGCGGGATCTCACCGGTCTCGGCCATTTCCACATAGCTTGGCAACTCGGTACGGCCACGCACACCACCGAACGCCGAACCGCGCCAGACGCGGCCGGTGACCAGCTGGAACGGACGGGTGGAGATTTCCTGGCCGGCACCGGCAACACCGATGATGACCGACTCGCCCCAGCCCTTGTGGCAGCACTCCAGTGCCGCGCGCATCAGTTGCACATTGCCGATGCACTCGAAGGAAAAGTCGACGCCACCGTCGGTCATGTCGACGATGACTTCCTGGATCGGACGATCGAAGTCTTTCGGATTCACGCAATCGGTTGCACCCAGCTGTTTGGCGATCTCGAACTTCGCCGGGTTGATGTCGATGGCGATGATGCGGGCAGCCTTGGCTTTGACCGCGCCGATGACGGCCGACAGACCGATGCCGCCGAGGCCGAAAATGGCCACGGTATCACCCGGTTTTACCTTGGCGGTGTTGAGCACGGCGCCGATACCGGTAGTGACACCGCAGCCCAGCAGGCAGACTTTTTCCAGTGGCGCTTCCTTGGCGATTTTCGCAACGGAAATCTCCGGAAGCACGGTGTACTCGGAGAAGGTCGAAGTACCCATGTAGTGGAAAATCGTTTCGCCCTTGTAGGAAAAACGCGAAGTGCCGTCCGGCATCAAGCCTTTGCCCTGGGTCGCGCGAATCGCCTGGCAGAGGTTGGTCTTGCCGGACAGGCAGAATTTGCACTGGCGACATTCCGGGGTGTACAGCGGGATCACATGGTCGCCTACCGCCACGGAAGTCACACCCTCGCCGATGGCTTCAACGATCGCCCCGCCTTCGTGACCGAGGATCGACGGGAAGATGCCTTCCGGATCAGCGCCGGACAAGGTGTAGGCATCGGTATGGCAGACACCGGAGGCCACCACGCGCAGCAAGACTTCGCCGGCCTTGGGCATGGCAACATCGACCTCAACGATTTCGAGGGGTTTCTTGGCCTCGAAGGCAACGGCGGCGCGCGACTTGATCATGATGGCTCTCCAGTGAATAAAAACGAGACAGGGAGTGTAATACATGGCCAAGCGATGAATAATCGACGCAAATGCAAAATATTATTGCTACACAGGGATAATCATCGATGTCCGAAAACCGCTGGGAAGGGATCGACGAGTTTGTCGCCGTCGCCGAGTGCAACCAGTTCACCGCGGCGGCGGAACGCCTGGGGGTTTCGTCCTCCCATATCAGTCGACAAATCGTACGCCTCGAAGAGCGCCTGCAAACCCGTTTGCTCTACCGCAGTACCCGTCGGGTTGCGCTGACCGAGGCCGGACAAACGTTCCTGCAGCATTGCCAACGCTTGCAGGACGGCCGCGAAGAGGCACTGCGCGCGGTGGGCGACTTGACCAGCGAGCCCAAAGGCATGCTGCGCATGACATGCGCCGTGGCTTACGGTGAACGCTTCATCGTGCCGTTGGTGACCCGTTTCATGGGGCTGTATCCACAGCTGCGCATCGATATCGAATTGACCAACCGGCAACTCGACCTGGTACATGATGGCCTCGATCTGGCGATCCGCCTCGGGCGCTTGCAGGATTCACGGCTGGTTGCCACCCGCCTCGCGCCACGGCGCATGTTTCTCTGCGCATCACCCTCCTACATTGAGCGCTACGGCCGGCCGCACAGCCTGTCGGAACTCAGTCGCCACAACTGTCTTATCGGCAGTTCGGATCTCTGGCAACTGGAGCAGAACGGGCGGGAATTTTCCCAGCGAGTCCAGGGAAATTGGCGCTGCAATAGTGGGCAAGCCGTACTGGACGCGGCGCTACAGGGCGTGGGGTTGTGTCAGTTGCCGGACTATTACGTGCTGGAGCATTTGAAGAGCGGCGCATTGATTTCGTTGCTGGAGGCGCATCAACCGCCGAACACCGCGGTTTGGGCGCTGTACCCGCAGCAGCGGCATTTATCGCCGAAGGTGCGCAAGCTGGTGGATTTTTTGAAGGAAGGGTTGGCTGAGCGACCGGAGTATCGGGGTTAGAATCACCAGTGTTTCTCAGTGACAGATTGGCTGACTGAAACGGCGCTTTCGCGAGCAAGCCCGCTCCCACAGGGGGAACAGTCTTGCTCACAAAAATTGCGGGCAACACCGGTCAAATGTGGGAGCGGGCTTGCTCGCGAAAGGCGCGACGCGGTCTCAAAGTTGATTGCCGCACAACTTAGCGACGATTAGCCCAACGCTGTCTCAACCATTCAAGATCTTCAGGACGCGTCACCTTGAGGTTATCGGACCGCCCTTCGATCAGCCGTGGTGCCGAACCGGCCCACTCCATGGCCGAAGCTTCGTCGGTAATGACGGCATCCGCCACCAGGCTGTCAGCCAACGCCCGATGCAATGCCCCAAGGCGAAACATCTGCGGCGTGTAGGCCTGCCAGATCACACTGCGATCCACGGTTTCGAGCACACGACCGTGCTTGTCGACCCGCTTGAGCGTATCCCGTGCCGGAACCGCCAGCAGTCCGCCAACAGGGTCGTCAGCCAGTTCAGCCAGCAGCTTGTCCAGGTCGTCACGACTGAGGTTCGGCCGTGCGGCATCGTGAACCAGTACCCAATCCTCATTATCAGCGCCCTGCGCATGCAGGTGCAGCAAGGCATTGAGCACCGATCCGGAACGTTCGGAACCGCCCTCGACCCGGACAATACGCGGGTCACTGGCACACGCCAGGTTCGGCCAATAAGGATCGTCGACAGCAAGACTGACCACCAGGCCTTTCAGGCAAGGATGGTCAAGGAAACAGCCGAGGCTGTGTTCGAGAATAGTGCGCCCGCCCAGTTGCAAGTATTGCTTGGGACGGTCCGCGGCCATACGGGCACCGACGCCCGCGGCAGGAATCACGGCCCAGAAGGCCGGTAACGTCTGGCTCATTGCGCCAACTGGTAAAGGGTTTCACCGTCCTTGACCATGCCCAACTCATGGCGAGCCCGTTCTTCAACGGTCTCCATGCCCTTTTTCAACTCACTGACTTCGGCGTCCATTACCCGATTGCGCTCCAGCAATGCCTGGTTCTCAGCTTGCTGATCCGCGATCTGCTGCGTCAACTCGGCCACTTGCGCCAGACTGCCGTTTCCCACCCACAGGCGGTACTGCAAGCCAGCCAGCAACAAAAGCAGAATGAGGAACAACCAATTGGGACTGCGCATCGAATATCAGGTATCCAGTGAAAAAAGACAGCCATGCCAAACGTGAAGCTTCTGATAGCACGAAGCCTGGAAGAACCAGGCTTGTGCATATAAGGCATCAGATTAGTGGCAAAAACGTCGCCGTAGCGATTTTTCCGACACAATCCGGTGTCTTTTTTACCATGTACTGACTCAGCCGCGGAATTCGCCGCGACCGTTGTACTTGGCCTTGCCATTCAACTGCTCTTCGATACGCAGCAGTTGGTTGTACTTGGATACGCGATCGGAACGGCACAGGGAACCGGTCTTGATCTGGCCAGCCGAGGTGCCCACGGCCAGGTCGGCAATGGTCGAATCTTCGGTTTCGCCGGAGCGGTGCGAGATCACGGCGGTGTAACCGGCAGCCTTGGCCATCTGGATGGCTTCCAGGGTTTCGGTCAGGGTGCCGATCTGGTTGAACTTGATCAGGATCGAGTTGGCGATCTTCTTGTCGATGCCTTCTTTCAGGATCTTGGTGTTGGTCACGAACAGGTCGTCGCCTACCAGTTGGGTCTTCTCGCCGATCTTGTCGGTGAGGATCTTCCAGCCAGCCCAGTCGGACTCGTCCAGGCCATCTTCGATGGAGATGATCGGGTAACGTTCGGTCAGGCCTTTGAGGTAGTCAGCGAAACCTTCGGCGGTGAACACCTGGCCTTCGCCGGACAGGTTGTACTTGCCGTCTTCGTAGAATTCGCTGGCCGCGCAGTCCAGGGCGAGGGTCACGTCGGTGCCCAGCTTGTAACCGGCATTGGCCACGGCTTCGGAGATCACTTTCAAAGCGTCTTCGTTGGAAGCCAGGTTCGGCGCGAAACCACCTTCGTCACCGACGGCAGTGCTCAGGCCACGGGCCTTCAGTACAGCTTTGAGGTGGTGGAAAATCTCGGTGCCCATGCGCAGACCTTCCGAGAAAGACTTGGCGCCAACCGGCTGAACCATGAATTCCTGGATGTCGACGTTGTTATCGGCGTGCTCGCCGCCGTTGATGATGTTCATCATCGGAACCGGCATCGAGTAGACACCCGGGGTGCCGTTCAGGTTGGCGATGTGAGCGTACAGCGGCAGGTCCTGGTCCTGTGCGGCGGCCTTGGCGGCAGCCAGGGAAACGGCGAGGATCGCGTTGGCGCCCAGGGAACCTTTGTTTTCAGTACCGTCGAGCTTGATCATTGCCAGATCGAGCGCTTTCTGGTCGCTTGGGTCCATGCCTTTCAACAGGTCCTTGATCGGACCGTTGATGTTGGCTACGGCCTTCAGAACACCCTTGCCCAGGTAACGGCTCTTGTCGCCATCACGCAGCTCGAGCGCTTCACGCGAGCCAGTGGAAGCACCGGACGGCGCGCAGGCGCTGCCGATGATGCCGTTATCGAGAAGCACATCCGCTTCCACGGTGGGATTGCCACGGGAGTCGAGAACTTCACGACCTTTGATGTCGACGATTTTAGCCATTGTTGTAAACACTCCAAAGTTGACGAAAACGACGCAGCTGTAGGAAATCTTTGGTCGTCGGCAAGCGAGGTGCAGCGGGCAGTCTTGCAGACGACAAGGCTCAGGCTCGAGGGCCTGAGCATTAAATCGTGCGGTACTTTACCGGAGAATTGAGGATTACGCGGTTTCTACCGTCGGAAAACTCTTCACCAGTTCGTCCAGGGCTTTGAGCTGGGCCAGGAATGGCTCCAGTTTGTCCAGGCGCAAGGCGCAAGGACCGTCACATTTGGCGTTGTCCGGATCCGGGTGGGCTTCCAGGAACAGGCCGGCCAGCGACTGGCTCATGCCGGCCTTCGCCAGGTCGGTGACCTGGGCGCGACGACCGCCGGCGGAATCGGAGCGACCGCCAGGCATTTGCAGCGCATGGGTCACGTCGAAGAACACCGGGTATTCGAACTGCTTCATGATGCCGAAGCCGAGCATGTCGACGACCAGGTTGTTGTAGCCGAAGCTCGAACCACGCTCGCAGAGAATCAACTGATCATTACCCGCTTCCACGCACTTGTTCAGGATGTGCTTCATTTCCTGGGGGGCGAGGAACTGGGCTTTCTTGATGTTGATCACGGCGCCCGTTTTGGCCATTGCGACCACGAGGTCGGTCTGGCGCGACAGGAAGGCCGGCAACTGGATGATGTCACAGACTTCAGCGACGACCGCGGCCTGGTCAGGCTCGTGGACGTCGGTGATGACCGGCACGCCGAAGGCTTGCTTGATGTCCTGGAAGATGCGCATGCCTTCTTCCAGGCCCGGACCACGATAGGAGGTCACAGAAGACCGGTTGGCCTTGTCGAAACTGGCCTTGAACACGTAAGGGATACCGAGCTTTTCGGTGACCTTCACATACTCTTCGCAAACCTGCATGGCCATGTCACGGCTTTCCAGCACGTTCATGCCGCCGAACAGCACCATGGGTTTGTCGTTGGCAATCTCGATGTCGCCGACGCGGATGATCTTCTGTGCCATCGGGGTTACGCCTTCTTCTGGTGTTGAGCCAACGCGGCCTTGACGAAACCGCTGAACAGCGGATGACCGTCGCGTGGCGTCGAGGTGAACTCAGGGTGGAACTGGCAAGCGACGAACCATGGATGATCCGGTGCTTCAACCACTTCAACCAGTGCGCCATCCCCGGAACGACCGGAGATTTTCAAACCGGCTTCCATGATTTGCGGCAGCAGGTTGTTGTTCACTTCGTAGCGATGACGGTGACGCTCGACGATCACGTCCTTGCCATAGCAACCATGAACCAGGGAACCTGGCTCCAGCAGGCAATCCTGCGCGCCCAGACGCATGGTGCCGCCCAGATCGGAAGCTTCGGTACGGGTTTCGACCGCACCGGTGGCATCTTCCCACTCGGTGATCAGGCCCACGACCGGGTGACCGCTTGCACGATCGAACTCGGTGGAGTTGGCGTCTTTCCAGCCCATCACGTTACGGGCGAACTCGATTACGGCCACTTGCATGCCCAGGCAGATACCCAGGTATGGAACCTTGTTTTCGCGAGCGTATTGAACGGCAGTGATCTTGCCTTCAACGCCACGCAGACCGAAGCCGCCAGGCACCAGGATCGCGTCGACGCCTTCCAGCAGCGCAGTGCCCTGGTTCTCGATGTCTTCGGAATCGATGTAGCGCAGGTTGACCTTGGTACGGTTGCTGATGCCGGCGTGACTCATCGCTTCGATCAGCGACTTGTAGGCGTCCAGCAGCTCCATGTACTTGCCGACCATGGCGATGGTGACTTCGTGCTCAGGGTTGAGCTTGGCGTCGACCACGGCTTCCCACTCGGACAGATCGGCACCGCCGCATTGCAGGCCGAAGCGCTCGACGACGAAATCGTCCAGGCCCTGGGAGTGCAGGATGCCCGGGATCTTGTAGATGGTATCGGCGTCTTCCAGCGCGATCACCGCACGCTCTTCAACGTTGGTGAACTGCGCGATCTTGCGACGCGACGACACATCGATCGGGTGGTCGGAGCGGCAGACCAGCACGTCTGGTTGCAGGCCGATGGAACGCAGTTCCTTCACCGAGTGCTGGGTTGGCTTGGTTTTGGTTTCACCGGCAGTGGCGATGTACGGCACCAGTGTCAGGTGCATCAGCATCGCGCGCTTGGCGCCGACTTCGAAACGCAGTTGGCGGATCGCTTCGAGGAACGGTTGCGACTCGATGTCACCCACGGTGCCACCGATCTCGACCATGGCCACGTCAGCGTCGCCGGCACCCTTGATGATACGGCGCTTGATTTCGTCGGTGATGTGCGGAATCACCTGGATGGTTGCACCCAGGTAGTCACCACGGCGCTCTTTGCGCAGGACGTGTTCGTAGACACGGCCGGTGGTGAAGTTGTTGTTCTGGGTCATGGTCGTGCGGATGAACCGCTCGTAGTGACCCAGGTCCAGGTCGGTCTCGGCGCCGTCGTGTGTGACGAACACTTCACCGTGCTGGAACGGGCTCATGGTGCCCGGGTCGACGTTGATGTACGGGTCCAGCTTCAGCATGGTGACCTTAAGTCCCCGCGCCTCCAGGATGGCCGCCAATGATGCCGATGCAATGCCTTTCCCCAATGAAGAAACAACACCGCCCGTGACGAATATGTAGCGCGTCATGAAAAACCCTAGAAGTCTGCGTTAAAGCGGTCCGAGCCGCCGGGGAAAGCGAAGGAAGGCCGAAGCCCCCGATCACCTGCATTAATCACAGTGCACCTTTCAAAAAAACCGCCGCGTTGGGACAGACCGGGAAATGAATCACCGGTTCGTTGCTCGCTACACATTTTTTGGAATCGCCCAGCAAAGACTGCTTGGTAATCGGCAACTCCTGCAATTCAGGCGAATCCACAGAAGTTGTATCAAGAAGGGAGCGTAGTCTACCGGAAAGCCCCTTTCAGCTCAAACCTTGATCTTCGTTCAGTGGCTGCCAATGCAAATGCCAGTTACCGATCGCACCACCATCGAGCCCGTTGAGGTTCGCTACCGCCAGCAATTGCCCCTCTTTGTAGAGCAGCGGCAATCTGCCGCGCACGAAGGACGGTACAGCGCTTTCATTGAGCAAACGTTTCAGGTCCCGATGGCCGCGGCCTGGCAAAGCCATGACCTCTCCCCCTTCACGATAGCGGATCTGTAACGGGCCATCGGGGATTTGTCCGGTGAGCGACAGCATGCCGTTGTCCGGGGTTACCAGCGGTGAACGCGGGTCCTGCCACGCTCCGGCGACAGGCAGAGGGCGCAACCAGCGGCCGGACAACCACCAGATCCGCCCGCCAGCCCGATGCAGTTCACCATCGGCCAGCCGCCACACCGGGCAGGCATCGCCGCTGGCGTCGCGCAAATCCTCCCAACCCGACCAATGGTCAGTGTCCGGCAGGCGGGTCAGCGGTTCGAGCCAATGACTCAAGGCATTGCGCTGCCGGGCGTCGGAGAGTTGCGCAAGCGACGCCAGTTCAAGGGATCGCAAGCCCAGCCAGGCGAACTCACTGACAGAGTTGGCGTTACGCAAATCCATGTCTGCCAGTTCTTCGAGCAACCCCTGCGCCTCAGTCAGATGCGCCGCGCTGCGGGCCATGGTTGCCACCGCTTGTGGCCAGCGCCGGGTCAAGGCGGGGAAGACTTGATGCCGCAGGTAGTTGCGCGAGTACTGCCGATCTTCGTTTGAAGGATCTTCGATCCAGCTCAAGCCATGCTCGTTGGCATAGGTCTCCAGTTCAGCCCGCGTGACGTCGAGCAATGGCCTCAGCAGATGGCCCTTGCCCAACGGGCGTTGACGCGGCATACCCGACAGCCCGCGCACGCCGGCCCCACGCAACATACGGAACAGCAAGGTTTCCGCCTGATCGTCGCGGTGCTGGGCGGTCAGCAGGACCTCATCGGGCAGTATCACTTCGGTGAACGCGTGATAACGCGCGTCCCGCGCCGCACGCTCCAGACTGGCACCGGGCTGCACCTGCACCTGAACGATCTGCAACGGGACGCCCAGCGCAGCGCACACAGAACGACAATGTTCCGGCCACGCATCGGCCACAGCTTGAAGGCCGTGATGAACATGGATGGCGCACAGCGCCGGCAGGGATTCGGTTTTTGCGAGATGTGCAAGGAGGTGCAGCAGGACGGTGGAGTCCAGGCCGCCGGAGAAGGCGATGTGCCAAGCCGGAGCGTTACGCCACGGTTTCAGATTCAGCAAAAGCCTGGAAGGCAAGTCAATCGCGGGCCGATCCATATCTCTCCCTTTGCACAAATCAAATGTGGGAGCGGGCTTGCTCGCGAAGGCGGCTGAACATTCAACACATCAGTTGATTGTTATACCGCTTTCGCGAGCAAGCCCGCTCCCACATTCAAGCCGAGATCAGAGACCGTAGCTCATCAGTCGATCGTAACGGCGCTTGAGCAGCGCGTCGTTATCGAACTTCTTCAGCATCGCCAGTTGCGAGCTCAGCTCGGCGCGGATCGATGCAGCGGCAGCGGCCGGGTCACGGTGCGCGCCGCCCAATGGCTCGCCAATCACCTTGTCCACGATGCCCAGACCCTTGAGGCGCTCGGCGGTGATGCCCATCGCTTCTGCGGCATCCGGTGCCTTCTCGGCGGTTTTCCACAGAATCGAAGCGCAACCTTCCGGCGAAATCACCGCGTAGGTCGAGTATTGCAGCATGTTCAACTGGTCGCAGACACCGATTGCCAGTGCACCACCGGAACCACCCTCACCGATCACGGTGGCGATGATTGGGGTTTTCAGGCGCGCCATGACCCGCAGGTTCCAGGCAATCGCTTCGCTCTGGTTGCGCTCTTCAGCGTCGATGCCAGGGTAAGCGCCCGGGGTGTCAATGAAGGTCAGGATCGGCATCTTGAAGCGTTCGGCCATTTCCATCAGGCGGCAAGCCTTGCGGTAGCCTTCCGGACGCGGCATGCCGAAGTTGCGGCGAACCTTCTCGCGCACTTCACGGCCCTTCTGGTGGCCGATGACCATGACTGGCTTGTCGTCCAGACGGGCGATGCCGCCAACGATGGCCGCGTCGTCGGAGAAGTGACGGTCACCGTGCAGTTCGTCGAACTCGGTGAAGATGTGTTCGATGTAGTCCAGGGTATACGGACGTTTCGGGTGACGTGCCAGGCGTGCGATCTGCCAGCTGGTCAGCTTGCCGAAAATGTCTTCGGTCAGCGTTTTGCTCTTGTCCTGCAGGCGGGAGATCTCATCGCCGATATTCAGCGAATTGTCATTACCGACCAAGCGCAACTCTTCGATCTTGGCTTGCAGGTCGGCGATCGGCTGTTCGAAATCTAGAAAATTCGGGTTCATAGGCGTCCGTCTTGGGTCGAGTCCCAAGGGATCTTGGGCCGGCCGGTTGTCTATTCGCGCCCTACCTTAAGGGACAGGCGCGTTGAGGTCGAGATTAAAAATTCAGGTCTGGGTCAGGGCAATCTGATAGCACTGACCGTCAACGGTATTGGAGGAAGACGTTGTCTCGCCCGAACTGGTCACGCAGGGCTTGAATCAACGCATCCGCCGGATCGATCCGCCAGCCCTCGCCGAACTGCAACAAGGCCTTCGCATCGGGACTGGTGTAGTCCATGGTGATCGGGCACGCACCGCGGTGACGCTTCAACAGTTCGCCCAACCAGCGTAGCTGATCGCCCTTGAGATCCTTGGCATGCAACTTCAGGCGCAGGCTTTCGGCCAGGTTGGTGCGCGCATCTTCCATGCTCATCACCCGCTTGACCCGCAATTTCAGGCCACCGGAGAAGTCGTCATTGCTGACTTCGCCTTCGACCACCACCATCGCGTCGGTCTGCAACAGTGACTGCGCCGAATGGAACGCCTCGGAAAACAGCGAGGCCTCGATCCGTCCGGAGCGGTCGTCGAGGGTGATGAACCCCATCTTGTCGCCCTTTTTGTTCTTCATCACCCGCAAGGCGATGATCATCCCGGCAACGGTCTGGGTATCACGCGCCGGTTTCAGATCGATGATGCGCTGACGGGCGAAGCGACGGATTTCACCCTCGTACTCGTCAATCGGGTGACCGGTCAGGTACAGGCCGAGGGTATCTTTCTCGCCTTTGAGACGCTCCTTGAGGGTCAGTTCCTTGGCCTTGCGGTGGTTGGCGTAGACGTCGGCGTCTTCTTCGACAAACAGACCGCCAAACAGGTCGGAGTGACCGCTGTCCTGGGTCCGCGCAGTCTGTTCGGCGGCCTTGATCGCCTCTTCCATGGCCGTCAGCAGCACCGCGCGATTGCGGTCGATATTGGCCTGGTAGGCTTTCTGCTCATCGTGGAAATACGGCCCGAGGCGATCCAGGGCACCGCTGCGAATCAAGCCGTCGAGGGTGCGCTTGTTGATGCGCTTGAGGTCGACCCGGGCACAGAAATCGAACAGATCCTTGAACGGCCCGGCCAGACGCGCTTCGGTGATGGCCTCGACCGGTCCCTCACCCACGCCCTTGATTGCACCCAGGCCGTAGATGATCCGGCCTTCGTCGTTCACCGTGAACTTGAACTCGGAAGTGTTTACGTCCGGCGCGTCGAGACGCAGCTTCATGGTCCGCACTTCTTCGATCAAGGTCACGACCTTGTCGGTGTTGTGCATATCCGCCGAGAGTACCGCGGCCATGAACGGCGCCGGGTAGTGCGCCTTCAGCCACGCGGTCTGGTACGACACCAGGCCATAGGCGGCGGAGTGGGACTTGTTGAAGCCGTAACCGGCGAATTTTTCCACCAGGTCGAAAATGTTACCGGCCAGGTCCGCGTCGATATTGTTGGTGGCGCAACCTTCAATGAAGCCGCCGCGCTGCTTGGCCATTTCCTCAGGTTTTTTCTTGCCCATGGCGCGACGCAGCATGTCCGCACCACCGAGGGTGTAGCCGGCCATGACCTGGGCAATCTGCATCACCTGTTCCTGATACAGGATGATGCCGTAGGTCGGTGCCAGTACGGGCTTGAGGCCTTCGTACTGGTAGTCCGAGTGCGGATACGCCAGCTCGGCGCGACCGTGCTTGCGGTTGATGAAGTCGTCCACCATGCCCGATTGCAGCGGGCCCGGACGGAACAGGGCCACCAGTGCGATCAAGTCTTCCAGGCAGTCGGGCTTGAGCTTTTTGATCAGCTCTTTCATGCCCCGGGATTCAAGCTGGAACACCGCCGTGGTTTCGGCTTTTTGCAGCAAGGTGTAGGTCGGTTTGTCGTCCAGCGGGATGAACGCGATATCCAGCGGCGGCTCGTTGACCTTGGCGCGGTCGCGGTTGATGGTTTTCAGCGCCCAATCGATGATCGTCAGGGTCCGCAAACCGAGGAAGTCGAACTTCACCAGACCGGCCGCTTCAACGTCGTCCTTGTCGAACTGGGTTACCAGGCCATCGCCCGCTTCGTCGCAGTAGATCGGCGAGAAGTCGGTCAGTTTGGTCGGGGCGATCACCACGCCACCGGCATGCTTGCCGACGTTACGCACAACGCCTTCAAGCTTGCGGGCCATCTCCCAGATTTCCGCGGCCTCTTCATCGACCTTGATGAAGTCGCGCAGGATCTCTTCCTGCTCGTAGGCCTTTTCCAGGGTCATGCCGACTTCGAACGGGATCATCTTCGACAGACGGTCCGCCAGGCCATAGGACTTGCCCTGCACCCGCGCCACGTCGCGGACCACAGCCTTGGCGGCCATGGAACCGAAGGTGATGATCTGGCTTACCGCGTTGCGACCGTACTTCTCGGCCACGTAGTCGATCACCCGATCGCGACCGTCCATGCAGAAGTCGACGTCGAAGTCGGGCATCGATACCCGTTCCGGATTGAGGAAACGTTCGAACAGCAGGTCATATTCCAGCGGGTCGAGGTCGGTGATCTTCTGCACATAGGCCACCAGCGATCCGGCACCCGACCCACGGCCAGGACCTACCGGCACGCCGTTGTTCTTGGCCCACTGGATAAAGTCCATCACGATCAGGAAGTAACCGGGGAAGCCCATCTGGATGATGATATCCAGCTCAAAATTCAGCCGGTCGACATAGACCTGACGCTTGGTTTCGTAGTCTTCGGTGGTGTCCTTGGGCAGCAGGACGGCAAGCCGTTCTTCCAGGCCATCGAAGGACACTTTGCGGAAGTACTCGTCGATGGTCATGCCATCAGGGATCGGGAAGTTGGGAAGGAAGTGCGTACCCAGCTTCACTTCGATGTTGCAACGCTTGGCGATCTCGACGGTGTTTTCCAGCGCCTCGGGAATGTCGCTGAACAGCTCGGCCATTTCCTCGGCGCTTTTGAGGTACTGCTGATCGCTGTAGTTCTTTGAACGCCGCGGATCGTCGAGAGCACGGCCCTCACCGATGCAGACGCGGGTTTCGTGGGCGGCGAAGTCTTCCTGTTTGATGAAACGCACGTCGTTGGTCGCCACCAGCGGCGCACCGAGCTTCTCGGCCAGGGCCACGGCGCCGTGCAGTTGTTCTTCATCGTTGGGGCGGTTGGTGCGCTGGATCTCCAGGTAGAAACGATCCGGAAAAACGTCCATCCATTCGCGGGCCAGGGTTTCGGCCTCCGCGGGGTTGCCGCTGAGCATGGCCTGGCCGATCTCGCCCTCTTTGGCCGCCGACAACATGATCAAGCCGGCGCTGGCTTCAGCGACCCATTCGCGCTCGATGATGATTGCGCCATTGCGCTGACCTTCGATAAAGCCGCGGGAAATCAGTTCGGTGAGGTTGCGATAGCCTTCGGCGTTCATCACCAGCAGGCTGATCCGGCTCAGCGGGTTGTCCGGATCCTTGTTCGACAGCCACAGGTCGGCGCCGCAGATCGGCTTGATCCCGGCACCCATGGCGTTTTTATAGAATTTGACCAGGGAACACATGTTGTTCTGGTCGGTGACCGCCACGGCAGGCATGTTCATGCCGACCAGGGTCTTGACCAGCGGCTTGATCCGCACCAGACCGTCGACCAGGGAGTATTCAGTGTGCAGGCGTAGGTGAACGAATGAAGCCGGCATAGTGATCCTGTCTGAGAACGTAAAGACAACAAGGCCCGGATTGTACCGGGCCTTGGTAAAAAAAATCAGCCTTGCGATCAGGGGGCGTTCTCAACTAGTTTCCCCACCGCGTTGTCGCCTTGAAGCGGGCCAGGCAAGGCGCAGGCCGCTGGGAATGGTTGCTCCCTTTCCAAGGCCTGCAACGCAGCCTGGCCCGCTTCAAGGCACAACCCGAAGGGCCGGGCCTGCTCTTGTGCAGGGCTGCGTTGCTCGAAGCTTATTTGGAATGACCAAACTACGCTTCTCGCGCCTTGCCCTGCACAAGAGCAGGCCCGGCGCGGTGGGGAAACTAGTTGAGAACGCCCCCTAACTCTCGATGAGACTTTCCCGCGCCTCGTAAGCCAGACGCACCGGAGCAAAGGAGCGCCGGTGAATCGGGGTCGGGCCAAGACGGGCGAGCGCTTCCAGATGAACGGGTGTCGGGTAGCCCTTGTGGCCACCGATGCCGTAGCCGGGGTAGATCAACTCGAACGCAGCCATTTCCCGGTCGCGACTGACCTTGGCCAGAATAGACGCAGCAGCGATGGCTGGAACCTTGCTGTCGCCCTTCACCACAGCTTCGGAACGCATCGGCAGTTTCGGGCAGCGGTTGCCGTCGATCATCGCCAGTTTCGGCTGAATATGCAGCCCGGCGACCGCACGCTGCATGGCCAGCATGGTGGCGTGGAGGATATTCAGTTCGTCGATTTCCTCGACTTCGGCGCGAGCGATGCACCAGCTCAGGGCTTTTTCGCAGATTTCGTCGTAGAGCTTTTCGCGACGGGCCTCGGTGAGTTTCTTCGAGTCGTTCAGGCCGAGGATCGGGCGGTTCGGATCAAGAATCACCGCCGCCGTCACTACTGCGCCACAGAGCGGGCCGCGACCGACTTCATCGACGCCGGCAACCAACTCTTCGACTTCAGCGACCAAGGTAAAGTCCAGCCCCATCTGCATGTTCGTTTTACTCATTCTACTTGGCCGATCAGGTTCAGCACGGCGTCCGCCGCCTGGTTGGAGGCATCCAGACGCAGGGTCCGGTGAATCTCGTCAAAGCCACGGGTCTGCTCTTCCCCACCCTCGATCAAGGGTGACAGGGTCTGGGCCAGCGCTTCGACCGTAGCATCGTCCTGCAACAACTCGGGCACCAATAGACGCTGAGCCAACAGGTTCGGCAACGAAATGTAGGGGCTTTTCACCATGCGCTTGAGTATCCAGAACGTCAGCGGCGCCAGGCGATAGGCGACCACCATCGGCCGCTTGTACAGCAATGCTTCGAGCGTCGCGGTACCGGAGGCAATCAACACCGCATCGCACGCTGCCAGGGCCAGATGCGACTGTCCGTCGAGCAGCGTCAGCGGCAGATCGCGACCAGCCAACAGTTCTTCAAGCTGTGCGCGACGCTGTGCACTGGCGCAAGGCATGACAAACCGCACACCCGGGCGCAACGCCCGCAGGCGCTGCGCGGTATCGAGAAACAACGCACCTAGCCGGCCAACTTCACCGCCACGGCTGCCTGGCATCAACGCCACCAGCGGCCCGTCAGGCAAACCGAGCTCGGCCCGCGCAGCCGCGCGATCGGCTTCGAGTGGAATGGCATCGGCCAGGGTATGGCCGACGAACCGCACCGGCACGCCTTTCTCTTCATAAAATTTGGCTTCGAACGGGAACAGCGTGAGCATCAGGTCGCAGCCTTCGCGAATTTTCAGCACGCGTTTCTGCCGCCAGGCCCACACCGACGGACTGACGTAATGCACGGTCTTGATACCGGCCTGACGCAGTTTGAGTTCGATATTGAGGTTGAAGTCCGGCGCATCGATACCGATGAACACATCGGGTTTCGCGGCGATCAGGTCGGCGACCAGCTTCTTGCGCCGCGCCAGCAACTCGCGCAACCGGCCCAGCACTTCCACCAGGCCCATGACGGACAGACGCTCCATCGGGAAATACGAGGTCAGGCCTTCAGCCTGCATCAACGGACCACCGACACCGATGAACTCGACCGCCGGGTGGCGAGCTTTGAGCGCGCGCATGAGGCCCGCACCCAGAATGTCACCGGAAGCCTCACCCGCTACCAGCGCAATACGCAGATTGGCCATGGTTAGCGGGTGATGCCGCGGGTCGAAGACTGGATGGAGTCACGGAACACCGCCACTTCCGGATACTGGGCGGACGGCTCTGCCAGTTCGGCAAGCGCCTGCTCCACGGTCAGGCCCTGGCGGTACACCACCTTGTAGGCACGACGCAGCGCGTGGATCGCATCTTCGCTGAAGCCCCGACGGCGCATGCCCTCGAAGTTCATGCTGCGGGCTTCGGCAGGGTTGCCGAACACCGTGACGTAGGCTGGAACATCCTTGCCAATCGCCGTACCCATGCCGGAAAAGCTGTGGGCGCCAATGTGGCAATACTGGTGAACCAGGGTAAAACCGGAGAGGATCGCCCAGTCTTCCACATGCACATGGCCCGCCAGTGCGGTGTTGTTCACCAGGATGCAGTGGTTGCCAATCACGCTGTCGTGGCCGATGTGGGCATAGGCCATGATCAGGTTGTGATCGCCCAGGGTCGTTTCCGAACGATCCTGGATGGTGCCACGGTGGATCGTCACGCCTTCACGGATGACGTTGTGATCACCAATCACCAGGCGGGTTTCCTCGCCCTTGTACTTCAGGTCAGGCGTGTCCTCACCCACCGAGGAAAACTGGTAGATGCGATTGTGCTTGCCGATTCGGGTCGGGCCCTTGAGGATCACGTGCGGCCCGATGACTGTCCCCTCGCCGATTTCCACACCTGCGCCGACGATCGACCACGGGCCGACCTCGACGCCGTCAGCCAGAATGGCTGTCGGATCGATGATTGCACGAGGGTCAATCAAACTCATAGTTTGCGTTCCGCGCAGATGATTTCAGCGGAGCAGACCGGCTTGCCATCGACCGAAGCCTGGCATTCGAATTTCCAGATCTGACGCTTGCAGCTGATGAACTTGGCTTCAAGGATCAACTGATCGCCTGGCAGAACCGGCTGGCGGAAGCGCAGCTTGTCGGAACCGACGAAGTAATAGAGGGTGCCGTCGGCCGGTTTCACGTCGAGCATCTTGAAACCAAGGATCCCGGCAGCCTGAGCCATGGCTTCGATGATCAATACGCCCGGCATGATTGGATGCGCGGGGAAGTGACCATTGAAGAACGGTTCGTTGATGCTGACATTCTTGTAGGCGCGAATGCGCTTGCCTTCAACATCCAGCTCCACTACCCGGTCCACCAGCAGGAACGGGTAACGGTGAGGCAGGTATTCGCGAATCTCGTTGATGTCCATCATTTCGGGGGGAAGCCTATGTAAAGATTGGGAGCGCGCGACTGATGCACGTTCCGCTAGCAAATCAAGGAGCCAGTCTACAGACTGCATGGAAACTACTGCGGGCTACGCGCACAATACTGCGTTAAAAACAGGCTCGGAATGCTCATTTACAGCCAGTAAAGTCGCGTGCGACTCCAACCGTTCCTCGCCTGTTTTTGCCTTGTCTTGTCTTCGCTCGCTACGTTTCCATGCAGCCTGTTTTGCGGCTGTGCACACTTGATATGGAAATGGTATCAGCCATCTGATGAAGCATTACCGTCAGGGGTCACTTCCCCTACTTGCTTTTCCAGCTGTCGCAGGCGCCGCGCGATGTCATCGAGCTGACGGATGCGAGCCGCGCTTTTGCGCCATTCGGCTGCTGGTTGCATGGCCGTACCGGAAGAATAGGAACCCTTTTCGGTAATCGAGTGGGTCACCATGGTCATCCCGGTGATGAAAACGTTATCGCAAATTTCGATATGCCCCACCAGCCCTACACCGCCAGCGAGCATGCAATGCTTGCCGATTTTGGTGCTGCCGGAGATCCCGACACAGGCGGCCATGGCGGTGTGATCGCCGACCTGAACGTTGTGGGCGATCTGGATCTGGTTGTCGAGTTTCACACCATTGCCGAGAATGGTATCGGCCAATGCGCCGCGATCAATAGCGGTATTCACGCCAATTTCGACATCGTCACCGACCAGCACACCACCAATCTGGGCAATTTTCTGCCAGACACCTTTCTCATTGGCAAAACCGAAGCCTTCACCGCCGAGCACGGCCCCCGACTGAATGACCACACGCTTGCCGATGCGCACGTCGTGGTACAGCGTGACCCGCGGGGCCAGCCAGCCGTCTTCGCCGATTTCGCAACGGGCGCCGATGAAGCAATGCGCACCGATGGTCACGCCGGCAGCAATTCGTGCCGCGCTTTCGATCACCGCAAAGGCGCCAATACTCGCAGCCGGGTCAACCACCGCGTCCTCGGCCACAACGGCTGTCGGGTGAATGCCGGCAGCCGCTTTCGGCTTTGGATCGAACAGATGGGAAACACGCGCATAGGCCAGATACGGATCAGGCACCACCAGCGCATTACCGGCATAACCTTCGGCATCAGCAGCCTTCAGCAACAGTGCTGCGGCCCGGCTGTCCGCCAGGTACTTACGGTATTGAGGGTTTGCGAGAAAGCTCAACTGAGCTGGGCCAGCCTCCTGCAAGGTGGCTAGCCCAGTAATTTCTCTCTCCGGGTCGCCACGTAGCGTGGCGCCGAGGAACTCGGCCAGCTGGCCGAGCTTAATGGTCACGGTCATGGATTACTTCAGCTGATTCATGCGCTCGATAACCTGGCGAGTGATGTCGTACTGAGGCTTGACATCAATCACTGCGCCACGCTCGAAGACCAGGTCAAAAGCACCTTTCTTGATGACTTCTTCCACAGCGCTGTCCAGTTTCGGCTTGAGCTGCTTCAGCATTTCACGGTCGGCAACGGCTTTGGCTTCGTTCAGCTCCTTGGACTGGAACTGGAAGTCACGGGCCTTTTGCTTGAATTCAAGCTCCAGACGCTCGCGCTCGCCCTGCTGCATTTTGTCACCACCGGCCATCAGGCGGTCCTGAATACCCTTGGCGCTGGTTTCCAGCGTCTTGAGCTTGGTCAGCTGAGGACCGAACTTCTTCTCGGCATCCACGGCGTATTTCTTGGCCGCGTCAGACTCCAGCAGAGCCATCTGATAGTTCAGAACTGCAATTTTCATGTCGGCAAATGCCGGACCAGCGACCAATACGCTGGCCAGGAGAACCAATTGAGTCAACTTACGCACGATGCACTCCTACAAAATTCATTGTCGTTATCTTGGGTCAGACGCTTAGAACGTCTGGCCGAGGGAAAATTGGAACACTTGAGTCTCGGCGTCATCCGGTTTCTTGACCGGCATGGCCAATGCGAAACTCAAAGGACCCAGTGCAGTGACCCACGTCACACCTACACCAACAGAACTGGCCATATTGCTCAGGCTAATGTCGTTGCACTTGGTGTCGGACTTCGTGCCATCAGCGTTTGTGGTATCCGAGCACGACGAATCGAACACGTTACCCACATCCCAGAATACCGAGGTACGCAGGGAGCGTTGATCTTTGACGAACGGCAGCGGGAACAGAACTTCCACACCGCCCTGGATCAGGACGTTACCACCGAACGGCAGTGGATCCTGATCCGGGTCGAACGCTGTACCAGGGTTCTTGCCGGTACTTGGCGTACTGCGAGGACCCAGGGTGCTGTCCTTGAAGCCGCGTACCGAGTTGAAACCACCAGCATAGTAGTTTTCATAGAATGGCAAGCCGTCGGTCGAACCGTAACCATCGCCATAACCCAGCTCGGTGTGCAGGCGCATGGTGTAGTTCTCGCTCAATGGCTGGAACAACTGGCCACGGTAGTCGAGCTTGAAGAACGACAGGTCACTGCCTGGAATCGTGGATTCCAGCACCAGGCTCTGGGAATGACCACGGGTAGCGAGCACGCCCTTGTTCAGGGTGGACTCGGACCAACCGGCCGAAGCCTTGAAGTTCAGGTACTTGTCGCCTTCCTTGTTAACGAAGTCGAAGATCTCGTCAACGGTGTAAACGCCGGTCTTGATTTCGTCTTGTTGCGCATTCAGGCCGAAGGTCAGACGCGAAGTCTCGCTGATTGGATAACCGACACTCACACCGGCACCCAAGCTGTCTACGGCGTAGCTGGCGACGTCAGTATCGAGGTCATCGTAGTCAGTCGTGCGGTAGAAGGCGTTGTAACCCAGGCTCACGCCGTCGGCGGTCCAGTAGGGGTCGACGAAACCGAAGTTGTAGCGGGTCTGGTATTCGCTTTTGGTCAAGCCGACGCTGACCTTGTTACCGGTACCCAGGAAGTTGTTCTGGGTGATCGAACCACCGAGGATCAGACCGGCGCTCTGGGCGAAACCGACGCTGGCGGTAATCGAACCGGAGGCTTGCTCTTCAACGCTGTAGTTGACGTCAACCTGGTCATCGACACCCGGTACGGCCGGGGTTTCGACGTTGACTTCCTTGAAGAAGCCCAGACGCTCCAGACGGGTCTTGGATTGATCGATCAGGTAGGTCGAAGCCCAGCCGCCTTCCATCTGACGCATTTCACGACGCAGCACTTCGTCTTCGGACTTGGTGTTGCCACGGAAGTTGATGCGATTCACGTAGGCACGCTTGCCCGGATCGACCGCGAACAGGATGTCCACGGTGTGATCTTCATCGTGCGGCTGAGGCACGCCGTTGACGTTGGCGAAGGTGTAGCCTTCGTTACCCAGGCGACGGGTGATCAGTTCGGAAGTGGTGGTCATCAGCTTGCGCGAGAACACCTGGCCTTTTTGCACAAGCAACAGGGACTTGATCTGGTCTTCAGGGACTTTCAGGTCGCCGCTGAGCTTGACGTCACGAACGGTGTATTTCTCGCCTTCGTTGACGTTGACGGTGATGTAGACGTGTTTCTTGTCCGGCGTAATGGAAACCTGGGTCGAAGCGATATCCATGTTGATATAGCCACGGTCCAGGTAGTAGGAACGCAGACGCTCCAGGTCACCGGACAGTTTTTCACGGGCGTACTTGTCATCGTTCTTGAAGAACGACAACCAGTTGGTGGTCTTGAGTTCGAAAAGGTCGATCAGGTCTTCATCGGGGAAGACCGTGTTGCCCACCACGTTGATGTGCTGGATAGCCGCAACGGTACCTTCGTTGATGTTGACCTTCAGGCCAACGCGGTTACGCGGCTGCGGCACCACTTCGGTGTCGACGGTAGCCGAGTAGCGACCCTGGGCGACGTATTGGCGCTGCAGTTCGTTACGCACACCTTCAAGGGTGGCACGCTGGAAGATCTCGCCTTCGGCCAGACCGGATTGCTTGAGGCCTTTCATCAGGTCTTCGGTAGAGATCGCCTTGTTGCCTTCGATCTCGATACTGGCGACCGACGGGCGCTCGACTACAGTGATGACCAGGACGTTGCCATCGCGGCCCAGCTGGATATCTTGAAAGAAACCGGTTTTGAACAACGCACGAGTGGATTCCACCAGGCGACGATCATCCGCCTGTTCACCGACGTTCAACGGCAAAGCACCAAAGACGCTACCCGCGGAGACCCGCTGGAGGCCATTGACGCGAATATCAGAGATAGTGAAGGACTCGGCGTGAACTTCGGCGATCATCAATACGGTGAGAACCGCAGTTAGCAGCAGACGTTTCATGAAGTCCTTTCTTATTCCAACTGGCAATAAACAAACTGCCGCAAAATGCGGCAGATTCGCAATTCAGCGACGTTACAGACGACCCAGATCATTAACCAGAGCGAGCAACATCACTCCGATCACCAAACTGATGCCGATCTGTATCCCCCAACCTTGCACCCGATCCGACAAGGGACGACCACGCGCCCACTCGATCAGATAAAACAACAAATGCCCCCCATCCAGCACAGGAATGGGCAGCAAATTCAGAACTCCCAGGCTAATACTCAGATAAGCAAGGAAATTCAGGAAATCAGCAACACCCGACTGGGCCGAAGCGCCCGCCACTTTAGCAATGGTTATCGGTCCACTCAAGTTTTTTACCGAGAGCTCGCCGAACAACATTTTCTTCAGTGAATCGAGGGTCAGCACGCTCATGGTCCAGGTGCGCCGAGCCCCCTCGCCAATCGCTGCCAATGGTCCATAACTGACCTCGCGGAGCATCTCCGGTGGCCAATCGACAGCCTTCACCCCTGCCCCCAGGTAGCCGTTGGGTGACTTGCTCTCGCCGCGAGCGGCAAGCGTCACCGGGACGTCGATTTGAGCACCGTCTCGCTCGACCCGCAGCATGATTTTGGTATCAGGATGCATACGGACGGTATCGACGACTTGCTGCCAATCATCCAGCGCACGACCATCGAGCGCCAGCAACCGGTCACCGGTCTTCAGGCCGGCAGCCTGGGCCGGCCCCTTTGGATCAAGTTCGGCCAGAACAGGCGGCAATGCCGGGCGCCACGGGCGAATCCCCAACGAATGAATGGGGTCGGGTTCGTCAGCCCCTTTGAGCCATTTATCCAGCGCAAGTTCACGTGGCGAATCGGTCGTCGACCCTTGCTCGCGAACCAATATCTGCAATGAGCCGCTTTCGCCCAGACGACGAACCAGTTGCAGATTCACCTCCGCCCAGCCGGAAGTCAGCTCACCATCAATGGCCACGATTTCCTGGCCGGGACTCAAACCCGCCTTGGCCGCGATGCTGCCGGACTCGACAGCCCCGATGACCGGACGCACCTGCTCGCTGCCGAGCATTGCCAGCCCCCAGAAGAACACCAATGCCAGCAGGAAGTTGGCGATCGGCCCCGCCGCTACGATGGCAATGCGCTGACGAACGGATTTACGATTGAAGGATTGATCAAGCTGATCGGGCGGCACTTCGCCTTCGCGCTCGTCGAGCATTTTCACGTAGCCGCCCAACGGGATGGCGGCAACGACGAATTCGGTGCCCTGCTTGTCGTACCAACGCAGCAAAGGCGTGCCGAAGCCTACGGAGAAGCGCAGCACCTTGACCCCACAGCGACGCGCGACCCAGAAGTGGCCGAACTCGTGGAAGGTAACCAGCACACCCAGAGCGACCAGGGTGCCGACAATCATATAGAGCGCGCTCATCTACTTTCTCCGCAATCCTATTCGCTGCTGCCTGGGTTGACTATCTGCAGCGTTTACCGCCCGTGACGGCTCAACCATTGTCCGGCCAGCAATCGCGCTTTCGCGTCTGCCGTGAACACTGCCTCGAGATCATCCACTGCCACGACGGGCTCCAGACTCAGTACTTCCTCGATGATACTCGCGATTTCCGGGTAACGAACCCGCTCGTCGAGAAATGCCGCCACCGCCACTTCATTTGCCGCATTGAGCATGGCCGGCGCGCTATTACCCGCTTCGGCCGCCTGACGGGCCAGACGCAAACAAGGGAAACGCTCCTCATCGGGCGCCTGGAAGTCGAGCCGTGCAATGGCAAACAGATCCAGCGGCGCCACACCCGAATCGATCCGCTCCGGCCAGGCCAGCGCATTGGCGATGGGCGTGCGCATGTCCGGATTACCCAGCTGCGCCAAGACAGAACCATCGACGTAGTCAACCAGCGAATGGATCACACTTTGCGGGTGAATCACCACCTCGACCTGGGATGGCCTGGCATCGAACAGCCAGCAGGCTTCGATCAGCTCAAGCCCTTTGTTCATCATGCTGGCCGAGTCCACGGAAATCTTTCGCCCCATGGACCAGTTCGGATGCGCACACGCCTGGTCAGGTGAAACATGCGCCAATTCAGCCAGTGGCGTCTGACGGAACGGACCGCCGGAAGCCGTCAGCAAAATCCGGCGTACGCCGACTGACTCGAGGCCACGGGCATAATCGTGCGGCATGCACTGGAAAATGGCGTTGTGCTCGCTATCGATCGGCAGCAATACCGAACCGCTCTTGCGCACCGCCTGCATGAACAGCGCGCCGGACATCACCAGCGCTTCTTTATTGGCCAGGAGGATCTTCTTGCCCGCCTCGACCGCCGCCAGTGTCGGGCGCAATCCCGCCGCACCGACGATGGCCGCCATGACCGTATCGACTTCCGGATCGGAAGCGACCTGACACAAACCGTCCTCCCCCACCAGAACACGGGTTGGAAGGCCCGCCGCGCGCAAATCATCCTGCAAGGTGCGGGCAGCCGCGACCTCAGGCACTACGGCAAATCGCGGGATATGGCGCACGCAGAGCGCCAGCAATTCACTCAAGCGAGTGAAGCCACTCAAGGCAAAGACCTGGTAACGATCAGGATGACGAGCAACGACGTCGAGCGTACTCAGGCCAATCGAACCGGTTGCCCCCAGAACGGTAATCTGTTGCGGGCGGCTCATGGTGCCGCCATCCACAACAGCACGGCGAACACCGGAATAGCCGCTGTCAGGCTGTCGATACGATCCAGCACACCACCGTGTCCCGGAAGCAGATTGCTGCTGTCCTTGATCCCGGACTGACGCTTGAACATGCTTTCAGTGAGATCGCCCACTACCGAAATGAACACGATCAGCGCAGCACAGATCAGCCCTTTGAACAGCTGCGCCACCGTCCAGTCGCGCACCAGAGCAACGAGCGTGGTAATGACCAGGCTCAGCGCCAGACCACCGTACACGCCTTCCCAGCTTTTGCCCGGACTGACCTGTGGCGCGAGTTTACGCTTGCCGAAAGCACGACCAGAGAAGTAGGCACCGATATCGGCACCCCAGACCAGCACCATCACCGCCATGATCAGCCAGTTACCCAGCGGGTACTGCTTGATCTGCACCAGCCCCTGCCAGGCCGGCAGGAGAATCAACAGGCCGATCACCAGCTTGGTCGCCGCACTGGACCAATGCTCGCTCGAACGCGGATAGGTCAGTACCAGATATGTCGCCACCGCCCACCACAGCACCGAAGCGCCCAATACCCAAGGCGCCAGCCCAGGCAAGATGTACATGACGAACAGCATCAAGGCGACCACAGCGGCAAAGCCGACGCGGAACGCTTGCCCGGCGAAACCCGCCAGACGCGCCCATTCCCATGCACCAAGGGTAACTACCAGCCCGATGAACAGTGCAAAACCGGAACCTTCAAGCAGGAAAAACCCGCACAGGGCAATCGGCAGCAGGATCAGCGCGGTGATGATTCGTTGTTTAAGCATTAAACCCGGGCTCCAGCCTCGACCTGCTCGCTCGTTTTACCGAAGCGGCGCTGGCGGGAAGCGTAATCGGCCAGCGCATCGCGCATGGCACCGTGTTTGAAGTCCGGCCAGAACAGGTCGGAGAAATACAGCTCGGCATAGGCCAGTTGCCAGAGCAGGAAATTACTGATGCGATGCTCGCCACCAGTACGAATACACAAGTCAGGCAACGGCAGGTCGCCTGTGACCAGGCAGGTCTGCAGCAGATCAGGCGTGATGTCTTCCGGACGCAAGTGTCCGGCCTGAACCTCTCGTGCCAGTCGTTGCGCCGCTTGCGCGATATCCCACTGACCGCCGTAATTGGCGGCGATCTGCAGGACAAAACGATTGGCGCCAACCGTCATGGCCTCGGCTTCGCGCATGGCAGCCTGCAGCTCGGGGTGAAAACGCGAGCGGTCACCAATGATGCGCAGGCTGATGTTGTTGTCGTTGAGGCGCTTGGCCTCACGACGTAGCGCCCTGAAGAACAGATCCATCAAAGCGCTGACCTCATCGGCCGGACGCTGCCAGTTCTCACTGGAGAAGGCGAACAGGGTCAGCACTTCGACCTTGGCCTCGGCACAGACCTCAATGACCGCACGCACCGCATCCACGCCCGCTTTATGCCCGGCGACACCTGGCATAAAGCGTTTTTTTGCCCAGCGATTATTACCATCCATGATGATCGCGACATGGCGCGGCACCGCGGACGGTGCAGTCTGTTTAGTCTTATCCATGAAAACGCGACTCTTATACGGCCATCAGGTCTTTTTCTTTCTCCGCCAACTTAGCGTCGATTTCAGCTACGAACTTCTTGGTCAGATCGTCGATCTCGCCAGTGGCGCGACGTTCTTCGTCTTCGCTGATTTCCTTTTCCTTGACCAGATCCTTCAGCGAGCTGTTCGCATCGCGACGGATGTTGCGCACGGCAACACGGGCATCTTCAGCCACATCGCGAGCCTGCTTGGTGAAACCGCGACGGGTTTCTTCGGTCAGGGCCGGCATGCTGATCAGCAGCAGCTCACCAAGGTTGGTCGGGTTCAGGTTCAGACCTGCACTGCCGATCGCCTTGTCGACGGCACCCAGCATGTTGCGCTCGAAGGCAACGACCTGCAGGGTACGGGCGTCTTTGACGGTGATGTTTGCCACTTGCTTGATCGGGGTGTCGGAACCGTAGTACGGCACCATCACGCCTTCCAGGATGCTCGGGTGCGCTTGACCGGTACGAATGCGGCCGAAGTTGTGCGCGAGCGATTCCACGGACTTCTGCATGCGCTCTTTAGCGTCTTTCTTGATTTCGTTGATCATTGTTGGCCTTCCTCGATCAGTGTTCCTTCAGCGCCGCCATGCACGATGTTCAGCAGGGCGCCGGGCTTGTTCATGTTAAATACGCGTAGCGGCATCTTGTGGTCGCGGCACAGGCAAATGGCCGTCAGGTCCATAACACCCAGCTTGCGATCCAGCACTTCATCGTAAGTCAGATGATCGAACTTCTCGGCATGCGGGTCTTTGAACGGGTCAGCGGTGTAGACGCCATCGACCTTGGTCGCCTTGAGCACGACATCGGCATCGATTTCGATTGCACGCAGGCAGGCAGCCGAATCCGTCGTAAAGAACGGGTTGCCGGTACCGGCCGCGAAAATCACCACGTCCTTGGAGTTCAAGTGGCGCATGGCCTTGCGGCGATCATAGTGATCGGTCACGCCAACCATGGAAATAGCGGACATCACGATGGCCGAGATGTTGGCGCGCTCAAGGGCGTCGCGCATGGCCAGGGCGTTCATCACAGTGGCCAGCATGCCCATGTGGTCGCCGGTCACCCGATCCATGCCAGCCTTGCTCAGCGCTTCACCGCGGAACAGGTTGCCACCACCGATAACCAGACCGACCTGAACACCGATGCCGACCAGCTGGCCAACTTCCAATGCCATGCGATCCAGAACTTTCGGATCGATCCCGAACTCTTCCGAGCCCATCAGGGCCTCGCCGCTGAGCTTGAGTAGAATGCGTTTATAGCGAGCCTGATAACCACTGCCCTGCTGAGCCATTGCGAATCTCTCCTGCGGCGTATTTTAAAAATTCTTTGCGAGCTGTTTACAGCTGGCGTTCACTCTAGCTTGGCGCTGCTTCAGCGCCATCGGAACATGGCTTTGTAAGCCAGTTCCAAAAGGAAACCAATAAAAATTGGTGCCCCATCTGAAAAGAGGCTGCGCGCGTGAGCGGGCAGCCTCTTCTGGGCGACAGTTAAAAAACCGTCTTATTGCTTGGCAGCAGCCAGCTGGGCAGCAACTTCTTCTGCGAAGTTGTCCACTGGCTTCTCGATGCCTTCGCCTACCTTGAAGTAAGTGAAGGAAACGATTTCAGCACCGGCTTTCTTGGCCAGAGCACCTACGGTGACTTCCGGGTTCATGACGAAAGCTTGCTCGACCAGGCTGGCTTCGGCCAGGAACTTGGTGATACGGCCAGCGATCATCTTCTCGACGATTTCAGCTGGCTTGCCTTTCATCTTGTCTTCGTTCAGGGTCAGGAAAACGCCCTTCTCGCGCTCGATGGCTTCTGGCGAAACCTGCGATGGCAGCAGGAACTCAGGGTTGCTTGCAGCCACGTGCATGGCGATCTCTTTGGCCAGCTGAACATCGCCGCCCTTGAGAACAACAGCAACACCGATCTTGTTGCCGTGCAGGTAGGTGCCGACAACGTCGCCCTCTACACGCACCAGGCGACGGATGTTGACGTTTTCGCCAACTTTGGCAACCAGTGCTTCACGAGCCGATTCCTGAGCGGCGATCAGCGGAGCTGCGTCGGTCAGTTTTTCGTCGAAGGCTTTCTCTACGCTGGCAGCAACGAAGTTCTTGAAGTCGTCTTGCAGGGCCAGGAAGTCGGTCTGCGAGTTGACTTCCAGCAGCACGGCTGCCTTGTCGTCAGCCTTGATGGCGATAGCGCCTTCAGCGGCAACGTTGCCGGCTTTCTTGGCAGCCTTGATGGCGCCCGAAGCACGCATGTCATCAATGGCTTTCTCGATGTCGCCGCCAGCCTTGGTCAAGGCCTTTTTGCAGTCCATCATGCCTTCGCCAGTACGCTCGCGCAGTTCTTTGACCAACGCTGCAGTAATCTCTGCCATTTCAAAATCCTCTTGGATAGGTTTTCAACCATTCCACCCGATCGAACGGGCGATCAATTCTTCCCGAACCACCCTTGTTAGCTGCCGCACATTACAGATAGAGCAGTGGGCGCCGACAAATGGTTTTCGAGGTGGCAAAAAGGGGGCCAAGCCCCCTTTTTGCTTACTGAGTCAACGCCAAGGCGTCAATTACTCAGCTGCTGCTACCGGAGCTTCTTCAACGAAAACTTCGGTGCCGCCGGCAACGTTGTTGCGGCCACGGATTACAGCGTCAGCCATCGAACCCATGTACAGCTGGATAGCGCGGATTGCGTCATCGTTGCCTGGGATGATGTAGTCAACGCCTTCCGGGCTGCTGTTGGTATCGACTACGCCGATAACCGGGATACCCAGCTTGTTGGCTTCGGTGATCGCGATGCGCTCGTGATCAACGTCGATAACGAACAGAGCGTCTGGCAGACCGCCCATGTCCTTGATACCACCCAGGGAACGATCCAGCTTTTCCAGGTCACGAGTGCGCATCAGCGCTTCTTTCTTGGTCAGCTTGGCGAAAGTACCGTCTTCGGCTTGAACTTCAAGGTCACGCAGACGCTTGATGGAAGCACGGATGGTTTTGAAGTTGGTCAGCATGCCGCCCAACCAGCGGTGATCGACGTACGGCGAACCGCAACGTGCTGCTTCTTCAGCAACGATCTTGCCAGCGGAACGCTTGGTGCCAACGAACAGAATCTTGTTTTTGCCCTGGGCCAGACGCTCTACGAAAGTCAGAGCTTCGTTGAACATTGGCAGGGTTTTTTCAAGGTTGATGATGTGGATCTTGTTACGCGCGCCGAAAATGTACTTGCCCATTTTCGGGTTCCAGTAACGGGTCTGGTGACCGAAGTGCACACCGGCCTTCAGCATATCGCGCATGTTGACTTGGGACATGATAGTTCCTTAATAAGTCGGGTTTGGCCTCCACGTATCCCAATGACCAACCAGCAGCATCAGCTGAAGGCACCCAGGTCATCGTGTCGACACGTGTGTGGATTTAGGCTTTTCGGGACATCCCCGGAAAGCGGCGCATTTTATATCACAAGGCAGGGCAAAACGGAACCCGGATTCTGAAATCCTGGCGAGCGCTTTGCGCCATCCCTTGGAATCCTCCAAGAATGCACCATTCTATAGAGAGAAGCGATGCACACAGGCGCAGATTTGCGCTGATCGTCTGGTAGAATCGTATTTTTCAGGGCTGCGAAGACCCATCGCGCAATGCCCTTTCCGTTCAGAAAGCGCCACCGGCGCAGAGAGAGCCTGTATGACCGTCACCCTCAAAACGCCCGAGGATATCGCCAAAATGCGTATCGCCGGCAAACTGGCCGCCGATGTGCTGGAAATGATTGCCGAATACGTCAAGCCGGGCGTTACCACCGACCAACTGAACCAGATCTGCCACGACTACATCGTCAACGAGCAGAAGGCCATTCCTGCCCCGCTCAACTACAAGGGCTATCCAAAGTCGATCTGTACGTCGATCAACCATGTGGTCTGCCACGGCATCCCGAACGACAAGCCGCTCAAAGACGGCGACACCCTGAACATCGACGTCACCGTCATCAAGGACGGCTACCACGGCGACACCAGCCGCATGTTCCACGTCGGCACCGTGCCGGTCTGGGCCGAGCGCCTGTCCCAGGTGACCCAGGAATGCATGTACAAGGCGATTGAAATCGTCAAACCCGGCTGCCGCCTGGGCGATATCGGTGAAATCATCCAGAAGCACGCTGAAAAGAACGGATTCTCGGTGGTTCGCGAATTCTGCGGCCACGGTATCGGCAAGGTGTTCCACGAGGAGCCGCAGATCCTGCACTACGGCCGCGCTGGCACCGGCATGGAACTCAAGGCCGGCATGACCTTCACCATCGAGCCGATGATCAACCAGGGCCGTGCCGACACCAAGGTTCTGGGCGACGGCTGGACCGCGATCACCAAGGACCGCAAGCTCTCGGCACAGTGGGAACACACCCTGCTGGTGACCGAAACCGGTTACGAGATCTTCACTCTGCGCAGCGATGACACCATCCCTCGCGTTTCGGCCTGATCTCGCCAGCGTATCTCGCCTATAGAAAGGAAAGCCAATCGATGCCGCAGGTGGACCCCGAACTCTTCGACCGTGGCCAGTTCCAGGCTGAACTGGCCCTGAAGGCAAGCCCGATCGCGGCCTTCAAGAAGGCGATCCGCCAGGCCCGCGAGGTGCTCGACGCACGCTTTCGCAATGGCCGGGACATTCGCCGGCTGATCGAGGATCGCGCCTGGTTCGTCGACAACATCCTGCAAAAGGCCTGGGAACAGTTCAGCTGGAGCGAGGACGCCGACATCGCGCTGGTCGCGGTCGGTGGCTACGGCCGCGGTGAATTGCACCCTTATTCCGACATCGATTTGCTGATCCTGCTGGACAGCGCGGACCACGAAGTTTTCCGCGATTCCATCGAGCGCTTTCTGACACTGTTGTGGGACATCGGCCTGGAGGTCGGTCAGAGCGTTCGCTCGGTCGACGAATGCGCCGTCGAGGCCCGCGCCGACCTGACGGTCGTCACCAACCTGATGGAAAGCCGCACGATCGCCGGCCCCGAGCGTTTGCGCCAGCGCATGCTGGACGTCACCAGCACCGGGCACATGTGGCCGAGCAAGGACTTCTTCCTGGCCAAGCGTGCCGAACAAAAGGCCCGGCACCACAAGTACAACGACACCGAATACAACCTGGAACCCAACGTCAAGGGCTCGCCCGGCGGCCTGCGGGATATCCAGACGATTCTGTGGGTGGCCCGTCGCGAGTACGGCACCCTGAACCTGCGGGCACTGGCCGGCGAAGGCTTCCTGGTCGAGAGTGAAAACGCCCTGCTGGCCTCTTCCCAGGAATTCCTGTGGAAAGTTCGCTATGCCCTGCACATGCTCGCCGGTCGCGCCGAAGACCGCCTGCTGTTCGATCACCAGCGCACCATTGCCGGGCTGCTGGGCTTCAAAGGCGACGACGCCAAGCAAGCCATCGAAAATTTCATGCAGCAGTATTACCGGGTGGTGATGAGCATCGCACAGCTCAGCGACCTGATCATCCAGCACTTCGAGGAAGTCATCCTCGCACCGGAAGACGAGGCACCACCGCAGCCGATCAATTCGCGCTTCCAGTTGCATGATGGCTATATCGAAGCACGCAACCACAACGTTTTCCGCCGCACGCCGTTCGCCATGCTGGAAATTTTCGTATTGATGGCCCAGCAGCCGGAAATCAAGGGCGTGCGCGCCGACACCATTCGTATGCTGCGGGAAAACCGTCACCTGATCGACGACGACTTCCGCAACGATATTCGCAATACCAGCCTGTTTATCGAGCTGTTCAAGTGCAAGATCGGCATCCATCGCAACCTGCGACGAATGAACCGCTATGGCATCCTGGGGCGTTATCTGCCCGAATTCGGTTTTATCGTCGGGCAGATGCAGCATGACCTGTTCCACATCTATACGGTCGATGCCCATACCCTGAACCTGATCAAGCACCTGCGTAAGTTGCAGTACACCCAGGTATCGGAAAAATTCCCGCTGGCCAGCAAACTCATGGGCAAGCTGCCCAAACCCGAGCTGATCTACATGGCCGGCCTGTACCACGACATCGGCAAAGGCCGGCACGGCGACCACTCGGACATCGGTGCCGTGGATGCCGAGGCCTTTTGCCAGCGCCATCAGCTGCCAGTGTGGGACAGCCGCCTGATCGTGTGGCTGGTGCAAAACCACCTGGTGATGTCGACCACCGCCCAGCGCAAGGACCTGTCCGACCCGCAGGTGATCCACGATTTCGCACAGATCGTCGGCGACGAAACCCGCCTTGACTACCTGTATGTGCTGACCGTCGCCGACATCAACGCCACCAACCCGACGCTGTGGAATTCCTGGCGCGCCAGCCTGCTGCGCCAGCTCTACACCGAAACCAAGCGTGCCCTGCGTCGCGGCCTGGAGAATCCGGTGGATCGCGAAGAGCAGATCCGCCAGACCCAGAGCGCCGCCCTGGACATACTGGTGCGCGGCGGCACCGACCCGGACGATGTCGAGCAGCTGTGGGCGCAGTTGGGTGATGACTATTTCCTGCGCCATACCGCCGGCGATGTGGCCTGGCACAGCGACGCGATCCTCCAGCAACCGGCCGATGGCGGGCCGCTGGTGCTGATCAAGGAGACTACCCAGCGCGAGTTCGAAGGCGGAACCCAGATCTTCATCTACGCCCCCGACCAGCACGACTTCTTCGCCGTGACCGTGGCCGCGATGGACCAGCTCAACCTGAACATCCATGACGCCCGGGTCATCACCTCCAGCAGCCAGTTCACCCTCGACACCTACATCGTGCTCGACACCGACGGCGACTCGATTGGCGACAACCCGGCACGGGTCAAACAGATCCGCGACGGCCTGACCGAGGCCCTGCGCAACCCGGACGACTACCCGACCATCATCCAGCGCCGGGTACCGCGCCAGCTCAAGCATTTCGCCTTTGCACCACAGGTAACGATCCACAACGACGCCCAGCGGCCGGTGACGGTGCTGGAACTCACGGCACCCGACCGCCCGGGCCTGCTGGCGCGCATCGGCACGATTTTCCTGGAGTTCGATCTGTCGCTGCAAAACGCCAAGATCGCCACCCTCGGCGAGCGCGTGGAAGACGTGTTCTTCATCACCGACGCCCACAATCAGCCGCTGTCCGACCCGCTGCTGTGCAGCCGCCTGCAGGATGCGATCGTCGAACAACTGAGCGTCAACCAGGAACCCGATATCAAACTGTCGCGCATCAGCATCTGACTTAACAACGGCCCGCCTTTTGTAGGAGCGAGCTTGCTCGCGATGAACTCAAATACGCTGCGTTATTCTGGCAAGAACGCGTTATCGTTGACGACCATCGCGAGCAAGCTCGCTCCTACAGGGACCAGCGCCGCTCCAACACCGAACGAGATTTATCGATGAACAACGCTCTGTCCCAGCTCCAGCCCTACCCGTTCGAAAAACTCCGTGCCTTGCTCGGCAGCGTCACGCCCAACCCGGACAAACGCCCTATTGCACTGTCCATTGGCGAGCCTAAACACCGCTCGCCAAGCTTCGTCGCCGAAGCGCTGGCCAGCAATCTCGATCAGATGGCCGTATACCCGACCACCCTCGGCATCCCGGCCCTGCGCGAAGCCATCGCCGCCTGGTGCGAACGTCGCTTCGATGTCCCCAAAGGCTGGATCGATCCGGCGCGCAACGTGCTGCCGGTCAACGGCACCCGCGAGGCGCTGTTCGCCTTCACCCAGACCGTGGTCAACCGTGGCGATGACGCGCTGGTGGTCAGCCCGAACCCGTTCTACCAGATCTACGAAGGCGCGGCGTTCCTCGCCGGGGCCAAGCCGCATTACCTGCCATGCCTGGACGAAAACGGCTTCAATCCGGATTTCGACGCCGTTTCGCCGGACATCTGGAAACGCTGCCAGATCCTGTTCCTGTGCTCGCCAGGCAACCCGACCGGCGCATTGATTCCGGTCGAGACCCTGAAAAAGCTGATCGCCCTGGCCGATGAGCATGACTTCGTGATTGCCGCGGACGAGTGCTACAGCGAACTCTACTTCGACGAACAAACGCCGCCGCCAGGCCTGCTCAGCGCCTGCGCAGAACTGGGCCGCAAGGACTTCAAGCGCTGCGTGGTGTTCCACAGCCTGTCCAAGCGTTCGAACCTGCCAGGCCTGCGTTCGGGTTTTGTCGCCGGCGACGCCGACATTCTCAAAGGCTTCCTGCTTTACCGCACCTACCACGGCTGCGCGATGCCGGTTCAAACCCAACTGGCCAGCGTTGCTGCATGGAATGACGAAGTGCATGTGCGCGCCAACCGTGCGTTGTATCGCGAGAAGTTCGATGCGGTACTGGAAATCCTCAGCCCGGTGCTGGACGTACAGCGCCCGGATGGCAGTTTCTACCTGTGGCCGAATGTGGCCGGTGACGATGCAGCGTTCTGCCGCGACCTGTTCGAGCAGGAGCATGTGACCGTGGTGCCGGGCTCTTACCTGTCGCGGGATGTCGATGGCGTCAATCCGGGCGCCGGGCGCGTGCGCATGGCGCTGGTTGCGCCGTTGGCGGAGTGTGTCGAGGCTGCCGAACGGATCCGTGCATTTATTACGAGAAACCAGTAAGCGCTCCAAGCCTGCACCGTGCAACGCGGTGCAGGCCATGCTTAGTTATCGCAACATCCCCTAATAGGCAGCAACTTTACCCACAACAGAACGACAACTAATCTCCAAGCTGAATCAACCGATTCAACTAAAAAACATGACAAGGAGATAGTCAATGTCTCATTCACATCCCTGCAAAGTTATCGAACCGGCAGACTTACAAGCCTCTTATGACGCCGCCATTAATGAAAACCCTGACAATACCAACATTGCGACCACTGGAAGTCGAAAAAAAAGAGGAGTAGCAACTCACTCAAAATTTTGGGCTAACCAGAGGACACTCAAAGTAGCATTTCTCAACCCGCCGTCCGACACACATCGTGAGGCTGCCATAAAAGCCATCATGCTATGGCAACCTTCTATCAACTTGAATCTGGAGTTTGTCAGCGGCTCCAAGGGTGACATTCGGATCACCATGGAAGCTCCCTTAAACTACTCAGCCATCGGCACCGACGCCACGCTGCGCGGCCCTGGCGAAAACACCATGAACATTGGCACCGCTCCCGACCATCCTTGGTTTGAAGCTGCGGTATTACACGAATTCGGCCATGCACTCGGCATGGAGCATGAACATCAACATCCAAAAGCTAATATCCCGTGGAACAAACCTGCGGTATATGAGCACTACTGGACCGCTTTTCAATGGAGCAAGGAGGAAGTTGATCACAATCTGTTCAGATTGCTGGAAACAGCAACCTCTCGAACCACTGCTTATGATCCAACCTCAATAATGCACTACCCCATACCCAACGAACTGACAATCGGGGATTGGGCGGTATATAAAAATACAACAATAAGCCAAAACGATCGCCGACTAATGCGCAAAGCATATCCAAAGCCAGATCAAGACATCAATTATCATTCAGCGTAAACCAAACAACGAACCTCTTTATTATTTCACCGCTCCCAACTTGGCCTCACTCAGATCCAGTTCCCCCAACACCTCACGCAACACGTCATCGCCAATCTGGTGCTGACGACTGAGGCTGTACAACTCCAGGCGCTGTGCCCGCAGCGCCTTCAAACGTAGACGCCGCTCCAGCAAGTCCATCTGAAAGGCCAGGGCCTGGGCTTCGGCTGAATCGTTGAACACCTCCAACTGGTGCCGGTACTCGGACATGATCCGCGCCTTGAGTTCGGCCGCCAGCGCGGACTGGGCAGCGTCCTGCGGGTTGATTTCTTCTGTCTCAAGCGCATGAATGGCCGCTTCGGCGGTCTTGCGCCAGGCGTCGCGCACTTCGTTGCGGCGCTTGTCGTCCGGGCTGGCTTCGATGCCGCGCAACAACAGTGGCAGCGCGATGCAGGCCGCAATCAACGACAGCAGAATCACCCCGGCGGCGATGAATATCAGCAGATCGCGCTCGGGAAACGCACTGTCCCCCATGAGCATCGGCACCGACATTACCCCCGCCAGCGTCACGGCCCCACGCACGCCACCGACAGTCAGCAACCAGCAGGAACGCGCGCTTGGCACCCGGGTTATCTCAGCCTTGCCACGCCAGCGCCGCACCAAAATGGACAGCCGCCAGATGCTTTGCACCCAGACGAACCGCAAAACCAGCAGCACCAGGAAAATCGCCACCACATCCAGCCCGCGATACAACAACGTCGGCCATAGAGAGGTTTCGTGACTGGCCACCGCCTTGATGATGTCCGGCAACTGCAGGCCCAACAGCAGGAAAATCAAGCCGTTGAAGGCGAATTCCAACAACGACCAGACACTGCGATTGAGCAGGCGCGTGTTGGTCTGGCGCGGCAGCAGATCGAGCCAGCTCTGCATCATCCCCGCCGCCACCGCCGAGAGGATGCCCGACACTTCCATGCGCTCGGCCAGCACGTAGGCCGCAAACGGCAGCAACAACATGAACACCACGTGCGTCGCCGGATCATCCCAACCGCGAGCGATCATCCACGCCCGCAGACGGCCAACCAGCCAGCTCAAGGCCACTCCCACGGCCAGACCGCCCACCGCGACCAGCACGAACGTCAGGCTGGCATTGGCCAGTGAGAACACGCCGGTCACCGCCGCCACCAAGGCAAACTTGAACGTCACCAGGCCCGAGGCGTCGTTCATCAGCGCCTCACCCTGCAAGATGTGCATCAATGGCGTGGGCAGCCGATTGCGGGAGATCGCCGACACCGCCACCGCATCCGTCGGCGACAGTACCGCCGCCAAGGCAAACGCCACCGGCAACGGCACACTAGGTAGCAGCCAATGAATGAAATAGCCGGCGCCCACCACGGTAAACAACACCAGGCCCACCGCCAGGGTCAGGATCGGTCCGCGCAGGTGCCAGAATTCGCGCTTGGGCATGCGCCAACCGTCGGAGAACAGTAGCGGCGGCAGGAACAGAAACAGGAACAACTCGGGATCCAGGGCCACATGCAATCCCAGAGTCGGCCACGCAAGCAATGCCCCTGCGGCGATTTGCACCAGCGGCAACGGCAGCGGGATCACCCGTCCGATCAGGCGCGAAACGCCCACCAGCATCAACAGGATCAGGACGGTGTAGGCGGTTTGCATAAAGCGTGGTTCCCGGACAATCGACAACATTGAAGTGCCATATTAGCTGCTTAGACTGGATGGGGGCCCTTGCACCAATGTCGCACGCCGGAATACCGCCCTCCTGTAGGAGCGAGCTCGCGATGGTCGTTAACGATGACGCGGCATGCCTGATACCCCGCGGCGCTCTCAGGTTCATCGCGAGCAAGCTCGCTCCTACAAGGGATTTATGGCATGACAAAAATACAAACCCGACCACAGCCGCCGCGAAACCGTCCGGCCATGGCATAATCCTCCACCTTTTATTTCCAGCACCTGCAAAGGGGGCAATTCCTTGACCGCTTCAAGCAAAACGTTGCACCTTTTCGGCATCAAAGCCTGCGACACCATGAAAAAGGCGCGCACCTGGCTCGATGAACACGCTGTCAGCTATGACTTTCATGATTACAAAGCGGTCGGTATCGACCGTGAACACCTGACCCAATGGTGCAGCGAGCACGGCTGGGAAGTGGTGTTGAACCGTGCAGGCACGACCTTTCGCAAGCTCGACGACGAACGCAAAGCCGATCTCGACCAGACGAAAGCCATCGAATTGATGCTCGCACAACCCTCGATGATCAAGCGCCCGGTGCTCGATCTCGGTGACCGAACCCTGATTGGCTTCAAGCCAGATATCTACGCGGCCGCGCTCAAGTAAGCAGCCCGTTCAATTTTGTTAGAGGTATTCACATGTCCACTACCCTGTTCAGCCTGGCCTTCGGCGTCGGCACTCAAAACCGTCAAGGCGCATGGCTGGAAGTGTTCTACGCCGCCCCGGTTCTCAAGCCATCGGCTGAAGTCGTCGCCGCTATCGCACCGATCCTGGGCTACACCGAAGGCAATCAGGCCATCGCATTCAGCACCGCCCAGGCCTCGCAACTGGCCGAAGCCCTCAAAGGCGTCGACGCTGCCCAGGCCGCCCTGCTGACCCGCCTGGCCGAGAGCCACAAGCCGCTGGTCGCCACCCTGCTGGCTGAAGACACCCAGCTGTCGTCCACCCCGGAGGCCTACCTCAAGCTGCACCTGCTGAGCCATCGCCTGGTCAAGCCTCACGGCCTGAACCTGGCCGGAATCTTCCCGCTGCTGCCGAACGTGGCCTGGACCAGCCAGGGCGCTGTCGACCTGAGCGAACTGGCCGAACTGCAACTCGAAGCCCGCCTGCGCGGCGAGTTGCTGGAAGTGTTCTCGGTGGACAAGTTCCCGAAAATGACCGACTACGTGGTTCCGGCCGGCGTGCGTATCGCTGACGCTGCGCGTCTGCGCCTGGGCGCTTACGTGGGCGAAGGCACCACCGTGATGCACGAAGGTTTCATCAACTTCAACGCCGGCACAGAAGGCCCGGGCATGATCGAAGGCCGCGTATCCGCTGGCGTATTCGTCGGCAAGGGTTCGGACCTGGGCGGCGGCTGCTCGACCATGGGCACCCTGTCGGGCGGCGGCAACATCGTGATCAAGGTCGGCGAAGGCTGCCTGATCGGCGCCAATGCCGGTATCGGCATTCCGTTGGGCGACCGCAACACCGTCGAGTCGGGCCTGTACGTGACCGCCGGTACCAAAGTCGCACTGCTGGACGAGAACAATCAACTGGTCAAAGTGGTCAAGGCCCGTGAACTGGCCGGCCAGCCGGACCTGCTGTTCCGTCGCAATTCGGAGACCGGTGCCGTGGAATGCAAAACCCACAAATCGGCCATCGAGTTGAACGAAGCGCTGCACGCTCACAACTAAGCATCACACGATGACCTGTGTAGGAGCGAGCTTGCTCGCGATGGACGTCAACGATAACGCGCGTCACCAGACAGTACGCGTTTTCCATGCGTCCATCGCGAGCAAGCTCGCTCCTACATGGATACGGCGTACCCTCACCAGGGCCCGATAACATGCTGATTCTCTCTCCCTGGCGCGCCGACTTTCCGGCCATCGCCGCCCTGCAGCGGCAAGGCCAGACCTATCTGGACAACGCCGCCACCACGCAAAAACCCCAAGCCCTGCTGGACGCCCTGGCGCACTACTACGCCAATGGCGCGGCCAACGTGCATCGGGCGCAACACTTGCCCGGCGCCCACGCCACCCAGGCGTTCGAGGACAGTCGTCGCAAAGCCGCGCAATGGCTCAATGCTGGAGATTGCGGGCAAATCATCTTTACCCACGGCGCGACGTCCGCGCTGAATCTCCTGGCCTATGGCCTGGAACACCTTTTCAATCCGGGCGACGAAATTGTCATCAGCGCCCTGGAACATCACGCCAACCTTTTGCCGTGGCAGCAACTGGCGAACCGTCGCGAGCTGAAGCTGGTGATCCTGCCACTGGACGCCGACGGCGTGATCGACCTTGAAGCCGCCGCCGGTTTGATCGGCCCACGCACGCGTCTGTTGGCCGTCAGTCAACTGTCCAACGTGATTGGCGCGTGGCAGCCGCTGCTTCAATTGCTGGCACTGGCCAAGGCGCACAATGCCCTGACCGTGATCGATGGCGCCCAGGGCGTGGTCCATGGCCGCCACGACGTGCAAGCATTGGGCTGCGATTTTTATGTATTCTCCAGCCACAAGCTCTACGGTCCCGATGGCCTGGGCGTGCTGTTCGGGCGCAATACAGCGCTGCAACAGCTGCGTCCCTGGCAGTTCGGCGGTGAAATGGTGCTCGATGCCAATTATCACGACGCCCGCTTTCGCCCGGCCCCTCTGGGCCTCGAGGCCGGGACGCCGCCGATTGCCAGTGTGATCGGCCTGGGAGCGACCCTGGATTACCTCGCCGGGCTTGATCAGGACGCCGTGTCCGCCCATGAAGCGGCGCTGCATGCCTGTTTGCTCAAGGGTCTTGAGGCACGTCACGGCATCCGCCTGCTGGGCAGGCCGCAAGTGGCACTGGCCAGTTTTACCGTCGAGGGTGTACATAACTCTGACCTGGCGCACTTGCTGACTGAGCAAGGGATTGCAGTGCGCGCTGGCCATCACTGCGCCATGCCGCTGCTCAAACGCTTTGAACTGGCGGGGGCGATTCGGGTGTCGTTAGCGCTGTACAACGACTCCGAAGACCTGGAACGGTTTTTTGAAGCCCTGGATCAGGCCCTGGAGCTGCTGCGATGAACCTGCCTGCCGATGCCGTGACCGCACTCGATACCTTTGGCAACGCCGCCAGCTGGGAACAACGCGCACGCCTGCTGATGCAATGGGGCGAGCGCCTGCCTGCCTTGAGTGATACGCAGATGTGCGACGCCAACCGGGTGTACGGTTGTGAAAGCCAGGTGTGGCTGGTGGGCGAATTGCGCGACGGCCATTGGCAGTTCAGCGCCAACAGCGATGCGCGGTTGATTCGTGGGTTGGTGGCGTTGCTGCTGGCGCGGGTCAACGGCTTGTCGGCGGCTCAATTGCAGCAGGTGGATTTGCCGGACTGGTTCAATCAGTTGGGATTGGGGCGGCAGTTGTCCCAGTCTCGTAGCAATGGCCTCAATGCCGTACTTCAGCGAATGAATGAGTTGGCCGGTTAATCGCCTTCGCGAGCAAGCCCGCTCCCACATTGGATTTCGGTCGTACACAAAAACTGTACTCTCTGAACATCGAATGTGGGAGCGGGCTTGCTCGCGAAGAGGCCATCAGTAGCAACACTTAAATCTGAGGCTTGACCCGCTCCGCCGGCCGCCGCACTCCGGCCACGATCTTGTCCACAGCCTTGGTCGCCGCGACCATGCCGAAGGTCGCCGTCACCATCATCACCGCGCCAAACCCGCCGGCGCAGTCGAGCTTCACGCCATCACCGACAAAACTCTTCTGCAGGCAAATGCTGCCGTCCGGTTTCGGATAACGCAGCTGCTCGGTGGAAAACACGCACGGCACACTGTAATGGCGGGTCACGGTGCGTGAGAAGCCGTAGTCGCGGCGTAGCGTTGAGCGCACTTTCGACGCCAACGGGTCGTTGAACGTGCGATTCAGGTCGCAGACCTGAATCAAGGTCGGGTCGATCTGCCCTCCCGCGCCGCCGGTGGTGATGATCTGGATCTTGCGACGCTTGCACCAGGCGATCAGCGCAGCCTTGGCGTTGACGCTGTCGATGCAGTCGATCACGCAGTCGATGTTCGGCGTGATGTACTCGGCCATGGTGTCGCGGGTGACGAAGTCCGGCACCGCGTGCACCGTGCAGTCCGGGTTGATCCCGCGCAGACGCTCGGCCATCACCTCGACCTTGGGTTTGCCGACGGTACTGTCCAGCGCGTGCAACTGACGGTTGGCGTTGCTGACGCAGACGTCGTCCAGATCGAACAGCGAAATCTCGCCCACGCCACAACGGGCCATGGCTTCGGCCGCCCAGGAACCGACCCCACCGACGCCGACAATCGCCACATGGGCTGCGCGCAGGCGTTCAAGGCCTTCGATGCCATACAAACGGGCAATGCCGGCAAAACGCGGATCTTCAGTACTCATGACCATTACCCCAAAAACCGGCGGGCATTATAGGGCTTCGCAGCTACAAGTTTTAAGTTTCAAGCGACAAGTGTAAGAACTTATGTGAAAGCCAATTGCCCAACGTCAGGCATTTCCCTGTCTGCTGTACGGTCAGGGAAGGCCCGGTGTAGGATGCGCGCCCCTTGGCGGCAGCCAACCGTTCCTTCGTTCCACAGCCTTTGGAACCTGAAATAACCATGTCATCGCGTAAATTTGGACTCAACCTGGTCGTGGTGCTCGCCATCGCGGCCTTGTTTACCGGCTTCTGGGCGCTGATCAACCGCCCGGTCACCGCCCCCAACTGGCCTGAACAGATCTCCGGCTTCTCGTACTCGCCATTCCAGCAGGGCCAGTTCCCGCAGAAAGACCAGTACCCGACCGACGATCAAATGCGTCGCGACCTGGAGATCATGAGCAAGCTGACGGATAACATCCGCATCTACTCGGTCGATGGCACCCTGCAAAACATCCCGAAACTGGCGGAAGAGTTTGGTTTGCGGGTGACACTGGGGATCTGGATCAGTCCGGACCAGGAACGCAACGAACGGGAAATTACCCGCGCCATCGAAATCGCCAACTCTTCGCGCAGCGTGGTTCGTGTGGTGGTCGGCAACGAAGCGATCTTCCGCAAGGAAATCACCGCCGCCGAACTGAGCGTGATGCTCGATCGTGTCCGCGCCGCCGTGAAGGTGCCGGTGACCACGTCCGAGCAATGGCACGTCTGGGAAGAACACCCGGAACTGGCCAAGCACGTCGACCTGATCGCCGCGCACGTCCTGCCTTACTGGGAATTCATCCCGATGGACAAGGCCGGGCAGTTCGTCCTCGACCGCGCCCGCGACCTGAAAAAGATGTTCCCGAAAAAGCCGCTGCTACTGTCCGAAGTGGGCTGGCCGAGCAATGGCCGCATGCGCGGCGGCGCCGATGCTTCGCCAGCAGACCAGGCGATCTACCTGCGAACCCTGGTCAACAAGCTCAATCGCCAGGGTTTCAACTACTTCGTGATCGAAGCGTTTGACCAGCCGTGGAAAGTCAGCGACGAAGGTTCCGTTGGCGCCTACTGGGGCGTATTCAACGCCGCGCGCCAGCAGAAGTTCAACTTCGAAGGCCCGGTGGTGGCGATTCCGCAGTGGCGCGTGTTGGCCATCGGTTCGGTGGTATTGGCGCTGTTGTCGCTGACCCTGCTGATGATCGACGGCTCGGCCCTGCGCCAGCGTGGTCGCACCTTCCTGACCTTCATTGCGTTCCTCTGTGGTTCGGTGCTGGTGTGGATCGGCTACGACTACAGCCAGCAGTACAGCACCTGGTTCAGCCTGACAGTGGGTTTCCTGCTTGCCCTCGGTGCGCTTGGGGTGTTCATCGTGCTGCTGACCGAAGCCCATGAACTGGCCGAAGCGGTGTGGGTGCACAAGCGCCGCCGCGAGTTCCTGCCGGTGGAAGGCGATTCCGGCTACCGCCCGAAAGTGTCGATTCACGTGCCCTGCTACAACGAACCGCCGGAGATGGTCAAACAGACCCTCAACGCCCTGGCCAACCTCGACTATCCGGATTTCGAAGTCCTGATCATCGACAACAACACCAAGGACCCGGCGGTCTGGGAACCGGTGCGCGACTACTGCGCCACCCTCGGCCCGCGCTTCAAGTTCTTCCACGTGGCACCGCTGGCCGGCTTCAAGGGTGGCGCGCTGAACTACCTGATTCCGCACACCGCCAAGGACGCCGAAGTGATTGCCGTGATCGACTCGGACTACTGCGTCGACCGCAACTGGCTCAAACACATGGTGCCGCATTTCGCCGACCCGAAAATCGCTGTGGTGCAGTCGCCACAGGATTACCGCGACCAGAACGAAAGCACCTTCAAGAAGCTCTGCTACGCGGAATACAAAGGCTTCTTCCATATCGGCATGGTCACCCGCAACGACCGCGACGCGATCATCCAGCACGGCACCATGACCATGACCCGCCGTTCGGTGCTCGAAGAGCTGGGCTGGGCCGACTGGTGCATCTGTGAAGACGCCGAGCTGGGCCTGCGCGTATTCGAGAAAGGCCTGTCGGCGGCGTACTACCACACCAGCTACGGCAAAGGCCTGATGCCCGATACCTTCATCGACTTCAAGAAACAGCGTTTCCGCTGGGCCTACGGAGCGATTCAGATCATCAAGCGCCACACCGCCAGCCTGCTGCGCGGCAAGGACACCGAGCTGACCCGCGGTCAGCGCTACCACTTCCTCGCGGGCTGGTTGCCGTGGGTGGCGGACGGCATGAACATCTTCTTTACCGTCGGCGCGCTGTTGTGGTCGGCGGCAATGATCATCGTGCCGCAACGGGTCGATCCGCCGCTGCTGATCTTCGCAATCCCGCCGTTGGCGCTGTTCGTGTTCAAGGTCGCCAAGATCATCTTCCTCTACCGTCGTGCGGTCGGGGTGAACTTGAAGGATGCCTTCTGCGCGGCGCTGGCCGGTCTGGCGTTGTCCCACACCATCGCCAAAGCGGTGCTGTACGGCTTCTTCACCAGCAGCATTCCGTTCTTCCGCACACCGAAAAACGCCGACAACCATGGTTTCTGGGTAGCGATTTCCGAAGCGCGCGAAGAGTTGTTCATCATGCTGCTGTTGTGGAGCGCGGCGCTGGGGATTTATCTGGTCAACGGCATGCCGAGCAACGACATGCGCTTCTGGGTCACCATGCTGCTGGTGCAGTCGCTGCCGTATCTGGCGGCGCTGATCATGGCGTTCCTGTCGTCGCTGCCGAAACCGGCCGCCGAGCCTGAAGCGGCACCTGTCGTCTAAATCTTTGCGGATGCACTAAACGGCGGCCAATGGTCGCCGTTTTGCTTTAAGATAACCGCCATTTTGCGGGGCTTGGGCACGTCGCGGTTTTCCGATCGAACCCAATACCTGTGGGAGCGGGCTTGCTCGCGAATGCGTTGTAACAGTTGAGGCGTATGTTGACTGACACACCGCTTTCGCGAGCAAGCCCGCTCCCACATTAAAAGCCCAAGCCCATATTCCATGATTCCGGAGTTTTCCATGACGGCCCACGCCGACCTTTCGCCGACCCTCCAACTCGCCATCGACCTGATCCGCCGTCCGTCCGTGACGCCGATCGACGCCGATTGCCAGAAGCAGATGATGCAGCGCCTGGGCGATGCCGGTTTCACCCTGGAACCGATGCGCATCGAAGATGTGGATAACTTCTGGGCCACCCACGGCCAGGATGATGGTCCGGTGCTGTGCTTCGCCGGCCACACCGACGTGGTCCCGACCGGCCCGGTAACGGCCTGGCAGATCGAACCGTTCAACGCGCTGATCGACGAACACGGCATGCTCTGCGGCCGTGGCGCTGCCGACATGAAAGGCAGCCTCGCCGCCATGACCGTCGCGTCCGAGCGTTTTGTCGCCGACTACCCGAATCACAAGGGCAAAGTCGCGTTCCTGATCACCAGCGATGAAGAAGGCCCGGCGCACCACGGCACCAAGGCAGTGGTCGAACGCCTCGCCGCGCGCAAGGAGCGTCTGGACTGGTGCATCGTCGGCGAACCGTCGAGCACCACCCTGGTGGGTGACGTGGTCAAGAACGGCCGTCGCGGCTCCCTCGGCGCCAAGCTGACCGTGCGCGGTGTGCAAGGACACGTGGCTTACCCGCACCTGGCAAAGAATCCGATCCACCTCGCCGCTCCGGCCCTGGCAGAACTGGCCGCCGAGCACTGGGACCACGGCAACGATTTCTTCCCGCCGACCAGTTTCCAGATCTCCAACGTCAACTCCGGCACCGGTGCGACCAACGTGATCCCGGGTGACCTGGTGGCGGTGTTCAACTTCCGCTTCTCCACCGAGTCAACGGTCGAAGGCTTGCAGAAGCGCGTCGCCGACATCCTCGACAAGCATGGCCTGGACTGGCACGTAGACTGGGCCTTGTCCGGTCTGCCGTTCCTCACCGAGCCAGGCGCGCTGCTGGACGCGGTGTCGTCGAGCATCAAGGACATCACCGGTCGCGACACCAAGGCATCCACCAGCGGCGGCACCTCCGACGGACGCTTCATCGCGACCATGGGCACGCAAGTGGTTGAGCTGGGCCCGGTCAACGCGACCATCCACCAGGTCAACGAGCGTGTGCTGGCAGCCGACCTCGATGTGCTGACCGAAATCTACTACCAGACCCTGATCAAGTTGCTCGCCTGATGCTTGCCTGCCCTATCTGCAGCGAACCGCTCAATGCGGTGGACAACGGTGTGGTCTGCCCCGCCGGGCACCGGTTCGACCGTGCACGCCAGGGTTACCTGAACCTGCTGCCGGTGCAGCACAAAAACAGCCGCGACCCTGGGGATAACCAGGCGATGGTCGAAGCGCGCCGTGACTTCCTCAATGCCGGGCACTATGCGCCGGTGGCCAGGCGTCTGGCGGAGCTGGCCGCCCGCTATGCACCGCAGCGCTGGCTGGACATCGGTTGTGGCGAGGGCTACTACACCGCGCAGATCGCCGAGGCGCTGCCAGAGGCCGAAGGTTATGCCCTGGACATCTCCCGCGAAGCGGTCAAACGCGCCTGCAAACGCAACCCGCAGCTCACCTGGTTGATCGCCAGCATGGCGCGGGTGCCGTTGGCTTCCGGCAGTTGCCAGTTCCTCGCCAGCGTCTTCAGCCCGCTGGACTGGGAAGAAGCCAAACGCCTGCTCAGCGTCGGCGGCGGCCTGATGAAAGTCGGGCCGACCAGCGGCCACCTGATGGAGTTGCGCGAGCGGCTGTACGATGAGGTCCGCGAGTACATCGACGACAAGCATCTTGACCTGGTGCCGGAAGGCATGGCGCTGGCGCACAGCGAAACCCTGGAATTCAAACTGACGCTCCACAGTGGTCAGGACCGGGCGAACCTGCTGGCGATGACGCCCCACGGCTGGCGCGCCAGTGCCGAACGCCGTGCTGCCGTTATCGAGCAGGCCGAGCCGTTCGAGGTCACCGTGTCGATGCGCTACGATTATTTCGTTCTTCAATAACTTCAAACATTTTTGGTCTTGGGCAACGGCTCAAGGCCGGCTAAATCCGCGAATGGATTTTTCAGACCCGCAGTGAGGACATCCATGCGCCAGCCCGATATCGAGATTTACCTGAAAGACGCCGACGTCGATCACAAAGCCATTGCCGCCTGGCTAGGCGCGGCACTTGGCCCGTGTTCGGATTGGGTGCAGAAGGGCCAGACCTACAAGTGCAAGGCCGGCAACGTGCCGGTGACCTGGCTGCCAAAAGCGGTCGGCAAGTGGAACAGCCTGTACCTGGAAAGCGACCAGACCCCATGGGACGACGACATCGCCTGCGCCCGCGCCGCGTTTGCCGCGCTGAACGTCGAAGTGCGTTGCGCGCCGGGAACCTGGGTCGAGGAAGAAGGTGAAGAGACGGCGGACCGCTGGATTCGCATCAGCGCCGATGGTGAAGAAGAGATCACCTGGAAAACGGCTTAAAGCCTGAACACCGCCCCTGTAGGAGCGAGCTTGCTCGCGATGGTCTTCAACGATAACGCGCCAACTCCGAGTATGCGCGGCGTCCTTGAGTTCTTCGCGAGCAAGCTCGCTCCTACAGTGGTTTTTGAGTGAACTGAAGATCCGGTTTACAGACCCACCACATCCTCAGCCTGCAACCCCTTCTGCCCTTCGACCACCGCATATTCAACCTGCTGGCCTTCGGTCAGTGAGCGGTGCCCCTCGCCACGAATCGCGCGGTAGTGCACGAACACGTCCACCCCGTCCTCGCGCTGAATGAAGCCGTAGCCCTTGGCGTCGTTGAACCACTTCACGTTGCCGGTTTCGCGTGTTGCCATTTGTTCATACTCCCTTTTTATTATTGATCGGGCTTTTCGCAGGAAAGCCTCGGGAACGTCAGCCTGCGCATACCGGTCCCATGTGGGTAACGGCGACAGAGCGCCGAGTATATGACAGACGTGAAAACTCTCAACAAGACTTTACTTAGGTGCTTTTTTGCCGATTTTCAGCGAATACGGCACACTATCGGCTTCCCGAGCAAACGCTTGGTTTCATTCACTCACGCAGAAGCCGTATGACCCGTTCCCCGTTCCGCCGTCTTGTGTTTGGCACCCTGCGTCGACTGCTGTACCTCTGGGTTCGCTCAGAGACGATCAACCAGTCGTCGTTCACCCTCAACCTCGACCGCAGTCGTCCGGTGTTCTACGTCCTGCAAAACCCATCGCTGACCGACCTTGCCGTGGTCGACACCGAGTGCAGCAAGGCGGGTCTGCCGCGCCCCGTGCTGCCGGTATCGGTGGGCAACCTGCTGGAACCGGCCGCGTTCTTCTACCTGACGCCGGACCCGGACTGGCTCGGCCGCCAGGACAAGCGCGGCGCACCGCCAACCTTGACCCGCCTGGTCAGCGCCCTGAGCCAGAACGCCGCCGAAGACGCGCAGATCATTCCGGTCAGCGTGTTCTGGGGCCAGTCGCCGGACAGCGAAAACAGCCCGTGGAAACTCCTGTTCGCCGATAGCTGGGCGGTGACCGGGCGCCTGCGTCGCTTGTTGAGCATCATCGTGTTGGGCCGCAAGACCCGCGTGCAGTTCTCCGCGCCGATCCACCTGCGCGAACTGATCGAACACAACAAGGGCCACGAGCGCACCGTGCGCATGGCCCAGCGCATCCTGCGGGTACACTTTCGCAACCTGAAGGCGGCGGTGATCGGCCCGGACATTTCCCACCGTCGCAACCTGGTCAAGGGCCTGCTGAACCAGCCGCAGGTCAGACAGGCGATCCTCGACGAAGCCGAACGCGAGAACATTTCGCCGGAAAAAGCCAAGGCCCAGGCCCTGCGCTATGGCAACGAAATCGCCTCGGACTACACCTACACCGCCATCCGTTTTATGGAAGTGGTGCTGAGCTGGTTCTGGAACAAGATCTACGACGGCATCAAGGTCAACCACATCGAAGGCGTGCAGAAGGTCGCCCAGGGTCACGAAGTGATCTACGTACCCTGCCACCGCAGCCATATCGATTATCTGCTGCTGTCCTACCTGCTGTTCCGCAACGGCCTGACCCCGCCGCACATCGCCGCCGGGATCAACCTGAACATGCCGGTGATCGGCGGCCTGCTACGTCGTGGCGGCGCGTTTTTCATGCGCCGGACGTTCAAGGGCAACCCGCTGTACACCTCGGTGTTCAACGAATACCTGCACACACTGTTCACCAAGGGCTTCCCGGTGGAGTATTTCGTCGAGGGTGGCCGTTCGCGCACCGGGCGCATGCTGCAACCGAAAACCGGGATGCTGGCGATCACCCTGCGCAGCTTCCTGCGTTCGTCGCGCATGCCCATTGTCTTCGTGCCGGTGTACATCGGCTACGAGCGCGTACTGGAAGGCCGGACCTACCTCGGCGAATTGCGCGGTGCGGCCAAGAAGAAAGAATCGATCTTCGACATCTTCAAAGTCATCGGCGCACTCAAGCAGCGCTTCGGCCAGGTCGCGGTGAACTTCGGCGAGCCGATCAAACTGGCGCAATTCCTCGACAGCGAACAGCCGGACTGGCGCCAACAGGAACTCGGCCCGCAGTTCAGACCGGCCTGGCTCAACGAAACCACCAACCGCCTCGGCGAGAAGGTCGCGCGGCATCTGAACGAAGCGGCAGCGATCAACCCGGTCAACCTCGTCGCCCTGGCGCTGCTGTCCACCAGCCGCCTGGCCCTGGACGACCGCGCCATGGCACGGGTGCTCGACCTGTATCTGGCGCTGCTGCGCAAGGTGCCGTACTCGCCGCACACCACCCTGCCGGAAGGTGACGGCCGGGCGCTGATCGAGCACGTGAAGGACATGGACCTGCTGTCCGAGCAGAGCGATGCCCTGGGCAAGATTCTGTATCTGGACGAACAGAACGCCGTCCTGATGACCTACTACCGCAACAACGTATTGCACATCTTCGCCCTGCCGGCACTGCTGGCGAGCTTCTTCCAGAGTGCCTCGCGCATGAGCCGCGAACAGATCCTGCGCTACACCCGCGCGCTGTACCCGTACCTGCAAGCGGAGCTGTTCATTCGCTGGTCGCTGGACGAACTGGATGCGGTGATTGATCAATGGCTGGAGGCGTTCGTCGAGCAAGGCCTGCTGCGCGTCGAGAACGATGTGTACCTGCGCCCGGCGCCAAGCTCACGGCATTTCGTGTTGCTGACGCTGCTGTCGAAAAGCATCGCCCAGACCCTGCAGCGTTTCTACATGACCGTGTCCCTGCTGCTCAACAGCGGCCAGAACAGCATCAGCGCCGAAGAACTGGAAGACCTGTGCACGGTCATGGCCCAGCGCCTGTCGATCCTGCATGGCCTGAACGCCCCGGAGTTCTTCGACAAAAGCCTGTTCCGCCACTTCATCCAGACCCTGCTCGACCTCGAAGTGCTCAAGCGCGACGAAGCAGGCAAGCTCGGTTATCACGAACTGCTCGGCGAACTGGCCGAAGGCGCGGCCAAACGGGTGTTGCCGGCGGAGATCCGTTTGTCGATCCGGCAGGTGGCGTTGCATCGCAGTGAAGATGCGGCGGATCAAGCGATCCCAGCGCCACAGGCCTGATGCAAAACCTGTGGGAGCGAGCAGGCTCGCTCCCACATCAATTGGAGATTGCTGATGAAAAAACTGACTCTTCTGGCCGCTGCCACCCTGCTCAGCGCTTGCCAATCGACTTCCCCGAGCGACAAGGCGAGCCTCGACGGCGAAGTCTTTTACCTGCAACGCAGCGCTCTGCCGCCCACAGCTACCCTGAGCGTGAGCTTGCAGGACGTGTCTGTGGCCGACGCACCGGCCATTGTCCTCGACGAACAGAACGGCCCGGTCAAAGGCCAGGTGCCACTGCCGTTTCATCTGAGTTACGATCCGGCGCAGGTCAAACCAGGCCATCGCTACTCGGTCAGCGCGCGCATCGAAGTCGACGGAAAGCTGATGTTCATCACCACCGAACACCATGCCGTGCGTCTTGATGGCAAGGACCCGCAACCGCTGAAAATCCGCGTCGACGCCATTCGCTAACTCTCTCTTTTTTGAACAAGGAAGCTGCCATGCTCCGCCCTACCCTTCGTTTTGCCGGCCTGTGCGCAGGATTGATGATCTGTGCCAACGCCCTGGCGCTCTCCCTCAGCGACCTGTCGCAGAAAGACGCCACCGGCGGGCTCAAGGACGCACTGACCCAAGGCGCGCAACTGGCCGTGAAACAACTCGGCACCCCGGGCGGCTTCAGCGACAACCCGGAAGTAAAAATCGAACTGCCGGGCAAACTGGGCAAGGTCGCGAGCAAAATGAAACAGTTCGGCATGGGTGACCAGGTCGATGAACTGGAAGCCAGCATGAACAAGGCGGCCGAAACCGCCGTGACCCAGGCCCAGCCAATCCTCGTCGATGCCGTGAAGAAAATGACCGTGGAAGACGCCAAGGGCATCCTCAGCGGCGGCAACGACTCGGCCACCCAATACCTGAACAAGACCAGCCGCGAACAGATCCGCGCCAAGTTCCTGCCGATCGTCAAGCAAGCCACCGACAAGGTGGGCCTGGCCCAGCAGTACAACTCGTTCGCAGGGCAAGCGGCGACCATGGGCGTATTGGACGCGAAGAACGCCAACGTCGAAAACTACGTCACCGAGCAGGCGCTGAATGGCTTGTTCGAAATGATCGGCAAACAGGAAGAAACCATCCGCCAGAACCCGGCGGCTGCGGCGACCAGTTTGGCGAAGAAGGTGTTCGGCACGCTCTAAGCCACAACATAAAACCCTGTGGGAGTGGGCCTGTTCGCTCCCACATTGGTTCAGGTCACGGAGGCAGGTCGTAGAAAAAACACCCACTCCTGTCCCATCTTCCGTTTCTCAAATAACTTCAACTCGACCAGCCCATTCAATGTGGCTGATGCCGTGTTGTAAGAGCACCCCAGGTTTTCCTTCACATTGACCGCAGTAAATTCCTTGGCCATTCCGCTCTTGGCCGCTTGAAACACGGCCCGCTGATTCTCCGTGAGTTGCTCGAGAAAACCACTTTCCCGCAACCATCGATCAAAGCACTCGGCATCAACCAGACTTTTCCGATACGCCTCGGTAAAACTGCCTACGGCACGCAGCACTACCGAACACTGGAAATCGATGAAATACGTCAGATCCAGATCATCCGCCTCGGTATCCAGGTATGAGCGCCCGTACTTCACCGGTGCATTGCGTAACAAGACGCTGATCGCGATGTAGCGGAACGCCGAGAAGTCATTCTTGAACATGAACCAGTAAAACAGCGCCCGCGCGACCCGACCGTTGCCGTCACGAAAAGGATGCTCATAACCCAAGGCAAAATGCAGAGCGATGCCTTTGATCAAAGGATGAAGGTAATCCGCTTGATGGAGGTTGTTATGGGAATGGTTGATCCATTGCGCCAGCGCCTGCAAACGCAACCCAATGCCTGCTGCGGGCGGTGGTGTATGAACGGTGTTGCCCTCGCCATCCTGCACCACGACATCATCACGGCTTCTGAACACCCCCGGCGAATACTGCGGATCATCGATGCCCTCGACGCCAACGCGGTGCATCGCCGCGATCAACTCCACGCTCAGAGGCTCGTAGCGCTGCTCCCAGGCGAAGTTCATCATCTTGAAATTACCGATGACCATTCGCTCGTCCGGCGTACGCGGCAGGCGATGACGCTTGAGCATGTCCTTGGCCACACGTGTCGTGGTTGCCGCGCCTTCGAGCTGGCTGCTACTGATGGCTTCATCTTCAATCAGGTCATTGAGCAGATAGCTGAAGTGCGCACGCTCGCCGATCTGGCTGGTCATGTACTCCAGCACGGCCGTAGTGGTTTGCCGGTCTACCGCGGAAATAGCCTTTTGCGCCAGCGGCGTCAGCACGAATTGCAGCCACCGCACCGGATCACCCAATGGCAAAAGACTCGAATACTGCGCCGTCCGGGCTTTCTTGACCAAGGCCCAGCACAAACTGGAATCCAGACCCGGCGCCCAGCGATAGCGCAACGCATCGAATGGCAGATAACGCCCCTGATCGTCCAGGGGCTTGAGCAGAGCCAAGTAATCCGCGAGACGCTCCTTGTGAGGCGACTGCCCTAGTCGATCAAACACCGGGTCGGTCCGTCCCCGCAACTTGGGTGGATTCTTCATACGCACTGTCTCAAACATTCACAAAACCGGGGTTTGAGTACAACACCTGGGCTCATGAGCCTCAATATCAGACGGGTCCGAGATAAATGTAGGAACAATGAGGGCCCGCTGATGGGTACAGGTTCAGCGGGCTTCTTCCTATTGCTATTGCTGCTGATCCAACTGATCGAGCACGCGATTCACTGATAGTTGCGCCAGGACAATCATCTGCTGAATGCCGAGTGCCAGATTGCAGGTTGGGCCGGTCAGGATGGACGACAGTTCGGTTGCCATTACATTGGCTGAAGCGAGGGTTTCGTAGGCATGGACCAACAAGGTTTCGGAGTCGACGCCTGGGTAGATAGTGAAAATTGGGCAGGGGCGGTTTGAAGTGCCGGTATTTTCTTCGGACTCTGGAGCCGGGGGGTTGGGGCTGGGTTTGATCATTGTGAAGCTCCTAACGAAAGTTGGAGCAGCCAGCATCACTTGCAGATGATGGGTGGCAGCTGTATGCGGGTCTGCAAGACCGAGTTGTTAGGCAAACCCGGCAGACCCGAAGATCTCCCGCACACAGCCACCATAAATCGGTGGTCGCTAAAAAAGCGCCACGATTATAGGTGCGCCAGTGGGCGCCTAACAAACTATTGGCGGGCTTGCAGTCCCGGTCGCTGAATTGGCAGCAACCGTCAGAGGCTAGTGACCGTGCTTCCGACAGGCAACCTGAAAGTCTTGTGGGAATGGTCTGAATGGTTGGCTTGGGCGGTAAACGTTGTTGACTGTTGGGCAGCCATCGCGAGCAAGCTCGCTCCCACAGTTGGGCCGGGGACACCTGAAAGAAATTGGTTGGCTGACAGGCCGTCTTCGCGAGCAAGCCCGCTCCCACAATTGGACCGAGTGCATTCGGTAGAAATTGGTCGGCTGTCAGGCCGCCTTCGCGAGCAAGCTCGCTCCCACAGTTGGGCCGGGGACACCTGAAAGAAATTGGTTGGCTGGCAGGACGCCTTCGCGGGCAAGCCCGCTCCCACAATTTGACCGAGTACATCTGAAAGAAATTGGTCGGCTGTCAGGCCGCCTTCGCGAGCAGGCTCGCTCCCACAGAAGAGCAAAGGCAGAGCGGCGTACACCCACGCTTCTCACCACTCAACAGGCCGAGCGTTAGCTCGCCTGCAGCTCTTGATCTTGATCCACCCGCCCCCTCGGCAGGCTGAGTGGAGGTGTTCATCCGGGGATGGGCGCGCAGCGCCGTTCGGCGCAGCCGAACTCATTGCATGTAGGTCGAAGCGAAGCCGACCGGAGGGCAATGCCCCCGGATGAATACCGGAGCGAAGGAACCCCGAGCCTCAGCGAGGGGCCGTACGTAAGGGGCGAGACCTTTTGGTTACTTTTGGGGCGTTTGCCAAAAGTGACCCGCTGTAAGAGCGGAACCGTAAGTCGCCGCTACCGAAGCAATGGATATGTCCCCAATCAAACGGACTCCTTCCTGACCCGAAACCAGGCCGCATAAAGCGCAGGCAAAAACAGCAGCGTCAACGCCGTAGCAACGATCAACCCCCCCATGATCGCCACCGCCATCGGCCCAAAAAACACACTGCGCGACAACGGAATCATCGCCAACACCGCCGCCAGCGCCGTCAACACAATCGGCCGGAACCGCCGCACCGTCGCCTCGATAATCGCCTGCCAAGGCTTCAACCCCGCAGCAATGTCCTGCTCGATCTGATCCACCAGAATCACCGAGTTACGCATGATCATCCCCGACAAGGCGATAGTCCCCAGCATCGCCACGAAACCGAACGGCTGGCGAAACACCAACAGAAACAGCGTCACCCCGATCAACCCCAACGGCGCCGTCAGAAACACCATCGCCGTGCGCGAGAAACTGCGCAGTTGCAGCATCAGCAAGGTCAACACCACCACGATGAACAACGGCACGCCGGCCTTCACCGAGTTCTGTCCGCGCGCCGAGTCTTCAACGGTGCCGCCAACATCCAGCAAATAGCCGTCAGGCAGTTCGGCGCGGATCGGATCGAGGGTCGGCATGATCTGCTGCACCAGTGTCGCCGGTTGCTGCTTGTCATAGATGTCGGCGCGAACCGTCACGTTAGGCTGGCGGTTGCGGTGCCAGATGATGCCCTCTTCGAAGCCGTACTCCAGGGTCGCGATCTGCGACAACGCGACGCTGCGACCGTTCTCGGTCGGCACCGCCAGGCTCGGCAGCAATGACAGCTCGGTGCGTTCATGCACGGTGCCGCGCAACAGGATCTCGATCAACTCGTTGTCTTCACGGTACTGGCTGACGCTGGAACCGGTGAGGGAGCTTTGCAGGAACCTCGACAGGTTCGCCGTGCTCACGCCCAGCGCCCGCGCGCGGTCCTGATCGATGTTCAGGTACACCACCTTGCTCGGTTCTTCCCAATCGAGGTGGACGTTGACCACATGCGGGTTCTCGCGAACCTTGGCCGCGACTTTGCGCGCCAGCGCCCGCACCTCCTCGATGTGCTCCCCGGTCACGCGGAACTGTACCGGGTAGCCAACCGGCGGACCGTTTTCCAGTCGCGTGACCCGCGAGCGTAGAGCGGGGAATTGCTCGTTGAGGGTTGAGATCAACCAGGTGCGCAGGGCTTCCCGTTCTTCGATGGTTTTCGCCAGGACGACAAACTGGGCGAAGCTCGCCGCCGGCAGTTGCTGATCCAGCGGCAGGTAGAAACGCGGCGAACCGGTGCCGACGTAGGCCACGTAGTTGTCGATCCCTGCCTTGTCCTTGAGCAGCGCTTCGAGGCGTTTGACCTCGTCGGCGGTATTGCTCAGCGAAGCACCTTCGGCCAGTTTCAGATCGACCATCAACTCCAGGCGACCCGATGCCGGGAAGAACTGCTGCGGTACAAACTTGAACAGCACGATGGAAGCGATGAACAACAGCACAGTCGCGGCGATCACGGTTTTGCGCCAGCGCACGCACCACTCCACCAGACGCCGGACGCGCTGGTAGAACGGCGTACCATAGGGATCGGGTTGGCCGGCACCGTGCTTGGCGGCGTGAATTTTTGCCAGGTCCGGCAGGAGTTTTTCCCCGAGATACGGTACGAAAACCACCGCGGCCACCCACGACGCCAACAGCGCGATGGTGACCACCTCGAAGATCGAACGGGTGTATTCGCCAGTGCCCGATTGCGCCGTGGCAATCGGCAGGAAGCCGGCCGCGGTGATCAGCGTACCGGTGAGCATCGGGAACGCGGTACTGGTCCAGGCATAACTCGCCGCTTTGACCCGGTCGAAACCCTGCTCCATTTTGATCGCCATCATTTCCACGGCGATGATCGCGTCGTCCACCAGCAAGCCCAGCGCCAGTACCAGCGCGCCGAGGGAGATCTTGTGCAGGCCGATGCCCAGGTAATACATGCTGGCAAACGTCATCGCCAGCACCAGCGGAATCGCCAGGGCCACCACCATGCCGGTGCGCACGCCGAGGGAGAAGAAGCTCACCAGCAACACGATGGCCAGCGCCTCGACCAGCACTTGCACGAACTCACCAACCCCGGTTTTCACCGCCGCCGGCTGGTCGGAGACTTTGCGCAGCTCCATACCGGCCGGGAGGTTTTTCTGGATGCGGGCGAATTCGACTTCCAGTGCCTTGCCCAGCACCAGAATGTCACCGCCGTCCTTCATCGCCACCGCCAGGCCGATGGCGTCTTGCGCCATGAAGCGCATGCGCGGCGCCGGCGGATCATTGAAACCACGCCGAACGTCGGCCACATCGGAGATGCGGAAGGTGCGATCACCGACGCGGATCGGGAAGTTCTTGATCTCGTCGACCGTCTGGAAATTCCCCGTCACCCGTAGCTGCAAACGCTCGCTGCTGGTCTCGAAGAAACCTGCCGTGGACACTGCGTTCTGTTCTTCAAGGGCTTGCTGGACAGCCGCCAGCGGCAAGCCGAGGGTGGCGAGCTTGACGTTGGACAGCTCGATCCAGATTTTCTCGTCCTGCAACCCCAGCAGTTCGACCTTGCCCACATCCTTGACCCGTTGCAGCTGGATCTGGATGCGGTCGGCGTAATCCTTGAGCACGGCGTAGTCGAAGCCCGCACCGGTCAGGGCGTAGATGTTGCCGAACGTGGTACCGAATTCATCGTTGAAGAACGGCCCCTGAATCCCAGGCGGCAGGGTATGACGGATGTCGCTGACTTTCTTGCGTACCTGATACCAGAGCTCCGGGATCTCTGCCGAGTGCATGGAATCACGCGCAATGAAGGTGACCTGGGATTCCCCGGGCCGCGAGAACGAAACGATGCGCTCGTACTCGCCGGTTTCCATCAGCTTTTTTTCAATGCGTTCGGTGACCTGGCGCGAGACTTCCTCGGCGGTCGCGCCCGGCCAGTTGGTGCGAATCACCATGGCCTTGAAGGTGAACGGCGGGTCTTCACTCTGGCCGAGCTTGGTGTAGGAAAGTGCGCCGACGATGGCCAGCAACAGCATCAGGAACAGGACGATCTGGCGATTACGCAGCGCCCATTCGGAAAGGTTGAAGCGCATCGGGGCTTACTCCTTGTCCGCCAGATTGACCACGCGATTGGAGCGATCCACCGGACGCACCTGCTGCCCGTCGAGAAGCACATGGACACCGGCGGCCACGACCCAGTCGCTGGCGTTGAGCCCCTCGAGCACCGGTACGGTTTTCTCACCGAAGGCACCCACTCGCACCGGGGTTTTCTTCAAGGTGTTGTTGGCGCTGACGACCCAGACATAGGTCACGCCGTTTTCTGCCGTCAACGCCGACAGTGGAACGGACAGAGGCACCACGTCGGCGGCCTGCACGAACACCCGGGCGCTCTGGCCCAGCTCCACCGGCACCTTGCCGGAGGTGAAGGCGATGCGCGCCGCAAAGGTGCGGGACTTTGGATCAGCCGCTGGCGACAGCTCACGGATGCGCCCTTCGAAACGCTGGCCGGGTTGGGTCCAGAGCTCCACCGCCACCGGTTCACCGACCTTGAAACGGCCGAAGTTCTGCTCCGGCAGGCTGATCAACACTTCACGCTCGCCATCGGTTGCCAGTGTGAACACCGTTTGCCCCGCGGCCACGACTTGCCCGACTTCCACAAGACGCTTGGCCACGACGCCGTCCTGCGGCGCACGCAGCACGGCGTAGCTGGCCTGGTTATTGGAAACGTTGAATTCGGCCTTGATTTGCTTGAGGCGCGCTTCGCCGGAGCGGTAGAGGTTTTCGTGATTGTCGTACTGCGAGCGGCTGACCAGCTGACGCTCCATCAGGGTTTTGTAGCGATCACGCTCGGCACGCACCATGCTCAGATTGGCTTCAGCTGCAGCGACCTGGGCCCGGGTGGCCTCCAGTTGCAGGCGCACATCCTGAGGATCGAGCTCTGCCAAAGGTTGATCGGCCTTGACCCGCTGCCCTTCCTCGACCAGTCGTCGGCTGACTTTACCGCCGATGCGGAACGCCAGGTCCGGCTCATAACGCGCACGGACTTCACCTGGATAACTTTCCATGGCCTGTGCCGAAGGCTCTGGCTGAACCACCATGGCCGGGCGCACGCTGACTGGCGGCACTTCGTCGGAGCCACACGCAGACAATAAAAAAGCCAGAGTGACTGGCAACGCGAGGGGCAAGGCATAGCGGAACATGGTGAAGGACCTTTCGCTAATGGTGCTTTGAATAATTATACTGAGCAGTATGTTATTAATAGCAAACTCACCAGTCCAGTAATAAAAGCGAATATGCCAAACAATCTTTCAGCACCCAATGGCCCAGGCAGACCCAAGGATCTGGTGAAACGCCAGGCCATTCTCGATGCGGCAAAAGTGCTGTTTCTGAGTAAGGGTTATGCCAATACCAGCATGGATGCCGTCGCAGCCGAGGCCGGTGTGTCGAAGCTGACGGTCTACAGCCACTTCAACGACAAGGAGACACTGTTCTCCGCCGCCGTGATGGCCAAGTGCGAGGAGCAGTTGCCCCCGCTGTTCTTCGAGTTGCCCCAAGGCGTGGCAGTGGAAACCGTGCTGCTGAACATCGCGCGCGGCTTTCATCAGCTGATCAACAGTGACGAATCAGTGAACTTGCACCGACTGATGATGACCTTGGGCAGCCAGGACCCGAAACTCGCGCAAATCTTCTTTGAGGCGGGCCCGGAGCGCATGCTGCACGGCATGGAACGTTTGCTGAGCCGGATCGACGAAAGTGGCGTGCTGAGCATCGACAAGCCGCACAACGCCGCCGAGCACTTCTTCTGCCTGCTCAAGGGAGCCGGGAATTTCCGCTTGCTGTATGGCTGCGGCGAGCCGCCGGTCGGCGAGGCCGCGGAGAGCCATGTGCGGGAAGTGGTGGGGTTGTTTATGCGGGCTTATCGGCCTGAGTGAGCCTGACAGCATTGCGTTGACTGTACCGACGCCTTCGCGGGCAAGCCCGCTCCCACAGGGTCCGAGGTGTACTCGAATTTTGAACCCGGCACAGAACCTGTGGGAGCGTGGCTTGCCCGCGATGAAGGCGACTCGGTCTTAAGGCTTGAGCGCTTTCTTCGGATAAATATCGTAACGACTGGACTTGCCATCCAGCGCATGGCTCGGCTTCGGCCCGTCGATGCACGGCGCCTTGCGCGGGCGCTTGACAACCACCCGGTGGCTGGCCAGGGCCAACGCAGCCTCGAGCAAAGCCGGCGCATCCGGGTCATCACCCACCAGCGGTCGGAACAGGCGCATTTCCTTCTTCACCAGCGCGGTTTTCTCACGGTGCGGGAACATCGGATCGAGGTAGATCACCTGCGGCGGTTCGCCCTCCCAATTGCGCATCACCTCGATCGAGTTGCCCTTGAGCAGCCGCATGCGCGCCACGATCGGCGCCACGTCGAAATCTTCCGCACCACGGGCCAGGCCATCTTCCAGCAAGGCACCGATCAACGGCTGACGCTCGATCAGGCTCATCTCGCAACCGAGGCTGGCCAGCACGAACGCGTCCTTGCCCAGCCCTGCCGTGGCATCCAGCACCCGCGGGCGCACGCCCTGGGCGACACCAACAGCCTTGGCGATCATCTGCCCGCTGCCGCCGCCGTACAGACGGCGATGGGCCGCACCGCCCTCGACGAAGTCCACCCGCACCGGCCCCGGCGCGTCCGGCCCCAGCTGTTGCAACTGCAAACCCTGGTCACCCACCTGCAAGGCAAATTCGCCGTCCGCCACTTGCATCGGCAAGCCCAGGCGCTCGGCCCATTGCTCGGCTTGTGGCTCGAAAGCCGCGTCCAGCGCCTGGACATGGATGCGGCAGGCCGCGGGTTGATCAATCATCGGAAAACACGCTCAAAAAATTAATGATCGGCAAAAACTGCCGATAACAAAACTATCGAGCATTTTGCCAGAGCTGAGCGTCGACCGAGAGAAATGTCAGACATTCAACCCACAATCACAGGTTTTATATCGCCCTACGGCAATTACAACCTGCGAAACACCCAGGCACTGAGCGGTGTCAGTCACCTCTGGCAGGATTTCTTTGCCCGTGCGCTGGCCGATCAGTCGGGTGATGTGCTGCCTGAATCACTGAATTTCCCACCGGTCGATCTCGAAAGCCCGGTCGAGCCGACCGTTGGCAGCGATCTGCTGGAACACATCGTTTCCCAGCGTGAGTGCGACGTGAAGGACATTCAGGTACGTCCGCCCGAGCCGCTGTTCCTGCCGATTGCCGAATTCGAAATGGACCTGGCCGACAAACCATTCCCACCGTTCCCGGCGGATGAAATCGTCGCCCAGCAAAAACACCAGGATTTCGACAGCGGCTGGGTTCGCCCGATCGTGCTCAACGCCGGTCAGCCACTGCCGCAAGCCAGCCCTGCCCCGCAACCACGTCCGCTGCACCTGCCGATTGCCGAATTCGACCTGGATCTGCTCGACAAGCCGTTCCCGCCGTTCTCCCCGGAAGAACGGATCGAACAGCAGAAACAACTGGATTTCGACAATGGTTGGGCGCGCCCGATCATCCTGCAAAACCTGCGCATCGCCGCCTGACCCTCAGCCTTTGAAGAACTGATTGGCCTTCTGGTACGGCATCGACCGCGAAGTGAAGCCGAACGTGCCTGATGTCTGGATTTCTTCGGCGGCGCGAAAGAATTCACCATAGGCCGCCAACGCCAGCGCCGAACCGACGCTGATGCGTTTGACGCCCATTTCAGCCAACTGCGCGACCGTCAGGTTCAAGCCGCCCGACATCAACACATTCACCGGTTTGGGCGCCACCGCGCGCACCACCGCCAGCACATCCTCGGCGCTGCGCAGACCGGGTGCGTAAAGCACATCGGCACCGGCCTCGGCGAATGCCTGCAAGCGGCGGATGGTGTCGGCCAGATCAGGATTGCCGTGCAGGAAGTTTTCGGCCCGGGCGGTCAATGTGAAGGGGAACGGCAAACTGCGAGCGGCAGCCACAGAGGCCTCGATGCGCGCCACCGCGTGGTCGAAGCAGTAGATGGGGCCTTCTTCGCGGCCGGTGGCATCTTCAATCGAACCACCGACAGCACCGACCTCTGCCGCGCGCAAAATGCTTTTGGCGCAATCGGCCGGGTTGTCGGCAAAACCGTTTTCCAGGTCCACGGCAACCGGCAAGTCGGTGGCGGCAACAATCGCCTGAACGTTCATCAGGGTATCGTCGAGGCTCAAGCCGCCATCGGCACGGCCTTGGGAAAAGGCATAACCGGCACTGGTGGTCGCCAGCGCCTCGAAGCCGAGGCTGGCGAGCATCTTCGCTGAACCGGCATCCCACGGATTGGGAATCACAAAAGCGCCGGAGCGTTCGTGAAGGGCTTTGAACGCCTGGGCTCGAAGGGTTTGCGCATCCATGGGGCAGACTCCTGAAAAGGGGGAAGGAATCCGCCTCAGAGCAGGCCAAGTTGCTCGGCGGCGGGTTCTCTGTATAGCTCAGGCAGCGCCGGCAAGCCAGGCAGACGCCGCATCAGCCTGGCGTGAAAACGCTGCGCCAGTTTCGCGGCCAGCAGGTTGTCGGCGGTGTGCAGGAAGATATACGGCGTGCGCCCTTCTTCGATCCACACCGCGATTTTCTCGACCCAGGGCTCCAGGAACGGATCGTTGGCCTCAAGCACCGGATGGCCGATAAAACGCACCTGCGGACACTGCGTGAACGCCGCCGGACGCGGAGGCACCCGGGGCTTCTTCGATTGGGCGTGAAGCACCGAAAGCTCGGTCGATGTGCAACTGAACAACGCACGGGGATCAAGACAGATGCGTTCAATACCGCGATCCAGCAACAGACGATTGAGCATTCGCTCGCTGTCTCCCTTGGCGAAAAAATCGCCATGGCGCACTTCAACGGCCAGCGGGCGCTGCAGGGCATCGATAAATCCGGCCAGCTCGGGCAAGCGTTGGGGCGTGAAGTTTTTCGACAGCTGCAACCACAATGGCGACACCCGATCACCCAGCGGAGTGAGCAATTGCAGGAAGGTTTCGGCGGCTGTCAGCTGTTCGCGCAGATCGCCACCGTGGCTGATCTCGCCGGGAAACTTGGCGGTAAAGCGAAAGTGCTGCGGCATGGTTTGGGCCCAACGCTGCACGGTGCTGGCCGCAGGGCTGGCGTAGAAGGTTGTGTTGCCTTCTACGGCATTGAATACCTGGCAATAGAGATCAAGAAATTCAGCGGGGCGGGCGTGCGGCGGATACAGGTAATCGCGCCAGGCGTTCTCGCTCCAGGACGGGCAACCGAGGTAATACGGCAGCACCATCAGATGTACAGGTCGAGACCCAGCACATCCGTCTCCCAATCGACGAAACCGGCGGTACTCAGGTAGCTGGCCAGCGCCGTCGCCACGCTTTTGCTCATGGCGCGGTGGTAAATCATGTCTTGCTGACGGGCGGGAAGATTGCTCGGTTTTTGCGCAGAGGCTTTGGCGGCGCGGGCAGCCAACTGCTCTTCAGTCGGGAATTCCAGCTCGCCTTCGATATCAATGGCGTCGTCTTCCACCACACGGTCTTTGCGTGGCTTGCGCTTGATGGGGTAGGACTGAGAGGAAACGCCGTCGATACGCATACGTGCATACTCGGAATCAGTGATGGCAGTTTAGTGGCGCATTTCCCACTTCGCAAACCGCCGAGTGATAACTAGAACACATAAAAGGCAAAAGGTTTAAAAGCCGGGGTTAGAAAATGACGATTGGCAGAATTAGAGCAGAACACCAACCCTGTGGGAGCGGGCTTGCTCGCGAAGACGGTGTGTCAGGCAATAGAAATGTTGAATGTTATACCGCCTTCGCGAGCAAGCCCGCAGGTACTGCGTGAATCAACGCGCTTTGGGCGTCGCCACTTTGTCGCGCAGATAAACCGGCTGAGCCTCGTCAGCCACGATCGCCTCGCCACGCGCCCAGGCAAATCGCGCCAGGGTCAGCAGGTCTTCGGCATGGGGCAACATGGCCGCGTCCTGACCGCTCAGGCTGACCGCGATGCGTTCGCCATACCCCCAACCGGTGCCAGCGCCGAACCACTCGCCGCCGGCATCGGCCGGCAATGCCGCGGACTCCGGCGGCAGTACCGCTTCAGCGCCAACAAGACGCATCTCCCCGGCCGTTTCGCGGTAGCACCCCCAATACACTTCATCCATGCGCGCATCGATGGCAGCAGCGACCTGAGTGGCGCCATGTTCGCGCAATGCACGTTGCGCCAGCACGGCCAGGTTCGACACCGGCAGCACCGGACGATCCAGGGCAAACGCCAGGCCTTGCACCACGCCGATGGCGATGCGCACACCGGTGAAGGCTCCCGGGCCACGGCCGAATGCAATGGCATCGACTGCTTGCAGGGTGGTGCCAGCATCGGCCAGCAATTGCTTGATCATCGGCAACAGCTTCTGCGCGTGCAGGCGCGGGATCACCTCGTAATGGCTCGATACCTTGCCGTCATGCAGCAAGGCAACGGAGCAAGCTTCAGTCGCGGTGTCCAGGGCCAGCAAGGTGCTCATCGATGTATCCACAAGAGAGATCAGAAAAAAGTGCGTCAGTATAAACAACTACGGCCCGCAAGCGGGCCGTGGATGATGCAGCGGATCAGACTTTTCAGCTCAGGGCTTCAAGCACCTTGGCGGTGATCGCTTCAACCGAACCGACGCCTTCGATATGGCTGTACTGCGGCTTGCCATTGGCGGCCGACAGCTTCTGGTAGAAATCCACCAGCGGCTTGGTCTGGGAGTGGTAGACCGACAGGCGATGACGCACGGTTTCTTCGGTGTCGTCCTTGCGCTGTACCAGCTCTTCACCGGTGATGTCGTCCTTGCCGGCGATTTTCGGCGGGTTGTAGACGATGTGGTACACGCGGCCGCTGGCCTCGTGAACACGACGACCGGCGATACGCTGGACGATTTCTTCGTCTTCGACGGCGATTTCAACCACTGCGTCCAGCTCGACACCGGCAGTCACCAGGGCTTCAGCCTGGGGAATGGTGCGCGGGAAGCCGTCGAACAGGAAACCGTTGGCGCAGTCGGACTGGGCGATGCGGTCCTTGACCAGTGCGATGATCAGGTCATCGGACACCAGGCCACCGGCATCCATGATGCTCTTGGCCTTGATGCCCAGCTCGGTGCCGGCCTTGACCGCTGCACGCAGCATGTCGCCGGTGGAGATTTGCGGAATGCCGAATTTTTCGGTGATGAACTTAGCCTGAGTACCTTTACCGGCCCCGGGAGCTCCCAGCAGAATGACGCGCATCGATGTGCTCCTCAATTTTTTATATGGATAACGTCAGATTCGCCTCGTGGGGCCAATCTCAAAAAAGGGTCGTGGCCGCCCAAACGGCCAAAGGCTGATCAAGATACACAGCAGGCTGCGCCCACACAAGACGCCAAAAGTCGGAGAAACCGCTGCCTCCTGCGACCATTGCGCACGGTTCCCCAAGTCGCAACCCCAACATTAACTGTCGCCTGACAGCACTTTTCAACCCGTCCTGCGGCGGCATCCGCCTCACCTGCCGGATGCCTGACCCCACGGCAAAAACCTTAGCCGGTGTTACGCAAACCGGCGGCAATCCCCGCGACAGACACCAGCAGGGCCTGTTCTACCGGGCTGCCCTGCGCTACATCCTGCAATCGTGAACGGGCCAGCAACTCGGCCTGCAATAGATGAAGCGGGTCGAGGTAGGTGTTGCGCAAGCGGATGAATTCAAGGGTCGCTGGGCTATGTGCCAGTAGCTGCGACTGCCCGGTCAGGCCGAGAACGATGGAGCACGCCTGCGACAATAGGTCGCGTAAGTGCGCACCCAATGGCAACAGATTCGGCTCCACCAGACGCTCGTCATAGGACCGGGCAATGTCGGCATCGGCCTTGGCCAGGACCATCTCCAGCATATCGATGCGGGTGCGGAAGAACGGCCATTGCTCACGCATCTGCCCCAGCAGTTCACCTTCACCCCGCTCCAGTGCCTTGCTCAGGGCAGATTCCCAACCCAGCCAGGCCGGCAGCATCAGGCGTGTCTGGGTCCAGCCGAAGATCCACGGAATCGCCCGCAGGCTTTCGATCCCCCCGGCCCGGCGCTTGGCCGGCCGACTGCCCAGGGGCAAACGACCGAGTTCCTGTTCCGGCGTGGACTGGCGGAAATACTCCACGAACTGCGGATTTTCCCGCACCACGGCGCGGTAAGCGCTGACACCGTCTGCGGCCAGTTCGTCCATCAAATGGCGCCACTCGGGCGTCGGTGGCGGCGGCGGCAGCAAGGTCGCCTCAAGCACGGCGGCCAGGTACAGGTTGAGGTTTTGCTCGGCGATGTCCGGCAGGCCGAATTTGAATCGAATCATTTCACCCTGTTCGGTGGTGCGGAACCGCCCCGCCACCGAACCCGGCGGCTGCGACAGAATCGCCGCGTGGGCCGGTCCGCCGCCACGCCCCACGGTGCCGCCGCGGCCGTGGAACAATAGCAGCTCCACTTGTTGTTCACGGCAGATATCCACCAGTCGCTCCTGCGCCCGGTACTGCGCCCAGGCCGCCGCGGTGGTGCCGGCGTCCTTGGCCGAATCGGAATAGCCGATCATCACTTCCTGCGGCCCTTGCAGACGCGAGCGATAGCCCGGCAACAGCAGCAGTTTCTCGATCACCGGCCCCGCGTTGTCGAGGTCGGCCAGGGTTTCGAACAGCGGCACCACGCGCATCGGCCGCAGCACGCCGGATTCCTTGAGCAACAATTGCACCGCCAGCACATCGGAAGCGGCACCGGCCATCGAGATCACATAGGAACCCAGGGACGCCCCCGGTGCAGCGGCGATTTCCCGGCAGGTCGCCAGCACCTCGGCGGTATCGGCGGAGGGTTTGAAGTACGCCGGCAGCAACGGCCGGTGGTTATTCAGTTCACGCATCAGGAAGGCGATGCGCTCTTCCTCGCTCCAGTCCTCGTAGCGCCCCAGGCCGAGGTAGTCGGTGATTTCGGTCATGGCCGCGCTGTGTCGCGACGAGTCCTGGCGCACATCCAGACGAACCAGGAACAGACCGAAGGTCACCGCCCGACGCAGGCAGTCGAGCAAGGGTCCGTCAGCGATCACGCCCATGCCGCATTCATGCAACGAGTGGTAGCACAGCTCCAGCGGGTCGAGCAGTTCGCGGTTGTTTTGCAGCACATCGGCCGGTGCCGGTGTGGGTGTCGACAATGAGGTGTGCGCCCAGTTGCGCGTCGCCCGCAGGCGCTCGCGCAGCTGTTTGAGCACGGCCCGGTAAGGTTCGGCGCTGTCACCCGCCCTGGCCTTCAATTCATCGCTGGCCTGCTGCATGGACAGCTCAGCCGCCAGGTGATCGACATCGCGCAGGTACAGATCAGCCGCCATCCAGCGCGCCAACAGTAAAACCTCTCGGGTCACCGCCGCCGTCACATTGGGGTTGCCGTCGCGGTCGCCGCCCATCCACGAGGCAAAGCGAATCGGCGCCGCCTCCAGTGGCAAGTGCAGGCCGGTAGCGGCGTGCAGGGCCTGGTCGGCCTTGCGCAGATAATTGGGAATGGCCTGCCACAGCGAATGCTCGATCACCGCGAAACCCCACTTGGCTTCGTCCACCGGTGTCGGACGCGTGCGGCGGATTTCCTCGGTGTGCCAGGCTTCGGCGATCAGGCGCTGCAAGGTGGTCTTGATCTGCTCGCGCTCGGCACGGGTCAGGTCGCGGTGATCCTGAGCCGCCAGTTGCGCGGCGATGGCGTCGTACTTCTGGATCAGCGTGCGACGCGCGACTTCGGTCGGGTGCGCGGTCAGCACCAGTTCAATCTCCAGTCGCCCCAATTGCCGGGCCAGCGCGTCGGCACCATGGCCCTCGGCGCGCAGGCGAGCGAGCAATTCGGGCAACACCCGGGCTTCGAACGGCGCCTGTTGAGACGCCTCCCGACGGTGAATCAACTGGTATTGCTCGGCGATATTGGCCAGGTTGAGAAACTGATTGAACGCCCGCGCTACCGGCAACAGCTCGTCTTCGGTCAACTGGTTGAGGCTGGCGCTGAGCTCGGCGTCCATGGAGCCGCGCCGGTCCGCCTTGGCGCCCTTGCGGATCTGCTCGATCTTGTCGAGAAAACCATCGCCATACTGCTCACGAATGGTGTTGCCCAACAGCTCACCCAACAAGTGAACGTCCTCGCGCAAGCGTGCATCAATATCGGTCATCAGCAGGTCTCCAGCAAAAAATCCGGGCGGCTTGGAACCTAGAGAGTGCCGCCCCAGACAGCTTCTTACAAGCAAGACGACGAAGGGCCTTCAAACCTTGCCTGTTGAAGCTAGTCTGAAGATAAGCCGTACAACGGCTGTCGCCGGCCAACGCCGGACACTCACCCTGCCCGCCACGAGCGGTCGCGCCATGAGGTCAATATGAAAATTCGCGAGCTTGCCCACCACTGGGAAGAAAACGCCAAGGGTCGCCTGACCGACACCGGCTACTCGATTCATCTGGATGTGGAGTCTGCCGCACGGCTGGCCGCGCTCGTCGAGATGTACCCCAAGCGGCATCCCGAAGAACTGCTCGGCGATCTGATCGGCGCCGCGCTCGAAGAGCTGGAAAGAAGCTTCCCGTACGTCAAGGGCTCGACCGTGGTCGCCACTGACGAAGAAGGTGATCCGCTGTACGAAGACATCGGGCCGACCCCGCGTTTTCTGGCGCTGTCCCGCCGGCATCTGCACGACATGTCAGTGCCGGACGACAAACAGAAACACTGAGTTTTCGTAGAACCCTGTGGGAGCGGGCTTGCTCGCGAAGGCGGTGTATCAGTCAACATTATTGTTGAATGTTAAACCTCATTCGCGAGCAAGCCCGCTCCCACATTGGCCCGTTTTTCACTTCAAAAATTGCGTTACTTCGGGCCTGAAAAGGTCCGATATACCGCTGTGCGTAACATAAATCCCCGACTTAGAGCCCTGTCGACTCGGTCAAAGTTTTTTCGATAGCTGGCTAAATTCTCTGAACTTTCAAAAAACGCCTCGGGTCAACCCAAGTAACCACGCCTGGGACGAGCGTTTCAAAACACCCCGCAATTGATGGCTTCAGCGCCCTGCCCAGGATGGATTCAACGCTTTTCAGGAGTTAGCCCAATGGAGTTGAAGACCATGAAAACCCGAACCGGCACATCCTCGTTCACTCATTCGCGCGGCCTCCAGCTGGCGGCGCTGGCCCTCGGCAGCAGCCTGGCCCTGGCCGGTTGCGCCGGTAACCCGCCGACCGAGCAGTACGCGGTCACCCAATCGGCCGTCAACGACGCCGTGAGCGCCGGCGGCACCGAGTTCGCCGCGGTGGAAATGAAGTCGGCCCAGGACAAGCTCAAGCAAGCCGAAATCGCCATGCACGACAAAAAATATGACCAGGCCCGGATGCTCGCCGAACAGGCCGAGTGGGATGCTCGTGTTGCAGAGCGCAAGGCCCAGGCGATGAAGGCCGAACAATCCGTGAAGGACGCGCAGAAAGGCGTTCAGGAATTGCGTCAGGAAAGCCAGCGCACCGTTCAGTAAGCGGCGCGGCTCCACGCATTCCCACTCGACTAAAAAGGACGAAATCATGAAACGCATTCAACTGATGATCCCAACTCTGCTGGCTGCCACCATCGCCCTGGCGGCCTGCTCCACGCCGCCCAACGCCAACCTCGAACAGGCCCGCACCAACTACAGCGGCCTGCAAGCCGACCCACAGGCCAGCAAAGTCGCAGCCCTGGAAACCAAGGAGGCCAGCGATTATCTGGACAAGGCCGACCAGGCCTACAGGGACAAGGAAGACGCAACCAAGGTTGACCAGCTTGCCTATCTGACCAACCAGCGGGTTGAAGTGGCCAAGCAGACCATTGCCCTGCGCACCGCTGAAGCCAATCTGAAAAACACGTCGGCGCAACGGGCCGAAGCCCGCCTGGAAGGCCGCGATCAGCAGATCAAGCAACTGAAGGACAGCCTCAACGCCAGGCAGACCGAGCGCGGGACGCTGGTGACCTTCGGGGATGTGCTGTTCGCCACGGACAAGGCCGAGCTGAAATCCAACGGCCTGATGAACATCAACAAACTGGCGCAGTACCTCCAGGAAAACCCCGACCGCAAAGTGATTGTCGAGGGTTATACCGACAGCACCGGTACGGCATCGCACAACCAGTCGCTCTCGGAACGTCGTGCGGATTCCGTGCGAGCGGCCCTGGTGAAGATGGGCGTCGATCCGGCGCGCATCGTTGCCCAAGGGTACGGCAAGGAGTATCCGGTGGCGGATAACTCAAGCACCTCGGGCCGGGCGATGAACCGCCGGGTGGAGGTGACCATTTCCAATGACAATCAGCCGGTGATGCCGCGTTCGGCGGTGAGTTCATACACCCAATAATCAAGCTACTACGCGAAACCAGTGTGGGAGCGGGCTTGCTCGCGAAAGCGGTGTATCAGTCAGCACTATTGCTGAAAGTTAAACCGCCTTCGCGAGCAAGCCCGCTCCCACATTGGATCTGTGTTGTTAGTTAGAACCGGGTTACGGCTCCAGCTTCTGCGGCGTCTCCTGCCCCATGCAACGCACGGCTTTTTTCTTGCTGTCGACCAGCACGCCGGTCAGGCCTTTCTGTTCCATGTCAAACAGCACCAGCACGCCATCGATGCACTGCGCCACTTGCGCGGCCGGCTCCAGTGAGACTTTGTAGTCTTCGCCCGGAATGGTCTTGAGCATGGTGAATTCGTTGAGCAGCAACGCATCCTCAGGCTTGGCGAAGTGCAGGTAGCCGTACCACCACAGGGCACCGACGGTGCCGAGGATGCTGCAGATACCGGTGATGATCAGCGGGATGGCGTTGCGTTCTTCACTCATTGCGGACTCTCTGGTGGTTCATCTTCAGAATTCGGGGGTGCCGGGTAATTGGGGATTTCACCCAGGCGGCGCAGGCCGTTGAAATGCTGCGGGTCATCGAGATAGCGCAGCATGACGTTACGCCAGACCGGGTCGGCGAATGTCTGCACATGACCGCCACGGGTCAGTTGCAGCACCCGCGGCGGCGGCGCAGCTTGATACAGTCGGATGCCGTTGGAAAGAGGCACGATCGGATCGTCGATGCTGTGGTAGATCAGTTTCGGCACATCTTTAAGCTGCGCCATGGAGTTGATCGCGCTGTCACCGTCCGGCACCAGCCACGACAACGGCACCTGGAACGTCCAGAACACCCATGAATTACTCAAGGCATAGCGACCGACACTGCGATAACTGGCGGGCACACCGTCGAGGACAAAAGCTTTCAGTTGTTTCTGCCGTTGCGGGTGCTGGACCAGGTAATGCACGGCCATCGAGCCACCGAGACTCTGGCCGAGCAGGATCAGCGGCTTGCCTTGAACCTGCGGCGCCTTGTCCAGCCAGGCGAACGCCGCATCGATGTCCTGGTAGATCGCCGGCAGGCTGGGTTCGCCTTCGGACAGGCCGTAACCGCGATAGTCCACAAGCAACACCTGGTAACCATTTTTCGGCAACCAGAAACTGCCGCCAAGGTGCATGGGCAGGTTTCCGCCATTGCCGTGTAAGTGCAGCACCGTGCCCTTGACCTCAACCCCCTGCTTCACCGGCAGCCACCAGGCATTCAGCTTGAGGCCATCGGCGGTGTTCAGGGTGACGGTGCGGTATTCAAGCCCAGCCTTTTCCGGAGTGAACAACTGGCCGGGTTCCGGATAGAACAGCAGCGAGCTGCAGCCATTCAAGGCCAGGAAAAGGCAGAGGATGCCGAGGATTCTCATCCGTTGAAACCTCGCAGAAAATGGGTGGAACACGGCTCAATGTGGGAGCGGGCTTGCTCGCGAATGCGGTTTAACATTCAACATCTCAGTTAGCTGACACACCGCCTTCGCGAGCAAGCCCGCTCCCACATTTGGATCTCACCAGCCTTAAAGGATGTTGGAATAATCCGCCTCGATCCGGTCCAGGCTCAAGTGGTTGAGGAAGTTGGAGAAGCACATCCACGCCGACAACGCGTTCATGTCGCGAAACTGTTCCGGCAGGTACTTGGGCGGCACCACCAGGCCTTCGTCCACCAACTGACGCAAGGTACGCATGTCCTCCAGGGTGGTCTTGCCGCAGAACAACAGCGGTATCTGCTCCAGCTTGCCTTTACGCACGGCCAGTTGAATGTAGTTGTAAATCATGATGAAGCCCTTGAGGTAGGACAAGTCTTTGGTAAATGGCAGACCTGTCGGCACCGAGCCGCGGAACACGCGGCTGGCGTTGCTGTAGCTCTCGGGCATCTCGAAGCCTTGCTCACGGAAGAACTCGAACACCTGCAGGAAATCCGCGCCCTCCTCTACCATGTGAATCGCGCGGGTGCGGTTCGTGAGTTTGCGCAGACGGCTGGGGTACGAGGCGAAGGTGATGATTTCCATCAGGATCGCCAGGCCTTCCTGGGTCACCGTCGACGAGGGCGGGCCTTTGGCCAGGAAGGTGCAGATCGGCTGGTTCAGGCCGTTGAGCGTGGTGCCGACGTGCACCAGCCCTTCGTGGACCTCCAGGGCGCGCACATCGCGCTGGTTGAACATCGCGTCGGAGCGGATCTTGATGTAGTCGGCGCCGGCCGCCGCATCGGCGACGATGCCATCGGACTCGAACACCCGGATGGTTTCCTCGGCTTCGCCAAACACCTTGTTCAGGCGATGCTGCAACATATCGACCGCATCCTTGGCCGTCAGCGTCTTCGGCTCGTCCTTGAGGTCGCCACGGCCGTCGATGTTGTTCAGGTATTCGGACAGCATCATGCCCAGGTCGGACAGGGTCGGGTCGCCGGCATGGAATGCGTCGGACGCGGCGCCGTACAATTCCTGGGAAATCAGGCCGAAATCCTCGGTGCCGCGCGCTTCGAGCATGCGCACCACCATGCGGTACTCCTTGCACATGCGCCGCATGATCTGGCCGACGGGGTTGAACTGGCCGAGCTGGCGAGTGATGTCGCGCTCGATGTTCTGGAACTCCAGCTTCACTTTGCTGGAATCGAACGCCAGCGGCCGGTTGAGGTAGTAGTCGCGGTCCACCGCCGGCATTTCCTTGCCCTTGGCCTTGAGGAAACCCTTGCGAATGTTGTCGTCCCATTTGACCGCATCGAGGACGCGGATCGGCGTCTGCGCCAACACGATGCGATCAGACAAAATGCGTATCGACTGTTGGTAATCGTCCACGCGAAACTCCTGTAGAAACCTGTGGGTGCTGCTTACTTGGCTTTGGCCTGGCGCTGATAGCGCACCGCTTCGACGAACACATCGGAATTGGCCGGGTCGTCGAGGTAGGCGGCGACTTGATCCATGTGGCTGTCGATCAATACACCATCGCCATCGCTGGTCTGGAAGCTTTCACCGCTCAGGACGTTTTGCTTGATGGCCTGATTGATCTGTTCGAGGTCGAGGTTGTAAACCACCAACTCATGTTTGTCGGTCAGCTCAAAACCGCCGAGGGTGAAATGCCCGCCGAACTGCGCCGGCACCTTCGCCGACAGGTACCAGCGGCTGCCATGACGCGACACCGTGAAGGGATAGGCCTCCCGCTCCCGGGGCCTGGCCCGGTAATAGCTGACGGCCTGATAGCGGTTGTCGCCGAGGCGGGTCAGTTCGAGGTTGAGCGCCTCGCCCCAGGCATTGGTGCTGGTCCATTTGCCGAGTAATCCTTTGGGCGCGGGGTCGCTTGCAGGCAGCGGTTCCTTGAAGGACACCAGACAGCCACTGAGCAGCAAGAACGACAAGGCGATCACAACGACACGCCAGGCTTTCATTCAATACTCCCTATGAATACACACCGCCCTAAGGTGGACACATTCCCCTGTGGGAGCGAGCTTGCTCGCGATGACGGTGTGTCAGACAACATTAATGTTGAATGGTAAACCGCTATCGCGAGCAAGCTCGCTCCCACAGGGGAAAGCACCAGCCGGGACTACTCCGACGCCAGCACCAGGTGCATGTAGCGCGTCAGGATGCCGAGCATTTCCTCTTCGGCGGCAGGCTCGTCTACGTTGAGCAGGCCCTGATATTCCATCCGGCCGATAATTGCCGTCAACACCTTGGCATCCTGATGCGGCTCGCGCGAGCCCAGCACCTGGAACAGTTGGCAAGAGCCCTGCAACAGGATTTGCTGATGCGAACGCACCAGTTCGGCCAGGCGCGGGTTGAGCAACGCCTCCTGGCGGAACGCCTGCTCGGCCATCAGGTGTTCGCGGCGATTGATCAGTTGCCGGTGAACGTAGTCGGTCATCAGCCGTGCGATATCGTCCGCCAGTTTCGAGCGCGCCTGCGGGCTGCCATCGCCACTGGCGATCATGTCGCGCAGCAGGCCCTCGTTGTTGACCCACAGCTTGCCCATGTACGCGGCACTGCGTTCCACGTATTGGGCGAAGGTATCGGTGAGCAGGTCATCGATATCCTTGAAATAGTAAGTGGTCGCCGACAACGGCACTTGCGCCTCGGCGGCCACCGCACGGTGCCGTACGGCGCGCACGCCATCGCGCACGACAATGCGCATCGCGGCGTCGAGAATGTCCTGTCGACGCTGCTCACTGCCCTGTCGGCTGGCCTTGCGGCCCTGGTACTGAACACTTTCAGCGACCGCAGTGGCGATACCCGCTGCACCTTCTTGAGCCATTGCACGAATCACGACAGGTATTTCCTCTCAGATGAAACTAACAAGTTGATACGTTTGTACCAGACAGGCAATAAAAAACCGCCTGAAAAGGCGGTTTTTTAATTGAAACACTTACGCTTGCGGCCGCATGTGCGGGAACAGGATCACGTCGCGGATCGACGGGGAGTTGGTCAGCAGCATCACCAGACGGTCGATACCGATGCCTTCACCCGCCGTTGGCGGCATGCCGTACTCCAGCGCACGCACGAAGTCGGCGTCGTAGTGCATGGCTTCGTCGTCGCCGGCGTCCTTGTCGGCCACCTGGGCCATGAAACGCTCGGCCTGGTCTTCCGCGTCGTTCAACTCGGAGTAGGCGTTAGCGATTTCACGACCACCGATGAACAGCTCGAATCGGTCGGTGACGTTCGGGTTGTCGTCATTACGACGTGCCAGCGGCGACACTTCGAACGGGTACTGAGTAATGAAGTGTGGCTGTTCCAGCTTGTGCTCGACCAGCTCTTCGAAAATCATCACCTGCAGCTTGCCCAGGCCTTCGAAGCCCAGCACCTTGGCGCCGGCCTTCTTGGCGATGGCGCGAGCCTTGTCGATGTCGTTCAGGTCGTCAGCGGTCAGCTCGGGGTTGTACTTGAGGATCGAGTCGAACACCGACAGGCGCACGAACGGCTCGCCGAAGTGGAACACCTTGTCGCCGTACGGCACGTCGGTGCTGCCCAGAACCAGCTGCGCCAGTTCACGGAACAACTCTTCGGTCAGGTCCATGTTGTCTTCGTAGTCGGCGTAGGCCTGGTAGAACTCCAACATGGTGAATTCAGGGTTGTGACGAGTCGAAACGCCTTCGTTACGGAAGTTGCGGTTGATCTCGAACACCTTCTCGAACCCGCCGACAACAAGGCGCTTGAGGTACAGCTCAGGCGCAATGCGCAGGAACATTTCCATGTCCAGCGCGTTGTGGTGGGTTTCGAACGGCTTGGCTGCCGCGCCGCCCGGAATGGTCTGCAGCATCGGCGTTTCCACTTCCAGGAAGTCACGCTTCATCAGGAAGCTGCGGATGTGGGCGATGACTTGCGAACGCACGCGGAAGGTCTGGCGCACGTCTTCGTTGACGATCAGGTCAACGTAGCGCTGGCGGTAGCGCTGTTCGGTGTCGGTCAGGCCGTGGTGCTTGTCCGGCAGCGGGCGCAGGGATTTGGTCAGCAGGCGCACGTTGGTCATTTCAACGTACAGGTCACCCTTGCCGGAACGGGCCAGGGTGCCTTCGGCGGCAATGATGTCGCCCATGTCCCAGGTTTTCACCGCTGCCAGGGTTTCTTCGGACAGGGTCTTGCGATTGACGTAGACTTGGATACGACCGGTCATGTCCTGGATCACCATGAACGAGCCACGGTTGAGCATGATACGACCGGCAACCTTGACCGGGATCGCAGCCTCTGCCAGCTCTTCCTTGGTCTTGTCCGCGTACTGTTTCTGCAGTGCATCGCAGTAGTTTTCGCGGCGGAAGTCGTTCGGGAAGGCATTGCCCTTGGCGCGCTCGGCAGCAAGCTTTTCCTTGCGCAGGGCGATCAGGGAGTTTTCTTCCTGTTGCAGGGCTTGCGGGTCGAGTTCTAGGTCGCTCATGTCTTTAAATATTCCATCTGGTTCGTTTTCCCCGGCCTGCGGCCGGGGATCGCCGGCAAGCCGGCTCCTACAGGGGATCGCGGTGTGTCAGTAACTTACAGCCCGGACTTCAGGCTCGCTTCCAGGTATTCGTCGATGTCGCCATCGAGCACCTTGTCACAGTCGCTGCGTTCGATGTTGGTGCGCAGATCCTTGATCCGCGAGGCATCGAGCACGTACGAACGGATCTGATGACCCCAGCCGATATCGGACTTGGTGTCTTCCAGCGCCTGGGACGCCGCGTTGCGCTTCTGCATTTCCTGCTCGTACAACTTGGCCCGCAGCATTTTCATGGCGGTGTCCTTGTTGGCGTGCTGGGAACGTTCGTTCTGGCAGCTGACCACGGTATTGGTCGGTACGTGGGTGATACGTACGGCCGAGTCGGTGGTGTTTACGTGCTGACCACCGGCACCCGAGGAACGATAGGTGTCGATCCGCAAGTCTGCCGGGTTGATTTCGATTTCGACCTTGTCATCGATCTCTGGCGAGACGAACACCGCGGAGAACGAGGTGTGGCGACGGTTGCCGGAGTCGAACGGGCTCTTGCGCACCAGGCGGTGCACGCCGATCTCGGTGCGCAACCAGCCAAACGCGTATTCGCCCTTGATGTGCACGGTCGCGCCCTTGATCCCGGCGACTTCACCGGCGGACAGTTCCATGATGGTCGCGTCGAAACCGCGTTTGTCGGCCCAGCGCAGGTACATGCGCAGCAGAATGTTGGCCCAGTCCTGGGCTTCGGTGCCGCCGGAACCGGCCTGGATGTCCAGGTAGGCGTTGTTCGGGTCCATTTCGTGGCTGAACATGCGACGGAATTCCAGCTTGGCCAGACTTTCCTCGAGTCGGGCCAGCTCGGCGACGACATCGTCCACTGCACCTTCGTCGTTTTCTTCGACGGCCATGTCCAGCAGGTCGCGGCAATCGGCCAGACCGGTGTTCAGTTCGTCCAGGGTATCGACGATTTGCGCCAGCGCAGCGCGCTCGCGGCCCAACTCCTGAGCGTATTCAGGTTTGTTCCAGACACTCGGATCTTCAAGCTCGCGATTGACTTCGGTCAGACGCTCATGCTTTTGATCGTAGTCAAAGATACCCCCGAATAGTTTCGGAGCGCTCGGACAGGTCCTTGATGGTGTTCAGGATCGGGTTGATTTCCATGACGGGCAGCACTCGTTGGCGAACTTTTGAAAGCCGGCGAGTATAACGGGAAACAGCCGAAAACGGCAGTCCGCTTGGCCGAAATGCCAAGTCCCTGTAGGAGCGAGCTTGCTCGCGAGAAACGCTCAGGCACCGCGTTTATTCAGATAGCCATCGTCATCGTTAACGACCATCGCCAGCAGGCTCGCTCCTACAGGGGCGTGGTGGTCACCCGATCCCCACTTGGTTGCGCCCGTTGTTCTTCGCCGAATACAGCCCCTTGTCCGCCGCCAGGATCAGGTCGCGGCAGTTGCTGCCCGCTTTCGGGGTGATGGTCGACAGGCCGATGCTGATGGTCAGGCTCGACCCTTCGGTTGGCGAGTTATGCGGGATCTTCAGGGCTGCCACGGTCTGGCGCAGCTTCTCGGCGACAAGCCGCGCGCCGCCCTGGGAGGTGTTGGGCAGCACCAGGGCAAACTCTTCGCCGCCGTAGCGGGCCGGCAGGTCCGAAGGCCGGGCACTGGCTTCCTTGATCGCCGTGGCGACCTTGCGCAGGGCTTCATCGCCTTCCAGGTGGCCGAAACTGTCGTTGTAGGTCTTGAAGTAGTCGACATCGATCATCAGCAACGACAACTGGCTCTGCTCACGCAGCGAGCGACGCCACTCCAGTTCCATGTACTCGTCGAAGTGTCGACGGTTCGACAACCCGGTCAGGCCATCGGAGTTCATCAGGCGTTGCAGGACCAGGTTGGTGTCGAGCAGTTGCTGCTGGCTGACCCGCAACGCGCGGTAGGCCGCGTCCCGTTGCAGCAGGGTCATGTAGGACCGTGAGTGATAGCGGATGCGCGCGACCAGTTCGATGTTGTCCGGTAGCTTGACCAGGTAATCGTTGGCCCCGGCGGCAAAGGCCGCGCTCTTGATCAGCGGATCTTCCTTGGTCGACAGGACGATGATCGGAATGTCCTTGGTCGCCGGGTGATTGCGGTATTCGCGCACCAGGCTCAGGCCGTCAAGGCCGGGCATGACCAGATCCTGCAGGATCACCGTCGGCTTGATGCGCACCGCGTGGGCGATGGCCTGGTGCGGGTCGGCGCAGAAGTGGAAATCGATGTTCTCTTCGTTCGACAGGCCGCGGCGCACGGCTTCGCCGATCATGGCCTGATCGTCCACCAGCAACACCATGGCGGCGTTTTCGTCGGTCTTGAAGTCGTCGAGCTGTAATTCATTCATGTGCGGTCACCTGAGTACTACTTGAGCCAGGAATGAGGAAAAATGTGCTCATTTGGCGAAAATCTCCAGCAATCGTGGCGCTATCTTGTCCAGCGGGCGAATCTCCACGGCAGCGTCGATGGCTGCGGCCGCCTTTGGCATGCCATACACCGCACTGCTGCCCTGGTCTTGTGCGATGGTCAGGTAGCCCTGTTGGCGCATGAGTTTAAGCCCCTGGGCGCCATCACGCCCCATGCCGGTGAGTAAAACCCCCACGGCGTCACCGTTCCAGTAACTGGCCACGCTTTCGAAGAACACATCGATGGAGGGCCGGTAGATTTCGTTGACCGGTTCGGCGGTGTAGGCCAGCGTGCCGTTTTTCAGCAAGCGAATATGGTGATTGGTGCCGGCCAGCAATACCGTGCCGCTTTGCGGCGGCTCGCCTTCCTCGGCCAGGCGCACGTTGAGGCCGCTGGCACTGCCGAGCCATTCAGCCATGCCGGCGGCAAACACCTGGTCAACGTGCTGCACCAGCACGATAGCTGGAGAAAAATCACGTGGCAGACCCTTGAGCAAGACTTCCAGCGCAGCCGGCCCACCGGCGGATGAGCCAATGGCGATCAGGCTCTGGCGTGAGCCCGAACTGCGCATTGGCGCCAGCGTCGGGCGTGGGGGGTTGCCCTTGTCGCCGATCAGCCAGCCGATGTTCATGATCTTGCGCAACAACGGCGCAGCCGCGTCCTGGGCATTGCCGGCGCCGACGGTCGGGGTGTCGACCACGTCCAGCGCACCGTGGCCCATGGCCTCGAACACCCGGTGCACGTTCTGCTGGCGATCCACGGTGACGATGACAATGGCGCACGGGGTCTCAGCCATGATCCGCCGCGTGGCCTCGACGCCATCCATCACCGGCATGATCAGGTCCATCAGGATCAGGTCCGGCGTGTCCTGGGCGCACAGGCGCACCGCTTCGGCGCCATTGCCGGCGACCCAGACCACCTCGTGTGTCGGCTCGAATGCCAGGGCGCGGCGCAGGGCCTCCACCGCCATGGGCATGTCGTTGACGATTGCAATCCTCATGCACGCGCTCCTCCGATGAGCTCGACCACTGCATCGAGCAAGGCGTCGTCATGAAAACTGGCCTTGGCTAGATAATAGTCGGCCCCGGCATCCAGTCCACGGCGCCGGTCCTCCTCGCGATCCTTGTAGGACACCACCATCACCGGGAGCGATTGCAGGCGATTGTCCCGACGCAGCAACGTAACCAGTTCGATGCCGTCCATGCGCGGCATATCAATGTCGGTGATCAACAGATCGAAATCCTCCGAACGCAATGCGTTCCAGCCGTCCATGCCGTCTACCGCAACCGCCACGTCGTATCCGCGATTGAGCAACAGCTTGCGCTGCAACTCTCGCACGGTCAGGGAATCGTCCACCACCAGAATTCGTTTGCGGGCCGCCTCGACCACCTGATTACTGTGGCGGGCGATGCGCTCCAGGCGCCCGGTGTTGAGCAGTTTTTCCACGGACCGCAGCATGTCTTCGACATCGACGATCAACACCACCGAACCGTCGTCTAGCAAGGCTCCGGCGGAAATGTCCTGCACCTTGCCCAGACGCTCATCCAGCGGCAGCACCACCAATGTCCGCTCCCCGATAAACCGCTCCACGGCCACGCCATAGATCGCATCGCGCTCGCGAATCACCACGACTTTCAGGGTTTGCCCGCTGCTCTGGCTGGCCGGGCGATGCAGCAACTGGCTGGCCGCCACCAGCCCGACATGCCGGCCTTCGTACCAGAAATGCTGGCGACCTTCGACCTGCACAATATCCGCCGGCTCCAGATCACACATGCGCTCAATGTGCGCCAGCGGAAAGGCATAGGCCTCGTCGCCAACCTCCACCACCAGGCTGCGCACCACCGACAGGGTCAACGGCACTTCAAGATGGAAACGACTGCCCTCGCCCGCCGTCTGCTCCAGCACCACCGCACCGCGCAACTGCCGGACCATGTGCTGCACCGCATCCAGGCCGACGCCACGACCGGACACCTCGGTGACCCTGTCGCGCAGGCTGAAACCGGGCAGGAACAGGAACGTCAGCAGCTCTTCTTCGCTCAACTGCGCGGCGGTTTCTGCGGGGGACAGATTTCGTTCAACGATACTGCGACGGACTTTTTCCAGATCCACGCCATTACCGTCATCGCTCAATTCAAGCACCAGCAAACCAGCCTGATGCGAAGCGCGCAGACGAATCAAACCTTCCGCCGGCTTGCCGGCCAGCAGGCGTTGTTCCGGGAGTTCGATGCCGTGGTCGACCGCGTTGCGCAGCAGGTGAGTCAGCGGCGCCTCGAGCTTTTCCAGCACGTCGCGATCGACCTGGGTCTTCTCGCCTTCAATTTCCAGTCGCACCTGTTTACCCAGGTCGCGCCCCAGATCACGGACCATGCGCACCTGCCCGGTCAGCACATCGGCAAAGGGCCGCATGCGACAGGCCAGCGCCGTGTCGTACAACACCTGCGCCCGCTGACTGGCATGCCAGGCGAACTCATCGAGTTCGGCGTTCTTTTCCATGAGCAATTGCTGGGATTGCGCCAGTAAGCGCCGCGCATCCTCAAGGGCTTCCTGGGCTTCCAGGCTCAAGGCGTGATCCTTGAGGTGAACGTTGAGATTCTCCAGCGCTCGCAGGCTGTTGCTCTGCATGCGCTTGAGTCGCTGCATGGTCGCCAGGTGCGGTTTGAGGCGCTGCGTTTCCACCAGGGACTTGCTCGACAGATCGAGCAGGCTGTTCAGGCGCTCGGCGGTGACGCGCAACACACGTTCACCATTTTCGGTGGTGCGTTTGGTCTTGCGCAGGGCGGGCGCCGCAGGCGGTTCGACCTCGGGCGCGGGTGCTTCAAGCATGAGCTCGGAGATAATCCGTTCGGCCATGACCGGTTCGGCAGGCGCAACCAGCGGTGCTGTCGGATCCAGCAAGCGTGCCATCAAGGATACGTAAGCCTCAATGTCCGCGGCCTGCGGATTGTTGTCCGGCGTGGCGATGCGCATCAGCAGATCGGTGCCTTGCAGCAACGCATCGATGTGTTCGGGGCGCAGCAACAGGCGCCCTTCCTGGGCACTGACCAGGCAATCTTCCATCACGTGGGCGACGCTGACCCCGGCATCGACGCCCACGATCCGCGCCGCCCCCTTGAGCGAGTGCGCCGCACGCATGCACGATTCAAGCTGATCGGCCAGGGTCGGATCGCGCTCAAGCGCCAGCAGGCCGGCACTCAAGACCTGGGTCTGGGCTTCGGCCTCCAGGCTGAACAGCTCCAGCAAAGAGGCGTCGCGCATTTGCTCGGGGGTCATGTGAGGCTCCGGGTCACGGCGGACAACAGCTGTTCTTCATCCAGCCAACGCAGGCTGCGACCTTTGAATTGCAACACGCCACGGGTGTATCTGGCGCTGGCCTGGGCCCCCGAGCGCGATGCGCTATCGAGGATATGCTCGTCGATGGCGTGAATCCCGTCGACTTCGTCCACCGGCACCACCACCGGCCCGCCGTGGGCCGCGATGATCAGCATGCGCGGCATGACCCGCGCACCCGGTGCCACACTGTTGGTTCCGTCGAGCCCGAGCAGCTCCACCAGCGACAGGCAGGCCACCAGCGCGCCGCGCACATTCGCCACGCCGAGCAAGGCCCGGGAGCGCTGGTGCGGCAAAGAGTGAATCGCCTGCAACGGCGACACTTCCACCAGGCTGCGCGTGGCCAGTCCCAACCACTCTTCTCCCAGACGGAACATCAACAACGAGCGGGTTTTCACCTCACTCTCGAGCCCGACGGACACTGGTCCGCGCTCTTGCTGCTGCAAGGCATAACGATCGAGCAGACGCGTCGCGGCGGCCGAATACACCGCACAATTGCGGCAATGAATATGTTCGGCCAGCAACGGGCAGGACTTGTCGCCGTGGATACCGATGCGGTTCCAGCAATCGTCGATGACCTGGGCATCCCGGGTGACGCTGAAGGTGTCGGAGGCGATCATCGTTTACGCTCACTGTCGGCGGCGCGTGCGCTGCGGGCGGCACGTTCCTGCAATCGTCTGGCCCCCGCCGCGTCACCCTGGGCCTGCAGCAAGGCGGCCAGGTGCATCAACGCTTCGGGATGTTGCGGTTCGAGGTACAACGCCTTGCGATAAAAGCCCTGGGCTTCCAGGACGTTTCCCGCAACATCACTGAGCAGTCCCAGCCAATAGAACACCTGGGCTACCGGTTCATGACTGCGCAAATAGCTTTCACACGCAGCCTTTGCCTCGGCGCTTTTACCTTCGTTGGCCAGCCCGGCGATGTTCGCCAGCAGCACGGCCGTATCGGTGCCAGAGGTTTTCGGCACAGACGCCAGTGGCACGACACTGGCGAACGGACGACTGCGCACCGGCGCAACAGGTCGATTGCGCAGCGGTTGCGGCACAGGCAAGGGGGTTGGAACGAATGCCGGCAGGGGTTCAGGCTCCGCAGCCCCTTGTCGACTGAAGGCGAAGGACTGCGCGATACCGATCGAGCGCATCCCCAAACGCCCCAGCAGACTGCCTTCGGCCGGGCCGATAAACAGCACGCCATCATCGTGGGTCAGGCGCTTGAGCACTTCAAAGACTTGCTTCTGGGTCGACTGGTCGAAATAGATCAGCAGGTTGCGACAAAACACGAAATCGAAGGGCGGTTCACCGGCCAGCAAGGCCGGGTCCAGCAGATTGCCGACCTGCAAGCGCACCTGTTCCTGCACACGCGGGTCCAGGCGATAGCCGTCGCCTTCGGCTATGAAATGGCGGTCGCGAAACGCAATGTCGTCGCCCCGAAAGGAATTCTTGCCGTACAAGGCTCGCCTGGCTTTATCCACCGACAACGGGCTGACGTCCATGCCGTCGACCTTGAACTGGTGCGGCTTGAGTCCGGCATCGAACAACGCCATGGCGATTGAATACGGTTCTTCACCGGTGGAACACGGCAGGCTGAGAATCCGCAGTGCGCGCAGGTTGTTGATTTCAGCCAGACGCTTGCTCGCCAGTTTCGCCAGGGTGGCGAAGGATTCCGGATACCGGAAGAACCAGGTTTCCGGAACGATCACCGCTTCGATCAATGCCTGTTGCTCGTCCCGTGAGCCCTGCAAGGTGAGCCAATACTCATCGGCCGAGACTGCTTGCGCAGCCACGCTGCGCTGGCGCACCGCCCGCTCGATGATTGCCGGCCCCACCGAGGTCACGTCGAGTCCGATTCGCTCCTTGAGGAAGTCGAAAAAACGCTGATCGCTGCTCATGGCCGCACCTCCAGCAGCGCCGGATCCATTGGCGGCGAAGGAAACAACAAGGCGCGCACCTGATCGTTCAGCAGATCACTGACCCGTACCCATTGCAGCAAGCCTTGCTCGTCCTTGCGCACCGGCCCCAGGTACGGCGCCTGGCGATTGTCCAGGCCGTAGGGCTGAAAATCCGCCGGATCGCAGCGCAAGGTGTCGGTCGCCTGTTCCAGAATCAGCCCGAGCAACTGCGTCTCGGCGGTTCCATCCGGGCAGTAGTTGACCAGCACCAGCCGGGTGCTGGTACGGGCCTGTGCCGGCGCGCCAAACGTCAGTGCACTCAAGTCGATCACCGGCACCACGGCGCCCCGATAGGCGAACACCCCGGCGACCCAGGCGGGGGCATGGGCAATGGGCTTCAAGGGCAGGCGCGGCAGCACTTCAACCACTTCGACAGCCTTCAAGGCATAGCGCTCGCTGCCGATGCGAAACACCAGAAACAATGCATGCAGCGCCTGCTTCACGGCAGAGCGCTTGGCCGTGATTTCGCTCATTAGACTTTGAATCGCGAAACGCCGCCGCGCAGCCCGACGGCTACCTGGCTCAGTTCATCAATGGCGAAACTGGCCTGGCGCAGAGACTCGACTGTCTGGCTGCTGGCATCACCCAACTGCACCAGCGCATGGTTGATCTGCTCGGCACCGGTAGCCTGGGCCTGCATCCCTTCGTTGACCATCAGCACCCGCGGCGCCAGCGCCTGGACCTGATGGATGATCTGCGACAATTGCTCGCCGACCTGCTGCACCTCGGACATGCCGCGACGCACTTCTTCGGAGAACTTGTCCATGCCCATGACCCCGGCCGATACCGCTGACTGGATCTCGCGCACCATTTGCTCGATGTCGTAGGTGGCCACCGCCGTCTGGTCCGCCAGGCGCCGTACTTCGGTGGCGACCACGGCAAAACCGCGCCCGTACTCACCGGCCTTCTCGGCCTCGATGGCGGCGTTGAGCGACAGCAGGTTGGTCTGGTCGGCCACCTTGACGATGGTCACCACCACCTGATTGATGTTGCCGGCCTTCTCGTTGAGGATCGCCAGCTTGGCATTGACCAGATCGGCCGCGCCCATCACCGAGTGCATGGTTTCCTCCATGCGCGCCAGGCCCTGTTGCCCGGAGCCGGCGGCCACGGAAGCCTGATCGGCGGCGGTGGAAACCTCGGTCATGGTGCGCACCAGATCCCGGGAGGTGGCGGCGATTTCACGGGAGGTCGCGCCGATTTCCGTGGTGGTGGCGGCGGTTTCCGTGGCAGTCGCCTGTTGCTGCTTGGAGGTGGCGGCGATCTCGGTGACCGACGTGGTCACCTGCACCGATGAACGCTGTGCCTGGGACACCAGCGAGGTGAGCTCGGTCATCATGTCGTTGAAACCGGTCTCTACCGCGCCGAATTCGTCCTTGCGCTCCAGGTTGAGACGGCGGCTGAGATCGCCCGTACGCATGACTTCGAGGATCTGCACGATACGGTTCATCGGCGCCATGATCGCGCGCATCAACAACAGGCCGCAGAGACCGGCAGCCAGCACCGCCACCAGCAGGGAAATGCCCATGATGGTTTTTGCGGTGAGCACCGCATCATCGATGGCCGCAACATCCTGGTCTGCCACCGCTTTGTTATGACGCAGAATCTCACTGAGTCTCATTCGACCAGCCGTCCAGACCGGGGTCAGTTCTTCGTTGAACATCTTGATGGCTTCGGCGTCCTGGTTGCGTTTATGCAACTCGGCAACGGCAAGCAGGATCCGGTGGTAATCCCTGTGGATGGTTTCAAACGCGGCGTACTCGACCTTGTCCTCATCCGTCGTGATCGTTTGACGATAAAGCTCCATCTGCTCTTGCAGACGCGCGGAAAAATCCTTGAAGTCCGATGCATCCTTGTCGGTGAAGCCCTGTCCCTGCTCCAGCCCCAGCATCCCCATCATCCTCAGATAACTGTCGGACCAGGCGCCGCGGATCATCGAGCTGTAATACAACCCGGGCAGAGCATCCTCACGAACGCTGGCTTCGCTGCTTTCGATCTTCAGAAGCCGCGAATACGAGACGACCACCATCAGCAGCATGATGGCGATAATTACCGCAAAGCTCGCCAAAATGCGTTGGCGTAACGTCCAGTTCTTCACAGTCAATCCTCGGGCCTGATTCGAAATGCGGGGAGTATAGCCGAGGGCGGTGTTTCATTTATAAGACAGATGCAACCCACTTCTCATCCCGTTGAAAAAAGGCGGGATGGGCTCTGGGTGGGACTGTCCGCTAATTGAGGGAATGGGTGTTAGGGGTGATTGGGTAGAATCGGGCGACGGATCGGCCATTGGGGGTGTGGCGTGGCTGAAAACGAGGACCCTGTGGGAGCTGGCTTGCCAGCGAAAGCGTCGTGTCAGACAACCGATTACTGACTGAATGACTGCCTTCGCTGGCAAGCCAGCTCCCACAATTACATCGAAGCCTGGCGAACCTGCTTCTCCAGCTCAGCCTTCAACCCCGGCTCCAGCCTGAGTTGCCGCGCCAACTCATCCAGGTAGGACTTCTCCATGAAGTTCTCCTCGTCGACCATCATCACACTCGCGATGTACATCTCGGCGGCGGTCTCCGGCGTGCGCGCGGCACGGGCGACGTCGGCGGGGTCAAGCGGCTTGTTGAGTTCGGCGTGCAGCCAGTGTTGCAGCTCCTGGTCATTGTCGAGCTTGATGAACTCGCCCTCGATCAGCGCGCGCTCACGCTCGTCGACATGCCCGTCAGCCTTGGCCGCGGCCACCAGCGCCTTGAGAATCGCCTGGCTGTGCTGCTCGACTTGCGCGGCAGGCAAGCGGTCGAGGGTTTGCGGTTCCGTTTCTGGCGCAGTGCCCTGCTGGGCCTGCCAGTTGCCGTAGGCCTTGTAGGCCAGCACGCCCAACGCGGCGAGGCCGCCATAGACCGCAACCTTGCCGCCCACCTTGCGGGCCTTCTTGCTGCCGAGCAGCAAGCCCATCGCACCTGCTGCCAATGCCCCGCCGCTTGCGCCGGAGAGCAAACTGCCGAGGGCACCGGTGCCACCGCTCGCGCCCTTTTGCTGTGAGCCACCGGTCTTGTTCTGAAGCAAGTCCTGGCCGGACTTGAGTAGTTGATCGAGCAATCCACGGGTGTTCATTTGCTGCCTCCACAGGACGTTTAACCTGAAATCAAGGGCACCAGACTAGATCGAAAGTTCACGACAGCTGCCCGCAAGAGTGCTTCGAGATGTTGCTCCGCCTTTCTGCCAGCCGCTTGAAGCCTGCGACATAAAACTGCGTTTAAAAAAAACGATATACACTCCAACAAATCGATAAAAACAGCCCACCGGGTGCCTCCCCCCATGATGACCTTGCGTCAGATCCGCCATTTCATCGCTGTGGCCGAGACCGGTTCGATCTCCGCCGCCGCACAAACCGCGTTCATTTCCCAGTCGACCCTGACCCTGGCCATCCAGCAGCTGGAGGAGGAAATCGGCGTCAGCCTGTTCAGCCGCCACGCCAAGGGCATGACCCTGACCCATCAGGGCCATCAATTCCTGCGCCAGGCGCACTTGATCCTGGCCACCGTGGATAACGCCAAGCGCAGCCTGCAACAGAGCACCGACCAGGTTGCCGGGCAATTGATCGTCGGCGTGACCAGCCTGGTGGCCGGTTACTACCTGGCGGATTTGCTCACTCGCTTCCAGCGCGCCTACCCCAACGTGGAAATCCGCGTGATGGAAGATGAGCGCCCGTACATCGAGCATTTGCTGGTCAGCGGCGAGATCGATGTCGGCGTGCTGATCCTCTCCAACCTCGAAGACCGTCACGCCTTGCAGACCGAAGTGCTGACCCACTCGCCGCACCGGCTATGGCTGCCGGCCCAGCATCCCTTGCTGGAACACGACAGCATCAACCTCGCCGATGTGGCCCGCGAGCCATTGATTCAACTGAACGTCGATGAAATGGACCGCAACGCCCAGCGCATGTGGTCAGCCGCCTCTTTGCAACCGCGCATCACCCTGCGCACGGCCTCGACCGAAGCGGTGCGAAGCCTGGTGGCCGCCGGCCTGGGGGTATCGATCCAACCCGACATGACCTATCGCCCGTGGTCGCTGGAGGGCGACATCATCGAAGCGCGGCCGATTGCCGACCTCAGCCAGACCCTGGATGTCGGCCTCGCCTGGCGTCGCGGCACGGCCCGGCCGGCGCTGGTAGACCCGTTCCTGACGGTCGCCCGCGAACAACCCCATGGCGGGCGCAAGCCATCTATTTAATCGAACGCCACCTTCAGTATTTAGTATTTGTTGTCCTCGGGCCCGCGAACTAGTCTTGTTACATCTATATAAGACGGCCGGGTCCCAATCACTGGGAACACCATGGCCACACAAGAAAAGAGAACCCGAAAAATGGCTGGCGCGCAGACCCCGTTGTTCACCGCATTGTTGATCGATGGTGAATTAGTCGCCGGTCAAGGCTGTGTCGAGCCGATTCTCAACCCGGCCACCGGCGAAATCATCACGCAAATCGCCGAAGCCAGCACCGAGCAAGTCGAAGCCGCGATCCTCGCCGCCCACCGCGCGTTTGCCGGTTGGTCACGGACCACGCCACAGCAACGTTCGAACCTGTTGCTGGACATCGCCAACGCCATCGAAAAAAACGCCGACCTGCTGGCCCGCCTCGAGTCCATGAACTGCGGCAAGCCGTTGCACCTGGCCCGCCAGGATGACCTGAGCGCCACGGTCGACGTGTTCCGCTTCTTCGCCGGTGCCGTGCGTTGCCAGACCGGCCAGCTCAGCGGCGAATACCTGCCGGGCTACACCAGCATGGTGCGCCGCGATCCTATCGGGGTCGTGGCGTCGATCGCGCCGTGGAACTACCCGATCATGATGGCCGCGTGGAAAATCGCCCCGGCCCTCGCCGCCGGCAACACCCTGGTGTTCAAACCGTCGGAACACACGCCGCTGTCGATCCTGGCCCTGGCACCCGCGCTGGCCGAGATCCTGCCACGGGGTGTGATCAACATCGTTTGCGGGGGTGGCGAAGGCGTCGGCAGCCACCTGGTGAGCCACCCTAAAGTGCGCATGGTGTCGCTGACCGGCGATATCGTCACCGGGCAAAAAATCCTCCAGGCCGCATCGAAAACCCTCAAGCGTACCCACCTCGAACTCGGCGGCAAGGCTCCGGTGATCGTCTGCAACGATGCCGACATTCAGGCCGTGGTCGAAGGTGTGCGCACTTATGGCTACTACAACGCCGGCCAGGATTGCACCGCCGCTTGCCGCATTTATGCCCAGGCCGGGATTCACGACCGTCTGGTGGCCGAGCTCGGCGCGGCCGTCAGCAGCCTGCGCTTCGCCGGCAAGCGCGACGCCGACAACGAAATCGGCCCGCTGATCAGCACCCGCCAGCGCGACCGCGTGGCCAGCTTTGTCGAACGCGCCCTCGGCCAGCCGCACATCGAGCGGGTGACCGGCGCGGCCGTGCATTCCGGCGCCGGTTTCTATTACCAGCCGACCCTGCTGGCCGGCTGCAAGCAAGGCGATGAGATCGTCCAGCGCGAAGTGTTCGGACCGGTGGTCACCGTGACCCGTTTCGATGAACTGGAACAAGCGGTGGACTGGGCCAACGATTCGGAATACGGCCTGGCGTCGTCGGTCTGGACCCAGAACCTCGACAAGGCCATGCAGGTCGCGGCGCGCCTGCAGTACGGCTGCACCTGGATCAACAGCCATTTCATGCTGGTCAGCGAAATGCCCCATGGCGGCCTGAAGCGTTCGGGCTACGGCAAGGACCTGTCCAGCGATTCGCTTCAGGACTACAGCGTGGTGCGGCACATCATGGCACGGCATGGACAGGAGCTTTAAGCGGCAAGCTACAAGCTACAAGCTACAAGCCAAAGCAGATCGCTGTTCCTTGCAGCTTGAAGCTTGCCGCTTGCAGCTACTCTTAACAAAAACCTAAAAAACAAAGAGGTGTGTCCCATGTTCGTGCACAAGACCGCACTGCTCAGTGCAATCACCACCGCGCTGCTGGCCAGTGCCAGCCTCCAGGCCGCCGAGCCGCTCAAAGCTGTCGGGGCTGGCGAGGGCCAACTGGATATTGTGGCCTGGCCTGGCTACATCGAACGTGGCGAGAGCGACAAGGCCTACGACTGGGTGACCGGTTTCGAGAAGGAAACCGGCTGCAAGGTCAACGTCAAGACCGCGGCCACTTCCGATGAAATGGTCAGTCTGATGGCCAAGGGTGGTTACGATCTGGTGACGGCGTCGGGCGACGCCTCCCTGCGCCTGATCGTCGGCAAGCGTGTACAGCCGATCAACACCGCGTTGATCCCGAACTGGAAAAACCTCGACCCGCGCCTCAAGGATGCACCCTGGTACGTGGTCAACAAGCAGACCTACGGCACCCCCTATCAGTGGGGCCCGAACGTGCTGATGTACAACACCAACGTGTTCAAGACCGCGCCGACCACCTGGGGCGTGCTGTTCAATGCCGAAAACCTGCCGGACGGCAAGCCGAACAAGGGCCGCGTGCAAGCCTATGACGGCCCGATCTACATCGCCGACGCGGCGCTTTACCTGAAAACCGCCAAACCGGAACTGGGCATCCAGAGCCCGTATGAACTGACCGAGGCCCAGTACAAGGCCGTGCTCGACCTGCTGCGCGCCCAGCAGCCGTTGATCCACCGCTACTGGCACGACACCACCGTGCAAATGAGTGACTTCAAGAACGAAGGCGTGGTCGCCTCCGGCGCGTGGCCGTATCAGGTCAACGGCCTGATGAACGAGAAACAGCCCATCGCCTCGACCATCCCGAAAGAAGGCGCCACCGGTTGGGCCGACACCACCATGATGCACAGCGAGGCCAAGCACCCGAACTGCGCCTACAAGTGGATGGACTGGTCGCTGCAACCGAAAGTCCAGGGCGACGTAGCGGCGTGGTTCGGCTCGCTGCCAGCGGTCCCTGCGGCGTGCAAGGAGAGCGAACTGCTCGGCGCCGAAGGCTGCAAGACCAACGGTTTCGACCAGTTCGACAAGATCGCCTTCTGGAAAACCCCACAAGCTGAAGGCGGCAAGTTCGTGCCGTACAGCCGCTGGACCCAGGACTACATCGCGATCATGGGCGGCAGGTAGTTTGTGAGATGACACCGCCCCTGTGGGAGCGGGCTTGCTCGCGAAGAGGCCATCACATCCAGCATTGATGTTGCCTGACACACTGCATTCGCGAGCAAGCCCGCTCCCACAGGGGGAAATCTACAACCAACACACCGTATTCGATTCAGCTTTTTCAGAAGTCCAGGCAGGGCCGCTGCGACGGCCTTCGCCTTTTTGGAGCACCGCACCATGACGCTTGCAGTCCAGTTCACCAACGTTTCCCGTCAATTCGGCGAAGTGAAAGCCGTAGACCGGGTTTCCATCGACATCCAGGACGGCGAGTTCTTCTCCATGCTGGGGCCTTCCGGCTCGGGCAAGACCACCTGCTTGCGCCTGATCGCCGGTTTCGAACAACCGAGCGCAGGCTCCATCCGTATTCATGGCGAAGAGGCCGCCGGCCTGCCGCCGTACCAGCGTGACGTGAACACCGTATTCCAGGATTACGCGCTGTTCCCGCACATGAACGTTCGCGACAACGTCGCCTACGGTTTGAAAGTCAAAGGCGTGGGCAAGGCCGAACGTCTGAAACGCGCCGAAGAAGCCCTCGATATGGTCGCCCTCGGCGGCTATGGCGACCGCAAGCCGGTGCAGCTTTCCGGTGGTCAGCGCCAGCGTGTGGCCCTGGCCCGCGCCCTGGTCAACCGTCCTCGCGTACTCTTGCTCGACGAGCCACTCGGCGCACTCGACCTGAAACTGCGCGAGCAAATGCAGAGCGAGCTGAAAAAACTGCAGCGCCAGCTCGGCATCACCTTCATCTTCGTCACCCACGACCAGACCGAAGCGCTGTCGATGTCCGACCGCGTGGCGGTGTTCAACAAGGGCCGCATCGAACAGGTCGACAGCCCGCGCAACCTGTACATGAAACCGGCCACCACCTTCGTGGCGGAATTCGTCGGCACCTCCAACGTGATTCGCGGTGACCTGGCCAGGCAGCTCAGTGGCAATCCACAGCCGTTCTCGATTCGCCCGGAACACGTGCGTTTCGCCGAAGGCCCGCTGGCCAGCCACGAAATCGAAGTCACCGGCTTGCTCCACGACATCCAGTACCAGGGCAGCGCCACCCGCTATGAACTGAAACTGGAAAACGGCCAGACCCTGAACATCAGCCAGGCCAACAATCAGTGGCTGGACACCAGCGCACAACACCAGACCGGTCAGCGCATCAGCGCGCGTTGGGCACGCGAAGCCATGATCCCGTTGCACGACACCGTTGCAGGCGGGGTGTGAGATGAACACCGTAGCCATCCCTCAATCGCCGGCCAGCGGCTCGCTGCTGCGCAGGTTTTCCAACCTGCTGTATCGTCGGCCGAATTTTTACCTGTCGCTCCTGCTGGTACCGCCGCTGCTGTGGTTCGGCGCGATCTACCTGGGTTCGTTGCTGGTTCTGCTGTGGCAAGGTTTCTACACCTTCGATGACTTCACCATGGCGGTCACTCCCGACCTGACCCTGGCCAACTTCACCGCGCTGTTCCAGCCGTCGAACTTCGACATCATCCTGCGCACTCTGGGCATGGCGATTGCCGTGTCGATTGCCAGCGCCATCGTCGCATTCCCGATCGCCTACTACATGGCGCGCTACACCACGGGCAAGACCAAAGCGTTTTTCTACATCGCGGTGATGATGCCGATGTGGGCCAGTTACATCGTCAAGGCCTACGCCTGGACACTGCTGCTGGCCAAGGGCGGCGTGGCACAGTGGTTCGTGCAGCACCTGGGGCTGGAACCGGTCCTGCAGTTCGTGTTGGGGATTCCAGGCGTCGGCGGCAGCACCTTGTCGACCTCGCACCTGGGCCGTTTCATGGTGTTCGTCTACATCTGGCTGCCGTTCATGATCCTGCCGATCCAGGCTTCGCTGGAACGCCTGCCGCCCTCGCTGCTGCAAGCCTCCGCCGACCTCGGGGCCAAGCCGCGCCAGACCTTCATGCAAGTGATTCTGCCGCTGTCGATCCCGGGCATTGCCGCCGGTTCGATCTTCACCTTCTCGCTGACCCTGGGCGATTTCATCGTGCCGCAACTGATCGGCCCGCCCGGCTACTTCGTCGGCAGCATGGTGTATGCCCAGCAAGGCGCCATCGGCAACATGCCCATGGCCGCAGCGTTCACCCTGGTGCCGATCGTGCTGATCGCCATCTATCTGTCCATCGTCAAACGTCTGGGGGCCTTCGATGCACTCTGAAAAAGCATCTCTCGGGCTACGCATCGCGGCCTGGGGCGGATTGGTGTTCCTGCACTTCCCGATCCTGATCATCTTCCTGTACGCCTTCAACACCGAAGACGCGGCGTTCAGCTTTCCGCCCAAGGGCTTCACTTGGAAGTGGATCGGCGTGGCGTTCTCCCGGCCGGACGTGCTCGAAGCCATCAAGCTGTCGTTGCAGATCGCCTCGATTGCCACGCTGATTGCCATGGTCCTTGGCACGCTGGCTTCGGCGGCACTGTACCGCCGAGACTTCTTCGGCAAGCAGGGCATCTCGCTGATGCTGATCCTGCCGATCGCCCTGCCGGGGATCATCACCGGGATCGCGTTGCTGGCAACCTTCAAGACACTGGGCATCGAGCCGGGGATGTTCACCATCATCGTCGGCCACGCGACCTTCTGCGTGGTGATCGTCTACAACAACGTCATCGCCCGCTTGCGCCGTACGTCCCACAGCTTGATCGAGGCCTCGATGGACCTCGGCGCCGACGGCTGGCAGACCTTCCGCTACATCATCCTGCCGAACCTCGGCTCGGCGTTGCTGGCCGGCGGCATGCTGGCGTTTGCCCTGTCGTTCGACGAAATCATCGTCACCACCTTCACCGCCGGCCATGAACGGACCCTGCCGCTGTGGCTGCTCAACCAGCTGAGCCGCCCACGGGACGTGCCGGTGACCAACGTCGTGGCGATGCTGGTGATGATCGTGACCATGCTGCCGATCCTTGGCGCCTATTACCTGACCCGTGGCGGTGAAAGCGTTGCGGGCAGTGGCGGCAAGTAACTGACAACTCAACTCCCAATGGGGGAACCGGATCCTGTGGGAGCGGGCTTGCTCGCGAAGAGGCCATCACATTCAACAATGATGGCGACTGATAAACCGCTTTCGCGAGCAAGCCCGCTCCCACATTTTGGCCGGTTTCCACAGAGAAAAAACAACAGTTCCGAAGAGGACAACGCCATGCAAACCAAACTCTTGATCAACGGCCAACTGCAAGACGGCGAAGGCCCTGCCCAACCGGTGTTCAACCCCGCGCTGGGTCGTGTGCTGGTGGAAATCAACGAAGCCAGCGAAGCCCAGGTCGATGCCGCCGTACGTGCCGCCGACGCCGCTTTCACCAGCTGGTCGCAGACCCCGCCGAAAGAACGTTCGCTGCTGCTGCTCAAACTCGCCGATGCCATCGAGGCCCACGGCGAAGAGCTGGCCAAACTGGAATCGGACAACTGCGGCAAGCCTTACAGCGCCGCGCTGAACGACGAGATCCCGGCGATTGCCGACGTGTTCCGCTTCTTCGCCGGCGCCAGCCGTTGCATGAGCGGTTCGGCCGGTGGCGAATACCTGCCCGGCCACACCTCGATGATCCGCCGCGACCCGGTGGGCGTGATCGCCTCCATCGCGCCGTGGAACTACCCGCTGATGATGGTCGCCTGGAAAATCGCCCCGGCCCTGGCCGCCGGTAATACCGTGGTGCTCAAGCCGTCGGAACAGACCCCGCTGACTGCGCTACGCCTGGCCGAACTGGCGTCGGACATCTTCCCGGCCGGCGTACTCAACCTGGTGTTCGGCCGCGGTCCTAGCGTCGGCAGCCCGCTGGTCACCCACCCGAAAGTGCGCATGGTGTCGCTGACCGGTTCGATCGCCACCGGCTCGAACATCATTTCCAGCACCGCCGACAGCGTCAAACGCATGCACATGGAACTGGGCGGCAAGGCTCCGGTGATCATCTTCGACGACGCCGACATCGACGCCGCCGTCGAAGGCATCCGCACCTTCGGGTTCTACAACGCCGGTCAGGACTGCACCGCCGCCTGCCGCATCTACGCACAGGAAGGCATCTACGAGAAATTCGTCGAGAAACTCGGTGCTGCCGTCAGCAGCATCAAGTACGGCGTGCAGGACGATCCATCGACCGAACTCGGCCCGCTGATTACCGCACAGCACCGCGACCGCGTGGCCGGTTTCGTCGAACGCGCCATCGCCCAGCCGCACATTCGCCTGATCACTGGCGGCAAGGCTGTCGAGGGCAATGGTTTCTTCTTCGAACCGACGGTGCTGGCCGATGCCCAGCAGGATGACGAGATCGTGCGGCGCGAAGTGTTCGGGCCGGTGGTGTCGGTGACCAGGTTCAGCGATGAAGCGCAGGTGCTGGGCTGGGCCAACGATTCGGACTACGGCCTGGCCTCCTCCGTGTGGACCGCCGATGTCGGCCGCGCCCATCGGATGTCGGCGCGCTTGCAGTACGGCTGCACCTGGGTCAATACGCACTTCATGCTGGTCAGCGAAATGCCTCATGGCGGTCAGAAGTTGTCCGGGTATGGCAAGGACATGTCCATGTACGGGCTGGAGGATTACACCGTTGTGCGGCATGTGATGTTCAAGCACTAAAAGCTTCGCGAGCAAGCCCGCTCCCACAGGAGAGTGCGGTCAACTGTGGGAGCGGGCTTGCTCGCGAATGGGTCACCTCGGTTTCAAGGCAGAAACCGGCAGTACGCACCATCAGGCTTCACCCCAAAGAAGACAAAACAATAACCACCGATCCTGGCGGTGCCCTCAAGGCCCCGTCACGGTTTCGGACATCCGAAATCTGCCGATTTTCCGGAGCAAACACACATGAGTGCATCACCCGATCTCTCTGCAGCCCTTGCCGACAGCGATGCCGAGCAACTGCGCAAACTGGGTTACACCTCCAACTTCAATCGCAGCATGAGCCTGTGGGAAAACTTCGCCCTGGGCTTTACCTACCTGTCCCCGGTCGTCGGGGTTTATACCCTGTTCGGCCTGTGCCTGGCCGCGGGCGGGCCACCGATGTTCTGGGCCTACTTGCTGGTCGGTTGCGGCCAGTTGCTGGTGTGCCTGATCTTCGGCGAAGTGGTTTCGCAGTTCCCGATTTCCGGCGGCGTGTACCCGTGGGCCCGTCGTCTGGTGGGCAAGCGATGGGCGTGGATGGTCGGCTGGATCTACTCCATCGCCCTGTGCGTGACCATCGCGGCGGTTGCCGTGGGTGCCGGTCCGTACCTGGCCGCCATGATGGGTTTTGAACCGAGCAACAACACCAACATCATCATCGCTCTGTTCCTGACGCTGTTCGCCACCCTGGTCAACCTCAGCGGCACCAAAGCGCTGGCGCGCATCGCCATGTTCGGCTTTCTCTGCGAACTGGTGGGCGCGGTGATCGTCGGCGTTTACCTGCTGATCTTCGAGCGTCATCAATCGATCAGCGTGTTGTTCAACACCTTCGATATCAGCATCGATGGCTCGTACCTGCCGGCGTTCCTCACCGCTTCGCTGGCAGGGATGTTCCTGTACTACGGTTTCGAGGCCTGCGGCGATGTGGCCGAAGAAACCCCGAACCCGAGCAAGCAGATTCCGGTAGCGATGCGCATGACCATCTACATCGGCGGCATTGCGGCGATGTTCGCTTGCCTGGCGCTGATCCTCGCCGTACCGGACATGCAAGCGGTGATCAACGGCACCGACAAGGACCCGGTCAGCACTATCCTCAACAACGCGTTCGGGCCGATGGGTTCGAAAGTGGTGATGGGTGTGGTGATGATTTCCTTCATCTCCTGCGTGATCAGCCTGCAAGCGGCGGCCAGTCGCTTGCTGTATTCCTACGCCCGTGACGAAATGGTCATCGGCAGCCGACTGCTGAAGAAGATTTCCCCTACAACGCAGGTTCCGGTTGCCGCGCTGTTCGTGTCCGGTGTCCTGCCCGCACTCATCATCATCCTCGGCTTCTTCCTGCAGGATGCGGTCGCCACCATCGTCAGCTTCGCGGCCATCGGCATCTACCTGGCGTTCCAGATGATCGTGCTCGCGGCCCTGTACGCCCGCATCAAGGGCTGGAAACCGAGCGGCAAATTCACCCTCGGCGCCTGGGGATGGGCGGTGAACATCGGAGCACTGGTCTATGGTGTCGGGGCCATTATCAACATGGCCTGGCCACGGACACCGGATGCCGCGTGGTACATCAACTACGCCATGGTACTGAGCACGGCCATCGTGATTGGCCTGGGCCTGCTCTACATGTGGATCGCCAAACCGTATGACCACGGCACCGCCCCGGCGGGCGATGCCTGGAAAGTCAGCCGGTAACGGCATTCGCCCCGGTGCCGTCGTGGCGCCGGGGCGATCTGAAAAACCAACAAGGAATGAATATGGATATCACCCGCCGCGACTTTCTCAACGGCGTCGCTGTCACCATCGCTGCCGGCATGACCCCTCTGCAACTTCTCCAGGCCGCCCCTGACGGGCGCTACTACCCTCCAACACTGACCGGTCTGCGGGGTAACCACGTCGGCTCGTTCGAAATGGCCCACCAGATGGGGTGGGAGAAAAAGGTCTTCGACACCGACAAACTGCCGATCACCGAGGAATATGACCTGGTGGTGGTAGGAGGCGGCCTCAGCGGACTGTCCGCTGCGTGGTTCTACCGTGAGAAACATCCGAAAGCGCGCATCCTGATTCTGGAAAACCACGACGACTTCGGCGGCCACGCCAAGCGCAATGAATTCTCCGCCGGTGGTCGCATGATCATCGGCTACGGCGGCAGTGAAGCCTTCCAGTCGCCGAATCATCTGTACAGCCAGGAAGTGAACGGCCTGCTGAAGAAACTCGGGGTGAACATCAAACGCTTCGAGACCGCGTTCGATCGCCAGTTCTACCCGGGCCTGGGCCTGTCGCGCGGGGTGTTCTTCGACAAGGAAAACTTCGGCGAAGACAAACTGGTGACCGGCGACCCGACGCCGATGGTGGCCGACGACATCGCCCCGGACCAGTTGCACGCCCGCGCCATCCCGGACTTCATCAACGACTTCCCGCTGCCGCAAGCCGACCGCCAGGCGCTGATCGCCTTGCACATGACGCCCAAGGATTACCTGCCCGGCAAAACCACCGAGGAAAAAACCGCGCACCTGGAAGCCATCAGCTACCAGGATTTCCTGCTCAAGGACGTAGGCCTGTCGGCCCAGGCGGTGAAGTATTTCCAAAGCCGCACCAACGACTTCATGGCCCTGAGCATCGATGCGGTCGCCGCGTCCGACGCCTACTCAGTCGGTTTCCCAGGCTTCAGCGCGATGAATCTGCAGCCGATCAGCGAAGAAGCCCAGGCGGAAATGGAAGAGCCCTATATCTACCACTTCCCCGACGGCAACGCCTCGCTGGCGCGCTTGCTGGTGCGCAGCCTGATCCCGGCCGTGGCACCGGGGCACACCATGGACGATATCGTCCTCGCCCCGTTCGACTACGCCCAACTCGATCAGGCCAAAACCCCGGTGCACATCCGCCTCAACAGCACAGCGGTGAGCGTGCGCAACGTCGGCAGCGGCGTGAACGTCGGCTACAGCCGCGGCGGCCAGCTCAGCCAGGTGCGCGGCAAGCACTGCATCATGGCCTGCTACAACATGATCATTCCGTACCTGCTGCGCGACCTGCCGCCGGAGCAATCCCACGCCCTGAGCCAGAACGTGAAGTTCCCGCTGGTGTACACCAAGGTCGTGATCCGCAACTGGCAGTCGTTCCAGAAGCTCGGCGTGCACGAAATCTATGCGGTGACCCAACCCTACAGCCGGATCAAACTCGACTATCCGGTAAGCATGGGCGGCTACAACCACCCGAAAGACCCGACGCAGCCGATCGGCCTGCACATGGTCTACGTGCCCACCAGCCCCAACAGCGGCATGAACGCCCGCGACCAGGCCCGCGCCGGCCGTGGCCGCCTGTACGGCCAGAGCTTCGAACAACTGGAAGCGCAACTGCGTGACCAGCTGCAACGCATGCTCGGCCCTGGTGGCTTCAACCACCAAACCGACATCCTCGCCATCACCGTCAACCGCTGGTCACACGGCTACGCGTACTTCTCCAACAGCCTGTTCGACGATGCCGACGAAAGCGAAAAACTGATGAACCTGGCCCGTCAGCCGGTTGGACGGGTGAGCATCGCCAACTCGGACGCGGCGTGGAGTGCGTATGCCCATGCGGCGATCGATGAGGCGTATCGGGCGGTGGGGGAAGTGGGCTGATTGAGCACCCTGCCCGCAGCGATGCGGGCAGGGTTTGATGTTAAATCGGTTGCGGCTTGGAGAGGCTTTCGAATTCATCCATTAGCAAGTGGATTTCGGTGCTGGGGTTTGGCTCGCCGCTGATGGCAACGTCCTCGAGGATCTTCGGTGCCAAGGTTCTTGCCGTTTGGAACGGCGCTCCCAACAGCTGGGCAAAGTAGTTGATGTCTTTGCCCTTCTCATATTTTTCCATGGTTGGCTTTTCTCGCAAACTCTTGCTCACCAACTCGCCAGGGGAATGTTTCCCGACAGCTCTGAAGGGTTTTCGGTTGAAACCAAAGTGCAGCAGTAGCCAAAACTCAAAACAGGGATACGATGCAATGACTTTGATCTTTGGATGAGGCTGCGCAACATTCAATGCACGCTGAAAGCAAAGGTGTGTATCTCGATCCAATACACAAAACACTTTGTCGAAGTACTTCTGCCGGCTGATTGCTCGCTCAACAATGCCACTCGGATGTGTGACGCCGCAGTGAGCAATTTCCACCTGGGCCTTGGCCCGAAAATAAAAGGCAGCCTCCTCCAGATAGCGTTTTCCTGACTTGCTGTCTTCACAGAGCACCAACACCTTAGGTTGAGGCTTGTACCCTGAACGCCTGCGATCAAATGACTTGCCTGAACTCACCATTGCTCAGCCCTGCCTTATCAACGGTAGCCCGCGATAACGGCCTTCAAAGTAGCGCTTCTCGACATCCTCACTTTCGCCCCCCTCAAAATCGTGAATGGAAAACAAACTGGTCGCGCCGTTGGCATCACGTTCGGTAATCCAGAACTGATCCCGCCGCAAAATCTTTTCGTTCATCAGATGAGTATCGTGCGTTGTAAAAATCAGCTGAGTATCGAGGCCACTGTCCAGATGCTTGTCGATCAAGTCAGCGACGATGTCGGGATGAAGGCTGCTGTTGAGTTCATCGACACAAAGCACTCCACTGCCCCCCGCTTGATTCATCATGAACCAGGGCAACCAAAAGCCAATCAGGTTCTTTGTACCGCACGACTCCTCCGAAAAATCAAACTCCGCAGTACCTAAATGACTGGAATGTGTGAGGGTCACCTTGTTCTTTTGAACTGCCGCGAAGATCTCCTTCAGGGTAGGTTCTTTATTGTTCTGAATGGCATCGACCTCGTCTGAATTTAGCTCAATGATAGAGACCGGAATGTCCAATGCCTTGAGAAAGTCCCGAAGATCGTTCGTATGGCTCGATACCATCTGAAGAAATCGGATCGACGCCGTCGACAGCTCCATCATGCTGTTCTGCTCGACCACGAGAAGTCCGGTTTGGAACCAACTGAACGGCATTCGCAACTGAGTCATTTCTTCATTGCTGTTCTTCACGGCCTGCGCGAGGAAGAGCATTTTTGGGCTCGTCAGACGCCGCCAGGCGCCATGCACTTCTTTCCCGCCCTCCAGCGCCGTCCCGAAAACATAACGCTCCCCTTCGGCGTCGAATTGGCGGTCATACAGAAGCGTTTCGGTCCCTCCTGGATAAGAGAGCAACTGCTCTTGGACGATCCGCTGCCCAGTTAACCCCAGCACAAACCGATAGCGCTGCCCTCCTTGAATGAAGTTGTATTCAAATACACTGGGCGCATCCTTCAACGCGCGATCAAAACGAAAAGGCGAAACCGATAGCAACGCGTCACTTGGATTGGTTTCCATGACAAGCAAGCGCCCTACGACCCCCATCGCGCGGACCAATGAAGACTTGCCGGAAGCATTTGGGCCGTAAATCGCAGCCACCTTCAACAGGTCGGGGAGTTTTTCTGCGCAGGGCGGCTTGAATGTATTACGCGTTTTGCTCAGGAGAGGAGTCGCCGCCATGGACAAGGTTTGCTTGTCACGGAACGAGCGGTAATTGGAAACCGAGAATTCGATCAGCATGGAAAAAACCTGCAGTTCGTTTGCTGGACTCGAATACATAAAGGAAAAAATGCGCTTCAGGTGCCGCTTCTCTGCAGCCAATGCAAAAACAGGAAAATCCTACAGATCGAACCTTCGAATACCGGCGCCGATTCCTACAACAAGCGTCGCCAGAGTAGACTTGGCGCCGCGAGCGCCTGACCGATAGGCTTCAATCCGTCGCTGCCAAATCAGCGACCCGGAGTCGAAGCCGGAACATATCAACATGGCGCATCCGCGCCCCCATATGAGCTGGGGCATTTTTTTGCCTTTCAGTTTCGCGTTATGGCGGGCCGTGTGGCGCGGGCCTCTCGGCTTCCATGTTGATCGAGAATGTTCCGACTTCGAACGCCGCACGGTCCGCCACCCAAATCTGTCGAAGGATTAGTGGCGGCTCCTTTTTCAACATGGAGTCGAAAAATGCACAAGCACACATCACATCCGACTGAAATTCCTTCCTGCTTCATCCCTAAAGTCTTCACCCGCCACAACCGCTTCCTCCATGCCTTCATGCAAAACAACCAAGCCTGGTTCTGCGCCCAGGATCTGGGTCGCTTGATGGGCAAACCACTCAATGAACGCCTGACCCTGAAACTCGATCCCGACCAACGTCGCAGCGTCTGTCTGCTCAAGGACGGCAAAACGGTCGAAACACTGATGGTCAGCGAATCAGGCATGTACGCCTTGCTGGTTCACCACTTCGTCCCGGAAAACCGTAACCTGCGCCAGTGGTTGAGCAACGAAGTCATACCCATGATGCGGGAAACCAGCACCACACCTGTGGAAATCCGCCCGAGCCTGAGTTCAGTGCATTGGGCCGGCGTCACTGTGCCGCTGCTGCACTGGCAACAACAGGCCTGGGTGAAGTGGCGTGATGTGCCTGAGCTGATGCATGGACAGCGACCTTCTCCGGCTTCCAGGGCTTGAATACATGACCTGTGGCGAGGGAGCTTGCTCCCGCTGGACTGCGAAGCAGTCCTCGCTTTGAAGGTAAAGCGAGGACCGCTGCGCGCCCCAGCGGGAGCAAGCTCCCTCGCCACAGCAAGTTGATGGATCTGGCTACCGTAAAAGCCAAATGGCTCTCACGGTAACCCGCCCTGCTTCAAAACCGCGAAACACTCCTCATCGCATCCACCAGATACCTCATCGCGATCCTGTCGCTTTCCGACAGCTCCCTATACCGCTCCACCAGTTTCATTTCCTCGTTATTAAGCCGGCGCCTGCGTCGCCCGATGGCCAGGCACGGAAAGATTCCCAACATTTCGGTGATGCCTTGTACTTTCGACATGGACGATGTCCTTCTCTATACGTCAAAGAAAACTGCAAAAAACCGCATCGCCCTATCCCTTTTTCAGCAGCCGCTGGGGGCCCGCTGAACCGCACCGGTCCGAAGGGCATAAACCGGTCATGTGCACAGAATAGAAATATTCCGGGCGCTGAAAAGCGGTTTTTAGAGTAATTAGTCGAAAAAAGCAGAAATGCCCTGTAAATCAGAAACCCCTGTTGATGTTTAGGAATTAAGTCTGTCGCAGGGAAATTAAGTCTGTCGAGAATACAATGAGTGGCTACGCCTCCATTGAATCGAGCAAGGTCAGACGGTATAAAATACTTAGGTACCAAGGTAACGCCAAAAATAGAAAAAGCGGCATTGCCACAATCGAAATCAAGGCATTAATTTTGAAAGAGCTATTTATTGGTATTACCCCACTACCTGGTGAGACACTTAATAGTTTTTTGTCGAGGCATCACCTTTACTCCTGTAATTCGCAATCGAGAGCGACATTATCCAACGTGCTTGGATACATACCCGCCTCAAATAGCTGGAGTAGTTATATGCTCCAGAGGCTAGCTACATATATGGGTGGCGGGCTTGATACTTTTAAGAAATTAATAAGCTACAACACACTCCACCACCAGAACTTTCTGACCTCGCACAACTCCAACACAATTATCGAAAAACTTTACCGAACAAAAAAAACAAACCTATTGTTTTTTGAACAAAAAGCAAAACATTTCAGAATATGCATTACCTGTTGGCATAACGACATACAAACTTTGGGATATGGCTTTATCAAAACCCAGCATCAAACAACAGAGGTTAAAGTTTGCGCCGATCACGGCGTCGCCCTAATTGATAAATGCCAAGGATGTAAAAAACACTTCTTGGATAGTGAGTTTATTTTTGACTTACCATGGAGGGGATGTTGCTGTGGGTGGACTATACAAAACTTGCAGTCACCCACTATTTCTGAATACAACAAATTAGATCTGGACATTTCCAGACTAGCCGCATTCCAACTAAACACTCACTTCCAAATTGGAGTGATAAGCCTTGAAGACACCTATCATTTCAGAGCCAAAGAACTCGATGTAAAAGCGGACAAAAAACACATTATAGAATATATCTTTTTCTCCGCCGAGATGAAATATGGCTTAGAGACTCTCAAGCAATCAATACCAGACTACCTGAGGTTAAAACATATAGCCACCCAGGAACTACCACCACAGCTTATACTTTCTCCAGGTAGCTCGTGGACATTTCATATGCTTGCTTTTTTAAGCTTAACTAAAAACGTGGAAGCCGCTAGTTTACTTATGAAAAAAACTCAATTTTCGTCAAATCTAATCGACGACAACCAATATCAACCAGAACAAAAACCATTGACTTATTAAAATGAGCACAACCCCACATCAACTCAAGACCGCTTCATCAACTCATCTGACATCGCAATCACATTTTTGACGCCCTCATCCAACCAACACGACATTATACAAAGATGCGAAGGATTATAATCCGGCGTTACCGGCCATAAAACACCACGCAAAAATTTTTTTGTAGTACGGATATCCATAGGCAAATTAATAAACGGCAGCACAGATCTAATCCGAGTAAAAAAAGAATATAGACTGCAACTGGCAACCTCTAAATTTATAGTACGTGTATCTCCACCAAATCTTGTGCTACTGGCCAGCGCTCGATAAGCTCGTGGTAAATGCCGAGCATTTACATTGGTGAGAGAGCCCAATAACCACACGTCTGTTGCAGCCCGCAAAAGCTGCTCCAGGAGACCGATATCAAGTGTGTAATCACAGTCGATTGCGGAAGCCATTTCAGCATCTGGAAACACAACCCCATACTGTCCCCGAGAGTTACGAGCCCCCCTATAAACCACTAGTAGTGTATGGTGTTTCTCACACACCCAAACACAAGGAAGCTGATGCATAACATGCCAGTAACTAACGCCAAACTCAGCTTCTTCAGCCTTACCGCATTCCAGGCAAAACTTAAGCGGGTGTGCAAGAATACACTTATTGTTTTTTAGCTTTTGCCTGTGCCAAAAATAATCCAAATAAAAATCTCCAGCCTTGCCTTCACAGGACCCCCTAAAAATTAAATAATATGGCGCTATAGTATGATTTAAAACTATAGAGGCTTGAGACCCAAACTTTTGCCCACTATTAACTACAAAGTTGGTCAGCCTCTTTGGAAAATCGTGCTCAAACCCTCGATACAGATGAGAAAACAATAACTGGCTGGTAGTTGATATCTTCGCGCACCCTAATAGGCGATGCAACCTACAACACAGACCATAGAAACTCTCACCTGGAAGCCAGTCAATACTAGGAATATCCATAAGATAAGGACCTATATTAATCCGAGCACACCTCAGAAGCGGCGTCGAATATTAATTTCGTAACAGGATATCTGGATATCCACTCTTCCCAGTATTTAACCGTAACACCAGAAAAACATCTCGCCTCATTACTCAAGCTTGCTTGCGCTGAAAAGCTTGGAGTCAGTGCTAATTTTACATAGGGAGTCCGCGGCGTGTCTGGCATCATCACCTTTCTTCCGCTGACATCCCAGGCACTAACTACCGACCGACCTGTCCAAACTTCCTTCTCCATCGCAGAAGCTTTAACCGCAATAGCGTACCTAATTACCATTTCAGGAGTTTCAGCGTATAGACCGGCATTGGTAGTTGTACTGCGCAGCATGTCGCAAAAAACAAATATCAGCATATAAGCAGCGGCAGGATTTAAGAGCTGAAGCGACTTAACAACTAATTGCCTATGTATAAACGAAACGAGCGCCACAGCCAAATCTTGACACTTGTTAACTTTTAGCAACCAAACACAAACAAACAGACAATCGTAAAAGCAACGGCATTTATCTAGCACATCCAACATTGAAAGTATAAATTCATTGTCACGATTAGACTTAATCATTAATTTATTTGTTATTGCAGCCGCATCTGCATGCAGTGTGTCGATGATGGATTGAGAGCTGATTTTTTTTCCAGACAAAATAGCCCATAGTGGATGCTTGAAAATATCGGTCGATCCTGGACACGCCCTTTCTGTTTTGACTAGCGTAACCGCATTTGGGAGCTGTTCCCCTAAAGTAAAACGCTTCCATTTTTTCATGAGATGATTGACTGCCTTCTCGTCCAAGTCTTCCGTACCCATACTTTCAAGCTTGGCTATGGACGACTTTGACGAAAGGTCAACAACACCGAGCGATAGCGTTATCGCGTCGACCCAAGCCAGAACTTTACCTCTTGAAATATAACTATCGATTTGGCCAGCCCGATCGAGTCCATCTATGCGTAAACTTTTTGCATCACTGAGCAAATTCCTCACAAACGCTTGTAAGGCGGGACCATCAGAAAAAGTACTGACATACACCATATGTAAAAAACCACCAAACTATGGAAACTTAGGTTCACTTCAAAAAATTGAGACGCAGGTATACCATCTAATAATTGTTGCGGACAGAGGGTAACTACGATGGACAGCCAGCTTGAAAATGACGAAGAAGTGCTGTTCCTCGCACAGTCGATAGAAAATAGTTTAGCGGATAAATACGGGCAGCTCATTCCTAGCAGAAGCTTATGGCGAGAGCTCAGTTACCCTTCAATGACTGCTATGCAACGCTCGATATCAAGGGGTTCTATAGGCGTACCGACATTCGGCTTACAACATAGGCGTGGCCGTTTTGCCTTAACTCGCGACGTCGCCTTTTGGCTGGCTAAACAACGTTGCACAGCAAAACCACTTTCAGGAATTTTGAATGAATAAATGAAAACCCTGAGGGGCAGATGTGAAAAAGCCCAGGTTGGACCCCTGGGCTTTTATGGTGATGTCAGGTTGGCGCCATGACAACTCCATTCTCTGCTAATACCGGTATGCCGTCAAGGCCCACCGCGCCTCCATTCGTCCTCGACTTAATTGTTCAAGCTCATCAAAAGGCAAGTTCTGATGAAGGCGAACTATTGCAACTAGAATATATCGCGACTATGCGTAACAGAGCGTAACAAAGCGCTCGTATCATAGTTGCCCTTCTATACAGACGAAAGTATGAGCAGAGCACAGAATGCTTTTTTCAGAATCATCGAACGTCAACTTTCCTTTCAATGGGGAGACCAGTACCAACCGTCTATACGCGCTTCTCGTTCCGAAGGCCCCAGCATATCTCGACTACGGGAGCTCAATTGGAAACGGTATGGCCGTACGCTTCACTTACTATCGACTCCCGAAGTTAGAGCTGTGAATCTTGCACTTTACAATCCGAATGTATTTGAAATTCATGAACAAAAAATGCTTCACCCCACCCCCACTACTCATCCTTTGTTTGGTCATCCGCTGGCACAGACAATGCTACTCGCTTCACATAAAGGAACTTTAGACGTCGCTGAGCGCTTGGGTAAACTCCGCTCACATCCAACGATATGGATCGATGATGGTGAGCAAAGGGAACGTTTTCCATTTCCATACCTAGGAGATCTCCTTCTTTACCTAAAGTGCTCTGATAGTAGTCCCTACTGTGTTAACTGGACTGTTAAAAATACAGAATCTGATTTTAACGAGCACCGGAGAAGTAAGGTTAAAACTCTGAAACAGCGACAACGTGACAAAGAAAGGGCTGAAATCAGACACGAAATTGAGCGTATTTATTACTTAGACGCAGGAATAAGAACTCAGAGAATTGTAAAAAATTCAATTGATGATGAAGTTTCTGCAAATCTTGATATGTGCATGAGCGCCGAGGACAGGCTTATCACGCTGAGCCCTTTGACAGTCAAGGACTTTACACAATCACTCAATCAAGCGATTGGTACAGACACAACTGCGGCCGAAATAATCAACAAATACACCTCACATCACGGGAAGGCGCACGAATTTCGAATGCTTTTTTACCGTGCAGTATGGCGCCGAGAACTTTTGCTCAACCTTTTTCAGCCTATTTTAATCGATCGCCCAATGAATCCTCAGGATCAAGATGTTCTTGATGTGTATTCAAGTTACTTCGCGGGACTTCCCCAATGTTAATTGGAACAGGGCTAGTCGCCAGCGAGGGGTTTCGCTCATTGCTGCCTCAAATCACTTATCACTTTCTCAGAAGTGATGGGATCAAAAGATTAGTCAGCTTGATTTTTTTTGAGTATGACCGTGGCCAGGGTAAAGCCACAATGCAAAGAATAAAGCAAAGCGATTTTGAGCTAGGCATCCTTGAGGGCCATATAAAAACAATCGATAGCGCAGTTTATTTTCCAACTTGGCTGCATGGCATTCAAAGCCTTAACATCGCTACTGCTGACGCTCACCGTCAAAGCAAAAAAAAATCATACACAGATTATATGGATGAACGCTTTCTTGCTATTGAGGAATTGGTTAGAAACATTGATAGCATTCTATCATCTGAAAATCCCGATCGCATAATCAATAAACACGCGCGATCGCTAAAACCTAAAAAAAATGAATCCAGAATTCGCTTTTGGTTTTATTCATATATCGTTTTTGGATTCAACAAACTAGCATTGATGCCTACTTTTCATAAAATCGGACACTGGGATCGCTTTATGGCAAACGTCACTTGCAAACTAGGACGCCCCTCATTGGTAACAGGAAAGCATTTTGGATTCCATGTCACTAAAGACATGGAAGAAAAAATTGTTAGTGGGTACGCAAAATACGCGGATAACGGCATGTCAATGGATTCTATTTATGAGGCCGTTATTACTAACATTTTCAAATGTGAAATCATATCTGTTGATGGCTGGAAGCATTTCATCCAATCAGAAGGAGACCCTTTCCCGACACTAGATCAGTTTACATACCGAGTCAAAAAGCACTTTAACTCCTATCAAAGAGGTGAGGTCAAGCTCGGTCCAAAGGGGATCAGATCAAAAAAGATAGAAGAGCGCGGTAAATTTTCAGAAGAACTTACTAATGTTATGCAAAAAGTTGAATTTGACGGATATTTCACCAACGACTTACCGTCAGGTTTGATAGAGAACAGTCCGCTTAAAAAACTTTGCGTCGTTAGAGCTGTATGCGGTTTGTCAGGTGCCATAGTGGGTGTAGGTTTTTCCTATGCAGGCGAAACTCTCGCCGCCTATAAAATGGCTTTGTTTTCTATGGCGCTTGAAAAATCAAAGTATGCAAAACTATTTGGCTGCGATATTAAACCTGATGATTGGCCAGTTGTAGGAATGCCATCTTATATGGTTGCAGATAGAGGCCCTGGAGCGACTATTGATATTGCAAAAATCGATGCAGGCTTGACTGCCAGAGACTTAGCCCCTTCTTATCAACCACAATCTAAAGCAACCGTTGAGTCATCGCATCCAAAAAATACGACTATTGAAGGCCCACCCGTAGTTCTACAAAGCAATTTAAATACAGTTCAGATGATCAAGCGAGAACTGCTGAGGGTTGTAGCTGACAATCAAACTTCTAATGTTAGCAATAGAATGACACCTGACATGTTTTTTGAAAACATTGCTACCACCCCAATTTGCTTTTACGAGTATTACGCGCAACGGTCTAGATCAAGCGCTTACCCAATGAATTTCGATGACGCTGTGCGCCGTTTTTTAACGCCTATAGAAGTCAATATCGAGTCTGACGGAGTACATTTCAAGTGTCGTCGATATGACAGCCCTGATTTTCGAGCTACTGGAGTATATGACTCTGCAGCTCGCCGGGGCTTTAAGCTATCGGGCTTTATGCTCGATTTATGCGTGAGGTGCATCTGGGTTGATGTCAGTAACCGTTTATTTGAACTGGATGCTTTGTTACCGATGAAGGCCGACAGGGCTCAACTGTTTGTGACATATGCTGAGTTAGAGGAGGAAAGCCGCCTTAGAAATTTGGCGGCCTCCAAAATGCGAGTTCATAAATCAGCAGCTAAAGGTGAATATAAAATAATGATGAACAAAAACCTTGGTGAAGGTTGGGAAACAGGCAAAAAAATCTCGCGAAAGGCCAAAAAATCCGTCGCTCAAACTCGAGATGCTAATGACTTAAACAGAGCTCTAGGAACAAAGAAATGAATTTTAATATTTGGGCTGATCGTTTTACAAAACTTCGTAGTGACGACGATATCAACAGATTAGTTTCTGTACGACCTCCTGAAGTTGTGGGGCTCGAAAAATTCAGTCCTGATATATCTGCTTCTATCCTCGGCACCCGATTACAGTCAATTTACTTACCAAACTCGTTCGCTCTGAAACTACTACGCGAGATAAATGAACTAGCCTATACACACTGCTTTGTGAGTTATAAAGATGAACAGCTGTACAAAAAGCACCTTTATAGCCCTACCACCAGAGAATACTTTCCGATCTGCCTCACGGGTTACGCAGGAATTGGAAAGTCCCAGCTTCTCAAAGCAATTCCGCGAATGTTCTCCCAGGATACTGATCTATTTATTGAGGGAATAGGTAAGATCCCACTGAAAACCTTGTGGCACGTAAATATGAAAGACAAAAAAGGTGTTAAACAAGTATTGCACGACTTTATACCCGACCTCATAGGTAAATCAGGGACGAGAGTTGGGGTCGATGAATTGCTAAGAATTTGTAGAAGGATTGCATTTCGTGACGGCATCTCCTTTATGAGCATAGATGAGCTTCAATTCTATGAGCAAGGAGCTATGGCTACAAAAATTTGTACTTCACTATTATATGCGGCGACTATTGGGCTTCCAGTTATATATGCAGCCAATTTCGACTTATGCACAAAAATGTTGCTAAGGCCTCAGCAAGAACGGCAGCGCCTACTAGTCGAACCCAGAGTGATGTGGCCAGATGATCCTGACGGAGATGATTGGTTTAATTTCGTTTCAGAGTGCATTAGGGTATCAGGAGGCATTTTATCTAACAGCGCGTGCGATTTCTCATCGACACTTTTTCGCTACACCGCCGGAATTAAGCGCGCAGTTGTTCAGCTGATAAAACTTGCTTACCGCAATGCACGAACACGGGGCGCGCATAAAATTTCGGCTTTAGATCTAGATGCCGCTTACTCATCCGCGCAATACTTCACTAACAAAAAAGATGTTCAATGTATACAATCTCAAATCATCTCAAATAAGCCCGAGAGAATGGACTTATGGTGTCCGTTCGAAAGCCAGATTATGAACAGCCCTAATATTCGCGCACTTACCACAGCTATACGGGACACACAAGCATCGACAGGCTATCTGACGTCCACGATGACCCCCGCAGAGCGCGAATCATTTGAAAGCCTGCAAGCGAAAAACTTTGTAGATGATTCATCAATTGTTAAGTCGGTTAGTAAAAGAAATAATGACGTTGAGTCCCTGAAATCAGCATTTAATAAAATTTCGCAAAAAACTGATCGATAGCATTCGTTTTAGCTAAAACAATCAAAGCACGAAAAATTGCACACTTAATGGCTTGGCCAGGATATCAAAAGAAATAGGTACTCAATTTTTACGCTGGATTGAGCTAGTGAGTACCGCGGGAGATGTGACCGACGCCCATATTTTCGGTCGTCTTGGTCCTTAAATTTGAGGTCCTTAGCAGTGAATGGATGTGCGCACCACCTAGAAAGATGTGTGAATGGCTCGCTCAGCACCCAAGCCCTGTCATCCAGCGCGGTGGTAGAACTGAAGGTGTGAGCGAACCACGAGGTAGTATAACAGCAACCAATTTCATATTAGTACTCATTGCACTTTTATACACGTTGCCAGTTGTCCTTGGGTAAAGTCACAAGAGATGCCCCCCAGTTGCTTGCATACCGAAGCTATACAGCAGTGCAAAAATATGGCTGAAAGCAACCATCGGGTATTGGCCGCAATATGACGAGTACGGTCCGACAGGATCATTAAATTATGCACCGACTGTGGTAGGCAGTTAATCCACACTGGAGCTCAAAAATTGTTCCGTAATTCGGTCTGTTCTGCGTTCTTCCAGCTTGCCGGCCAGTGGTATTTCGTACGAGCTTGGATAATACCGTAAGAGTTGGCAGGCCTGACGACGAATTGACTCCGCAAGCGCTTGATCCTGGCCCAACTCAACTAGAAAATCATGACTCTGAATAAGCGCTCTCGTGCGTTCGTTCGGCATTGTCATAGCTTCCTCCTTACACAAGCGGATTCTGATGCAGGCAGCCTTCACCTTGGTAGTGTAGGGAATGACTCTATATTGAGATATTGTTGAGCCTACACCTCCGCCCTCCTATTGCGAGATAGAACTGTACTCAGTCATTCGGTTCAAAATGTTGCTGAGTAGGATTTACTCCCAAATACGCTTATCAACAGACGCATAGATCCCTACCGCGTTCAAAGGAAACCGTGGATCGATAGCAGCTTGGATAATTTCTCGGCCTTGCCCATCCGCTTGCCTTCGACCTGACCAGCCATTTGCATCGAATCTGATCAACTCGTTTCGTAGCCATGACAGCCTGAGAGCGCCCCATTGCGGACGCTCGCCACCGGCTATAGCCAGCCAAAAGTGGTCATTCCTGACCGCTAGCAAGCGGCCTTACGATTGCACTGCATGTGTTGCTGGCCTGACGCCTGTGCATGATGCCCTGCAACCGGGCATCACTCCCTGTTCAGCACATCGATGATAGGGCAAGCGGCCCCGCCGTCGCTTGCATCGCACTCCTGCACCAGTCCGTCCAGCACCTGCCGAATTGCGGCAAGGTCGGCCATCTTTTGCTCGATCAGGGCCAGTTTGCGCACGGCCAGTGCTCGAGTCTCGCGACAAGTGCAGGCCGCATCCAGTGTCAGCAGTGCGCCCACCTCATCCAGCGTGAATCCCAGCGCCTGCGCCCTCTTGATGAAGCGCAACCGTTTGACCTGCTCCGGTAGATAGCATCGATATCCGCCGGGCGGCTTCGGCGGCTCATCCAGCAAGCCGCGTCGCTGGTAATAGCGAATAGTCTCGATATTCACCCCGGCAGCTTCCGCCAACTTGCCGATACTCAGCCCTGTTGCCATCACACGCCCCTTGACTCTGTACCCGGGTACGGAGTTTAGAGTGACTCTAGGTTAGATCGATTCAATGGAGAAAACGATGGCTCAACAGATCGGCGGATCCTGAGGCGTTGACCAAGGCGGCGATGAATGCGGGTTATCCCTCCACCATGCACAAATGAGGCAACCATGAGCGTCGTCATCCTCGAATCCGTGTTGACCTGCCCGCATTGCGGTTTCGCCAAGCAGGAGGCCATGCCCACGAACGCCTGCCAGTTCTTCTACGAGTGTGGCAATTGCAAAACCCTGCTACGCCCGAACCCCGGTGACTGCTGTGTGTTCTGTTCGTTTGGCACGGTGAAGTGCCCGCCGCTCCAGGAGCAGCACGGATGCTGTAGTACGGATTGACCTGCGTTTGTTCGGTTTGTCAGACGCCCCTGAAGCGCCTCAAACCGTGGTTATGGGAGGTCAGTATCATGTGGAGTCGCTCCCTGATGCTCGTGGTTATCTACCTGACTATCACCCTCTGCATCGGCTGGTTGTTTACCATTGCTCTCCTGTATTGGCTTTAATCCAATTGGTGACGATCGGTCGGTCCGCATTTGGTGCTTTTTTCGGTAGGTAGCTTTGTCCAGATCGCAGTCGTTGGGGAGTCGCTGCAATGGGTCGATTCTGTTGAAAAAGTCGACCATGGTTTCCGCAGCAGAAAAGTATGCGTCCGAGATTGAAATCTTTACTTTCGGCAGAGACTTTCGGACTCGGATTTCACGTAGCAGTGTGCAAAAAAGGCGTTTTAACCAGTCAATGACCAAGCCGTTTGGGTGAACCGACTTTTTCAACAGAATCGGTCGTTAACTGCCTCTCTCGACAGGCAGATATTGGCCAAAGCAGGCATCTCCTTGCAGCAATCCACATGCTCACGTTTCAACCTACGCGATCGGCTGGATCAGCCCGCATGCCAACGGCTCCAAATTCAATTGGGGCTTTTATGTAGAACAAGGAAATTTCCTCGGCCGCAAGGCGCTCAAACAAGCGAGTGAACTCTTCTTCAGAAATTGCCAGACGGATCTCGGTTGGCTGATCAGCCAGCTCAAAAAAATGCGAGGAATGCAGTTTTCCCGAATGTCCGAAGCCTTCAATACCGGTTGCCAGAGTGGCTCCACGCAGCCCCATTTCTTTGGCCAGATCGACAAGCCAGTCACCGAGCATTTTTCCATGATGACGGCGGTTCTGTTGGGTAAAGAAAATCACCAGAAACCCTTTCATGACGATCACCTCTTTAGCGTGTGCCAAATTGAAACGAGAGAAGCCCTGCTGCAGTCATCGCCAGTGAGCCAGCGACGTGGAGCGATATGGCACCAATCGCCCAAAACAATCTGCCCTCCTGAATCAAGGTGACAGTTTCAGCTGAGAACGTAGAGAAGGTTGTCAGCCCCCCACAGAAGCCGGTGATGATCAGTAGTCGCCATTCGGGACTCAGCGATGGCGTTGCGGCCAGGAAGGCAATCGCTAAACCGATGATGTATCCCCCAACCATGTTGGCAATCAGGGTGCCCGGCGGAACAGTTGGGAACAGGGCATTGAGTTTGATACCCAGCAACCAGCGTAACCAGGCCCCAAGTGATGCGCCGATAGCGATAACGAGCAATGACTTCAGCATAGCTGCGCGTCTCCTATCGGCATGAATAGGCGAGGAATCTCTGACAACTGGATGAACAGATGGGGGATGAACGGGGAGATTGAAATCACGATCCTGTCCTAAGTAGGAGGACAGGGCGACATACCTACGCACCCTGTCCAGGGTTCACGTAGGCATCATCAGCACGAAGGCGGTTAAAGGAGGAATACCATCTCCTTCAGCCATCCTATATCAGCCCCGCTAAAGGCTTCAAGGTAATACCAAGCTTGAATTGAAGCACTTAGGGCGGGGTCCGTTATGGGTCGGTGGCTGCGTTCGCGACAGGCAACAATCGGCCGATTCTGTTGAAAAAGTAGCTCCCCTGTCTGGACTGCGGCAAAATCTCTGCATTGGCTGGCGGGGGATCACATAGCATGATGGGACAGTTATCGAGTGGGCAGGAGCGACTGTTTTACTCGTTCAACCTTGAAGATCACATCCCCGCCAATCACCTTCTGCGCAGCATTGATCGGTGTCTCGATCTGAACGATCTGCGCCATTACCTCGCCGATTTCTATAGCCCGATTGGGCGTCCGTCGATTGATCCCGAACTAATGATTCGCATGCTGATCGTGGGCTATTGCTACGGCATTCGCTCAGAGCGACGGTTGTGCGAAGAGGCCCATTTGAACCTGGCGTATCGCTGGTTCTGCCGGTTAAGCCTTGAAGATGAAGTCCCCAATCACTCGACCTTTTCCAAGAATCGACATGGCCGTTTTCGGGACAGTAATCTGTTTCGCTGGTTGTTCAATGAAGTGCTGCGTCGCTGCATGGACGCAGGCCTGGTTAAAGGCGAAGGCTTTGCCGTGGACGCCAGCATCATCAAAGCGGATGCGAGTCGGCAGCGCGGCGTACCGGGTGATGAACCGGTCAACTGGAGCGATCCGACTCTGAGCACCCGCGCCGTGCGTGAGTACCTTGAAGCCCTCGATGAAGAGGCTTTGGCCGAAACGCTACCGAAGCGCCTGTCGCTGACGGATCCTCAGGCCCGCTGGACCGCTGCTCCAGGCGGCCCAGCTTTCTACACTTACTCTACGAATTATCTGATCGATACCGAGCACGGCGTGATCATGGATGTGGAACCCACACCGGCTCATCGAACCGCAGAAGTCGAGAGCACCAAGACGATGATCGATCGGGTCGAAGCGCAGTTCGACATCAAGCCGGAACGCCTCATTGGCGACACCGCTTACGGTACCGCGCCGATGCTGGCCTGGATGGTGGAGGAAAAAGACATCGAGCCGCATGTGCCGGTGTGGGACAAAACTGAGCGCAAGAACGACAGCTTTTCGAGTAACGATTTCCACTGGAATGAAGAGGCCGAGGAATACCGCTGCCCAGCCGGCAACGTATTACGCAGCGAATGGCGAGCCTTCAAGAACGAGCGTTCGCACGTCACAAAAGCCAACACCATCATCTTCCGATCCAGACAGACCGACTGCGCGACATGTCCGATGAAAGCCAAGTGCTGCCCGAACACTCCGATTCGCAAGATCGTTCGCAGCGTCCATGAAGCCGCTCGTGATGTGGCTCGACGCATCGCAGCGACGCCGGAGTACGTGCGCTCTCGCCACGAACGTAAGAAGGTGGAAATGTTGTTTGCTCACCTCAAGCGCATCCTGAAACTGGATCGCTTGCGACTACGTGGCATGAGTGGCGCGTCCGATGAGTTCACGCTGGCGGCCGCGGTACAGAACCTGCGACGTCTGGCCAAACTTGCATCTCAAGGGCCACCTTCTACGGGATAGGTGCGCCTGCACGAAGCAAAAAACCTCAAACTAACCCACTAACAGAGCAGCAAAGGTCAACGAAGGGCCGAGAAACCACTCAATGTGGTGAGTAGGTTCTCCGGTAGTGGTCGTGCCTGAGTTTAGGCGAGCTGAAAATCCGACTTTTTCAACAGAATCGGCCAATAGCAGACGTTCGTCAGTTGAATCAAGGATGCTTGTCCACCAAGTGCCCACGGGCTCCTAAGACTTCGCACAAAAAGACCAGCGCTCGACGAAAAACAGGGTGGCAATCGTCATAAGGGAGATGGTCGAGCGAAGCCCAGAAAAATTCGAAGAGGTGACCATGGTCATCGAGCGTCTGATGTGACCATTGTTCAGGTAGTGGTCCACCCGCCTGGCACAGCTGAAACGACCAGATCTGGCCGTGATGACCGGACTCCCAACATCCTAGATCGTCTTCGATTGCGGCGGCGCTTATACCAGACTCTTCCGCCAGTTCACGCAGGGCTGCTCGGCCCGGTGTTTCTCCCTTTTCAATGGTTCCCTTCACCAGTTGCACCCCAGCCTGAGGATGACGGAACAAAAGGATCCTGGGGAGCCGCGCGGAACAAAGAACTACTGAGCAGGCCTTGTCAGGACGCATGGCGATTTCCTTATCGGTAATGAAGGCTCGCCATCATACGCTTTCAGCTATTTCGTAACGGGTGTGGGCTGGATCCTGACTGGCATCGTGAGCGACAGCAATGGGTCGATGGCAGTCTTTTGCGACAAGCCGCAATCAGTCTTAAGCTCGATGAAGTTCTCAAGCTGCTACGCTTTCTTTTTCACGGAGGAATCGCGATGCCCAATTCAGACCTACTCCCCTCCCTGCTTTTCAAGATCAACGAAAATCAACTCGCCTTGGAAGCTGCAATCATGGAGCTGACGAACTGGGTCGAACAGCGGGGAGCCGCAGATGTCGCCGAAAACGTGCGCGGCGCCTTGGATGTGATCGACCGCAACGAGGAATTCATCAAAATGACACTCGCGGTGATGATGACGCCGGAGTGAGTGCTATTGGCTGCATACTCAACCGGACGCTCGAACATCCCACCTCCAGTATCTCCCTCCTTTCACCAGGACACCTCGTTAGGAGCTTCCCAAGCTGATAACGAGGGTTCGATTCCCTTCACCCGCTCCACTTCTATATCTCAGCATGATCCCGGATGTGTCGGAGATCAGCTGAAGCCCAGACAAACCGGCCACTTCAGCCGATTTTTTTATGCCTGCATATCCCTACATGCTCCCATGTATGCCTTGGCGGCGTGTATGCCCACATGTATGCTTCAGAAAATCAGAAGTTAGGCATACAAGAAATGAAGCGGAGCGAGATCAAACGCCGACCTCTGGCGGACACTACGCTGGCGAGCCTGGAGCCCGAAGCTACTACCTACCGGGAGCTAGATAGCCCAGGCCTGTACTTCCGAGTCAAACCGAACGGCACCAAGTCATGGGAGCTTCGCTACAAAAAACCGAACGGCAAATGGAGCTGGCATGGCTTGGGCGGCTACCCCGACCTGCCCGGCACCCTGGCGCGCAAAAAGGCCAACGAAGCTAAGCAGCTGATTGCACATGGCACCGACCCCATACAGCACAAGATCGAGCAGCGTGAAGCCAAAGAGATTGCCAGCGCTAATACCTTTGCCGCTGCCGCCGAGTATTGGTATCAACGCAAGGCTCAGGACGGCCGCGCCGCTAGCACTCTACGCCTGATGCGCGGCTATCTGGATAATGACGTGCTGCCAGCGCTGGGTAGCAAGTTGCTGACTGAAATCACCCGCCGAGACTGTGCCGACCTACAAGAACGTATCGAAGCCAGGGGCGCAATGAACACCCGCGACAAAATCCGCGTAGCCCTGCGCCAAATATTCAGCCAGGCCATCGCGCGTGGACTTTGCGAATACAACCCCGCCAGTGAGCTTGGCTCAATCGCCAAGCCGACACCCAAGGCCAAGCAGTACCCTCACCTGCTGGAGCCTGAGTTGCCATCATTCCTGCAAGCCCTACGCCGCAGCACCAGCCGCACGCCAGCACGCGTCGCCACCTGGTTAGTGCTATGGACTGCCAGCCGGCCCGGCATGGTGCGCCATGCTGAGTGGAATGAAATCAATTTTGCGGATGCGCTGTGGTGCATTCCTGCAGCCAAGATGAAAACTCGCCGTGACCACGTCACCCCTCTATCTCGGCAGGCGCTGGATGCCTTGCGCGAACTACACCGCATGACCGGACGCGGTCGCTACCTGTTTCCCGGTATCGGCGCAAAGCAACCGGTAATCAGCGAAAACACCATCAACCTGACGCTGAACAAGGTTGGGTACAAAGGCCGCCTGGTAGGACATGGCAGCCGCCACACGGCCAGCACCCTATTGCGCGAACATCGCTGGGACAAAGACCTTGTGGAAGCACAATTGGCGCACAAAGAGCAAGGCATGGCCGGCCTCTACAACAACGCTGAATATGTTGTGCTACGCCGCACTATGCTTCAGTGGTACGCCGACTTTCTGGGCGCACTAGAAACTGGGATAACACCAGACCAGATTGAAAATTTTAACCGCGCAGTGATTGTCAGCGGTACCAGCGCGCTGTCACAGAATTTCCCCGAGAAGCTTTTCCAGACATAACCCGGCAGGGTGGAAGCACTCATCAGCCGCCTGCCTGGGCGATCTGCAAATCGCAAGAGTATCGGAGAGAGAGGACACATGAGTTTGATTCTGCGCTTTCCAAATGGGGTTACGGCCACATTCCACGCAGCAAAAACCCTGGCTTCAGCGGTGAGCGAAGGCAACGAGGAGCGCCTTTCCAGTCCCTTTGACGTGCTCGCCGCTGAGGTCAACGCGAACGGCTTTGTCATGGTCATTGGCCTAGAGCCAGGCCGACCGGATTATGGGAAGTGCTTTCGCTACTGTCCCAATGGTTTTCAGGAGTTTCTTCTGATCTGGGAAAAGACTGGCGTGACGCGCCAACAAATTTTCGACTTGGACACCGATGGGACGGCAAAGCTGCTGTGCGCCTTCATCGAATGGGCAGATGAGCGGAATGCTGATAATTTCATCCGGGACATCCGAGCTGGCTTGCTTACCGTAAACGACGCACGAAAGATCAGACCAGATGTTTTCAACCGGCCTCGCTTCGCGGACTTCATAGCTGGCGACTTACCTCCAGGCAAGCGAGGGAAAAGAGCTGCGCATCGGCCTGATGAATTCGAATTGTATGCTTTGGCCTGCAAGTTCTACCGCGAATCGACGGTGCTGTCTCTACTGGCGGCCTGCGACAAGGCCATCACACAACGGCCTGACTTGGTACCGGACTCTTGGGACGCAGATGAAGCACCGGAAACTCTCAAGCGAAGGGTAGCCAACTATTGGGACAAATCCATATACACCCACTACTGTTACCGCATGAGCGGCGAGAAAGCACACCGATTTAATAAACGTCCCTGACATACAAAAATCCATTCCGCACAGTGCGCCTGTCCCATACAGGAGCACCCATCTTGAAACGTACCCATTCAGACGCAGATAACGCCGCAACCCTTCCCGAACTCATAACCATGGTCGACCTGGCAACCTTTCTTCGCCGAACCAGATCCGGCGTGAATAAGCTGCGCGCCAAAGACCCCACTTTTCCAAAGCCGATGAAAGACGGCACTGGCAGGCAAGCCCGCGTGTACTTTGTGCGTGCCGAAGTTGAGGCATGGCTACTCGCCAAGCTCGACGCGAGAACGGTAGCCTGACATGAAGAAGTCCAATCCAGCCGTTAGTCCACTTGTAATTTCGAACCGTGACCAGCTGTCAGTGGATACCACCACTATCGCTCAACTGTTCGGCCGCCCACACAAGAATGTGCTGCGCTCGCTGGCCAGTCTTGTCGAGACCGGGGCCATTTCGCAGCTCACTATTGAGCCGCGAGATTACATTGACTCACGAGGCAAGACTCAACCTTGCTATCGCCTTTCCGAGCGCGACGCATTGGTGCTGATGCCATTTATTGGCGGGAAACGATCCATGGAAGGGCAAGCCAAATTGGTTGATGCCTTTCTAGACCAACACCAAGCGCTTCTCCGGCTCGCCAAACAAAAAGCAGATCCGCTGCGCCTACTGGAGCATCAGGACAAGTGCGCTGCTTCCCGGCTGATGTGCGATGCATTGCAGCAAGCACGAGCCGCCGCTGGAAAGTCTACCGAGTCACACCACTACCGCACTGAAGGCTTGCTCTGCAACTGGCTGCTGACCGGCACTTTTTCACCAATAGCGGACTCTGCGCTAAACATCACAGCACTGCGCGAACTGAAAAAAATTCGCTGCCGAAATGCGGCGCTGATCCTTTCAGGAACACCCTATGCACAACGTAAAACACTATTGCGCGAGAGCTTCCCGCTTGAGGTGGTAATTGGCTGATGGCCAAGTCATACGGAAAGTCCAAAGGACGCAGGGAGGCTGGTGGGTTTTCTATGTTTCTGCACGTTGTCGAAGATCACCCAGATTTTCTAAGTTTGTCCGGCAGTGCGCTCAAGGTTCTTCACTGGCTTGTGCGGCAATACAACGGCAGAAACAACGGCAACCTGTCAGCAACGATCACGCAGCTCAAATCGCGCGGCATAGCATCGACCGCAACACTTACAAAGGTGCTTGATGAACTGCAGAACAAAAACCTGATCGTTCGGACACGCGAGGGGCGCTTTCTTAATCCTGGGGGGCGCTGCGCTCTTTACGCTCTGACTTGGCATGCCATCGACGAATGCCCAAGAGCTGATCTGGAGGTAAACGCCACCCGCGCCCCGCCACGAAGTTTTTCCATCAAAAGAACAGAACGCCCACTTCAACTTGTGAAGCCGTTCGATTCAATTAATGAAGCAGGGGAGGCTCAAAATGACCATAAATCGGTGTGAAATGCCGCTGAAACCAGGTTGGCTTGCTTCAATTATTGAATCGATACCGGGGGTACACCTGCTTCAGATAGTGAAGCCCTTTATACATATACCAATGCTTGCTGCTGTTAACGCTGCACTAAGCGATGGGCAAAACAGTAGTGCGCAAGGGCAAAACCCGTCCTTTCCGCCATTCGCGCCGCAATCGGCACTGTCAAATTGCCAAACCATTTCGATAAATCCGGGGAGAACACATGGGCGGCTGGCCAATGGCGCAAGACCATCACCATCCAGGATGCCATCGACGGGGGCTGCGATCCTGCCGAGGTGGCGGCACTGATTCGCCGCAACCCGGCGTGGATCAATCGAGCACAACAGCCCGACCATATGGCGCAATCGCTCCAATTGGTCACCACCGCGCAACCTCCACAAATTGTGGAAGTTAACCGCGAGCCACAGCACCCCATCCATACGGCAGCCACGGCCTCGCCTGAATGGATTGCAGCCCGCGACCAGTACCTCAACCATCTAATGCCGTGCCGCCTCTGCCACGCCCCCAAAGGCCGTTACTGTGTAATCGGGGCAGAGCTGCGTGCCACCTATGACCGCACCCCACTGGAGCCAACCCCATGCCGCAAAGCCTAAAGACCCTGGCCGCTATCGCCTCGAAGCCGGGCACCACCAAGCGCGACTGCCTGACCATCACCTGCCGCGTCCTACGCAATATCTGCCAGGCCAAGAACGCCATTCACGCCGAGAGCCGCGCCTTGCGCCGACAGGCCGGCAAGCTGCGCCAATTCCTGCCGTTCACCGCAATGGCCGTTGCCGACGTGGAACAGCAAGCCCGCGACCACCGCGCCGAAGAGTTAGCCGCCCTGCGCCGTGTACTGGTGGCCTATGGGCAGACAATCATCCGCGACCGTGACGGCATAGCCGAAGCGCTGGGCTTCGATCAACTGGCTGACCTGCTGAACATCAACCGCATAGACCGGGAGCGGGCACGCCGGGAGGGATGGCGCACCCTGTCCGAGCTGGTGGCCATTCACGACCTGGAGAACAGCGCCGAGCGCCGGGGCGACCGCTGGGGCGACAGAAGCCCACTCTATCAGGCGTGCCAACTGGCGCGAATGGATTTCATCCTCGAATGCCCGCCCGAGCTGCTACCCGATCCGTTCGCACCTGGCGCACCGTTCGGACCAAGGCTGCCGCCCGAGCTGCGCATCGTCTGACCCGCTGCCGGCTGCAGGGGTTCGCCCTGGTGGCCGGCACCTGTCCCGTTCAACGGTGCCATGACAGCCGATCACCACCACCCTTTGCTAAGCCTGCGTAACCAAGCGGAAAGTCGAGATAGCGGGGTGGCTCTTGGTGGCGTTGCGGGCCCCCAATTGATCATCGGGATGTCTAAATAATCACGATATTGATTGCCCTGATCGCCGGATGCTGACGTTGTTTGCTGGTCTTTCGTAGGGCTTGTCGTCATCGCCATCTTCCTCGGCATTGTGTCGCCCACCGTGCTGCGGGCGGGCGGTGTCAATACGAAGCAAGAGGAAGGCTGTCGTGGCCTAACCTCTACTTCTGGGGAGTACTCAAAGCGGGGAGATACCGTTTCGTGCAGCGCTTACTGTCGCTGCCAGGGTGATACGGCGGCGCTGGTGTGTATGTCGAGAAATAGGGCACCTTGCTGATGAACAGCACATTCCCCATCCGGTAAGCGCCTTGTTTTTCGCTCATTGAGTTGGCCCTCCGCCTCGTCTTCCCTTGAAGGGTAGACACTCCAGCCTTCGTTCACCACCTCTGCGCCTGGGAGCGGAACGAACTCTCTGCAGAGGAATATCTCGCCGCCCTTCTCGAGGGCGAACGGCCCCCTCGTTTTCGGGCGCAGAAACAGGCGTTGACTTGTCCCTTTATTCCCCTCGAAATCGTCAAGCGCTTTGCCATGCAGGCCTGCAGCGGCGATTCTACCTGTCCTGTCCTGTCTTCGTACTGAGCCTAGGTATGGCGCTGACTGATTCAGACTTCATGAAGGGCGGCCAAGTTGGATGCGCCGGCTAGCTAACGGTGGTGAAACAGCAGGCTAAATTCGCACGTCGCGCACCGGCACTTCATCCCCCAGCTCAATCCACCATCCGTCAACGCGCCGCGTGGTGCGACCGCCGATGTACAACGTCTCTGAATCGTACCCGGTAATCTGGCGCTTCCCGTTCGGCAGAATTATGCCGTCACACATGACCAGATAGACCTTCACCCGCCTGTTGATCAGATCAAGGTGTACCTTGCGCTCGTTGTGTCCGAGCTTGCTTTCCTTGTGGCGCGGGCCTGCCAAGTCGAAAATGTGGACGTGCAGCTTAGGGGCGTTGTCCCGCAGGTAGTCGCCTTGGAATTTTTCTCTCTCGTCGCGCCAAACGCGCAGAAAAACGGCTCCGTCCGCCTCACGCACAGCACCCCAAGACCACCTGTCATTATTGAGCTTTGCGCCGAGGTCGTTGAAGAACTCAGAAATTGTCATTTCGCTCACTGCTCTCCCCGGTTTTTTTCAGTCGCCATGCGTTGTCGCGCAGATAGAGTTCCACCGCGATTTGGGCATACTCAGTCCGCCCCCGGCCGGTGGCTTGGCACAGCTAGTCCAACGGCTCCACCTCCGACTCAGACACTCGGGTAGAGAGCAAGACAGTCTTGACGTGCTTCTTCGGTGTGCTCATGTTGCACCTCCCACGTCTACGGTTATCACTGACCTCTGCGAGCTATTCAGACCGGCAAGCGCTGCGATTGCTTGGCAAGAATGAGCAAGAGTTTAGCCTCTAAAAGGGACTTTTCGTTTTGGGGGCATATTTGGGGGCATGACCCAGATGCAGAATCACCAAGAACCAGTAACTACGCGGCTTTCCAGCCAGCAGGCGTGCCCAGGCAGAGGCGAGCCAAGGCCGCGTCATGTAGGGCTTGTGTCCCCCTGGGCGGGATCTTGCATGCGGCACAACGGCTGGCCAGTCCGCCCCAGCCGACGTAGCGCGCCAGCAGCGCCTGCTGGTCCGGGGTGGCGCGGCGCTGCTCGGCTTCGATCTGATTGAGGGTGCGAATGGCCGCGAGGTTGTCGTTGAACTTCTCCACCTCCCCGCCCTGGCCCAGGCGGGTGGTGTCGTGATCTGGAAGTTACGCGCCGGGACGTTGGGGCTGCCGACCGGCGCCCCGTCGACGGTTACTCGTCCGTCTCATCCGTCTCGTCGATCTCGCGCTCCCGCTTCATCATTTTTTGGTACTCGGCCTCCAGCTTTCCTAGCTCCGCGCGCTCCCACGGCTCCAGTTCCGCCGCGGGCTCCGGTTTCAGCAGGATCAGCTCGCTCAGCGCCACCTCTTCCGCCGCGAACTGCGGGAAGCCCTGCTGCATCAGTTCCAACACCCGTTCCGCGGCCCACTTGCCTCGCGTTTGCAGGGTCGACTCCCAGTCCCCGGCCGCTTTCAGTTCCGCCACCTTCTCCGGCAACCACTTCGTCCAGTGCTTGCGGGCCATCGCCGCGTACCGTCCCGCGCTCATTCTCATTCTCCAGGCTGGCCTTGCCGTCGCGCACGTCCGCGATGACGCGCACCACGTAGGGCTGCATGTTCTGCGCCACCTCGGCGCCGAACCGTTCGACGACCATGCGGACCACAATGCGCATCGCTTCGCGCAGGTCTTGGCTGACGGCCTTCAAGTTCGCCGCGGTTGAGATGAACAGCGGCTTGGCCTTGGCGTTGGTTTCCTCATCGAAGGTTAGCCCTGAATTCAGCCAGCTTCCGCCGCCGAGCAGGGCGCAGAGACCGTTGATCGCATCGTCCAAGGCCTTGCCGGCGTGATTCGCCACGCCGCCCAGGGCGTCCCCCGCAGCGCGCAGGGCGGACTCAGCCTTCGCGGCGGGCGGTGGCTCCGGGACGCCGGTGACTTCGGCAAGCACGTCGCCGAACATGGGGCAGCTCTTCCCAGGCAAGTCCGGGGCCTGTTGCTACCATCAACCGAGACAAACATCGACCGAAGGGAACACCCACTATGAACCTTCGACCCATCACGGCGCTTGCACTGGCCATGGCTTGCAGCACCGCCGCGGCAGATGAGTACCTTGGCAACCTCAGTGCCAATCCCTATGCGCCGAACTCAACCGCCAACCCCTACGGAGCCGGCAGCCGCTACGCGCCGAACAGCATCACCAACCCGGCCGGCCAGTATGGCAGTCCGTACTCCAGCACCAGCGCCGCTACCCCCTACACGACCAGCTCGCCCAAGCTCTACGACAGCCAAGGCAACTACCGCGGCAAGCTGAGCGGCAATCGCTACGCCCCCGATTCAGTGTCCAATCCCTACGGGCGCTATGGCAGCAAGTACTCACCCGATAGCATCAATAACCCCTATGGTGCCGGCAGCCCGTACCGTGCGGACAGCCCGAACAATCCCTATGGAAACGGGTTGAGGATCATCGGCGATGATCAATAAACGCCGGCAGGTTGGCTGTAGCCTAGCGCTGGTCCACCGCTTGCATCCGACTTGACCAGTGCGCAGCAGAGACGCGACAGGCAGAGATCGCCCCTTCAACGCCTGGCTCGCTCGATTCGATCCATTCAGGCCCTGGGTTGTCCTTTTCGTAGCCAGCGATACTGCACCGGGTCGATCCGGTGCAACTCGCGTATGGCCTCATCACGCTTTTCTGCTGACATGCGCGCCAGAAGGGAACGCACCTCGTATTCGATGCTGTCTGGCTTCGCGCCACGCGCCTCGTGCCTCTGCAGAGAAGCCCTGCTTCCTAGTCCAAGTTCAGCCGCTTGCGTGTCTCGTCGCTCATGAAGATATCGTAGATATCGCGAAACTCGCGGGCCTGGGTCTCAATCGCCGTTACCTTGTGATACCGAATTGAGTCGTGCACAACAATTACCTTGGTAGGCGGCTTAAACGGATTGTCCAATTCGACCTCGACCACAACGGGGGGCTTTTCGTCGCCAAGTCTTTCAGCATCGGCCTCCGGCGGCGGTACATAGGCAAGGCGGCTGGCCTCGGGGAACAAGACTACGTTGGTACCCGCCTCGCCCGTCTGCACGGATGGGAAGACCAGACCGTCGACCTGCTTGCCAAAGCGCAGCCGTAGGTACTCGAACACCACCTGCGTCGACAGATAGCTCAGCTCATCATTACGAGCCTTTGGCCTGGACATCTTTTTGACAAGTGAGCCCAGGAATACCTTGCGGTGTAGTGCTTCACGAAACCCCACGTCTAGGAGCGACAGATCCGGGGGGGCAACCTGGTCTAAGACCGTGAGGTCGAGGAGCTTCAGTTCGGCGACTGGAGTCAGCGCTGCGCTCACCACATGATCCCCGGTGATGGAGCGGATTTCGCTCAGACAGGTCTCTCGCTCCAGCGCGCAGTACAGGGCCGAGATACCGTTCGGCGTCATCCTTTGACTGCTTGCCAGGAACCTCGGAGTTGGACCGAATTGGCCAGCGGGATCATTAATTATCTTCTCGGCTTCGCTGAAGCCTTTAGCAAGACGCGCACGGTACATCAAGTCGCCATTGACCAAGGTCCGGATGGCTTCAGGCTTAAGGCCTTCGTCATCGGCGACCAACAAAGAGAAAACCGAGTCGAGAAATTCTCCGGCATTCGCGTTGAAGAAACGGTGCGTGTACTGCACACCCTCTACGAACTGGTCCCAAAGACCTTCGTAGAAGTTCACCTCCATCGCGTCATCTTCGCCATAAAAGTGTGTAGTGTCGCCGACATCATCTAGATTGAATTCGGCGGGAACGCCGCTACACAAATCGTCGAAATATGATTCATTTCCGAGATCAAGCCATTCCGAGAGAACAATGTCTATTTCTGCAATGGGGAACAGTTCAACCCTGGCCCCATACAACATGCTGAGCTCGTAATCCGAGAGATTCTCCTTACGGGCAATATTCTCGCTAACCCGGGCATAGACGTATTCAAATAGAACCTGGGACTCAATTGCCTTTCCACGGCGCTGGCAATACTTGCAGTCAGCGTCCTGCCCGTGCGCATCGAACAGCTTCTTGAGAGGTTCCGGAGTGACGCATTCAATACAAATCATCGCTTCTTCCTGAAGGTTCTTTTTCTCATACATATGCCTGGAGCCATCTACTTAGCAAAGCTGGCAGCGCGCGTGTAACCCCAAAAAGCGGCAGCTGATTGCTAAGGTAACCTCCTTCAGGGATCATTTGAACAAACATTCCAAGGAGGGCCGAGCCACTCATGTCCCCAGATAAATCTCTTGTCGCTGCCCTTCAAGCGCTGTGGGACATCCCGCCACCCGGCCCACAGAATCTCTGGAGCAGCCGGGAGTTCGTCGCACTGAAGGAATTGCTCACCAAGCGTGACCGCAGCGGAAAATCCACCTTCGGGCTGGAGGCCTCCATCGGCAATGCGCTTAAGTCGCTGGGTCTACCATGCAGCACCCCCCATCTGCTCAACCAGCCCAGGCCGGACATGGGCACGGTGGCCGCCGCGTTGGCTCACGAGTTTCAACGGACCACCACTAGGCGGCGATACCTCTGCCCGCTCGATATGGCCGATGAGCTCCCGTCCTTCCAGTTTGGCAATGCCCGGATGGGTCGATTCGCTGCTGCCGAACTTGAGGTTTTGTTCAATGCGCCCCGCTTAGAGCGCTGTTATCCCGGTATACGGCTGGATACTCAGCGCCTGTCCCAGTTCCATTGGATGGTCGTAGAGGAAGACATCTCGGTTCGAGGCGAATCGGGCAATCGCCAGTTCTCCTGGCTGGACTTCCCCTTCGGAAAGGATCTGGGCGAGATTGTTCCCCATAGTGGGCGCTTCCCCGCGGCGGTAGAGCGCGCGCTGTTCTTCCTGCTGCTGGCGCCATGGGAAGACTGGGCCGAGATGACCGAGGTGGACTGGCGGGGTTTCCGGCTGCCTTGGGTATACACCCTCGACAATGACCTGTGCGCGTTCCCGCCTCCGCCGCCACCCCCTGAGCGGCTGTCGTGGGAGCCATACTCCCACCAAGTGGATCACGACGAGTGGGAGGAATCCGAACGCCCGATGTGGTTGCGAACCTGGGCAACCGCCGAGGATGTGCGGCAGGCACTGGAAGCTAGGTGGGCGCTGCTGCAGGCAGCGAGTGCCCAGGCGTCGGAACTTTTCTCAACTCCGGTGGAGCACTTCCTGGTTCGTGCGTTCCTTTCCGATGGCATCGACGAAGTGATGGCGCACCTCATCATGATTGAGGCCGCGTTTGGCGCCGAGGCAGACCACAGGCGCAAGCTGCGACTGACAGGCGATAATCACGACGAATCGCCGACACGCAGGGTTGCGGCAAGACTGAGTGCCGCCATAGTCGAGCCCGGCGCAGCGAAGGAGTATCTGGACCTTTACGACATGCGATGCACCTACGTTCACGGGCGCCCTGAAGGTCGCATCATCTCCACCCAACAGCGTGTCTTGGCACGTCGCCTTGCACGCGAAGCGGCAAACGCCCTGGTTGGCCTAGCGCAAGCACAACAGTCCCGCGAAATCGTCCTGCTCGACTTGCTCAATCGCGGCGTGGCGAACCTCCCACCCAAGCCGTGACCATGCGGCTATGGGGAAAAAAGCTTGGGGAAGAAAGGGTCAGGGGAAGGGGGTTTAAGGGGAACAGGCCCTGGCCCTACCCGAAAAAGCTACTGTCACCTCCAGGTTCTAGCGCCAACCTCCAGATACGGAATAAGGGTGAAAAGGCCAGTATTCTCCTCGCCGCCATCCAGCCCGGGGTCAGCTCTAGTGCTCAGGAACAACCCCAGTAGTTATCGAAGGGAGCGCCGGCCTAAATCCAAGAGTAGTGTGATGCCGCGCACTTCGAGGGCAGCGACCGAGCACACTTCAATGATCACCACGGATGGACGCAAAGCTGACAGAGCAGTATTGATCTCACAGTCATTGTTTCGCGTGGTCCGCCGCTAACTCAGGCGCAGCCTCATGAAGGTAGGCGGTGTGTTGCGAATGTCCGCATTGGGTTGTGGATTCAACCGGTCGTGGAAGACAGAAAATTGGCCAGGAGCAGTTATTCGAGATATGTCCTCTAAGCAGACGCCCCCTACCTGCCCCGAGTTTATTGGTACGTATCACTTTGAGTTATCCCGACAAAGTGCAACGAAAAACACATTTCCTAAGCCCTGAAATCAAGACTCGTCCGTCCCATTTTGTCTTGTTATGTGTAGTACCTGAGGTGCACCTAAAAAGAACGATGCGCTAGCGGCGCTGATCCCGTTGACCCCCAATGAAGTCGACCCCCTGAGCGAATCACTCGCAATTTCCCAGTGCGACGATAAAACACCATCGCAGTCGAGAACCCGCATAGCACTGACTCCCGAGTGCCTGAGCGTCGCCGTGCTGATCGCCCTTAAAACAAAACCGGAGAATGACGTGGTTCGAATCCAGAACCATTGGGCTCTTTTCAGCAGTCGCCACGAAGAAATTGATGATTCTGCAGCTCCATAAAGGGGCGAGAAAACTTCATAGTTTCTTAAACAGTACGCGCGCGGAACATCATCAGGGACGGGCGGCCAGTTTGCGATGGCCGCCAATAGCCGCAAAAATCAGAGGCGTTCGACACCTGTCTTGCCAGAGGCAACCAGGCGCTCCAACAAATGGGCTGGCTGAAACCACATGGCGCCATAGCCACCAAGTACCTCTCGGTAATGACCGATTCGCTCCAGCAAATGTTCAAGCCCCAGCCCTTCGGCGTAATGCATCGGCCCACCGCGCCAGACCGGGAAGCCGTAGCCATTGATCCAGACCAGATCTATGTCACTACTGCGCTGGCAGATGCCTTCATCGAGAAGCTGGATACCTTCGTTAACCAGCATCAACACACAACGGTCATGAATTTCCTGATCACTGATCACTCGACGTTGAATGCCCAACTCACCAGCGATTTTCTCGGCGAGTGCAACCACTTCTGGATCATCCTTGCGCTCGCGACCTTCATAGAGGTAATAGCCGCGATTGGTTTTCTGACCGAAACGGCCGAGGGCGTAGAGCGCATCGGCAAGTTTGCAGTAACCGGGATCATGGGCTAAGACCTCGCGGCGCGACTCGCGCACCAGGAAGCTGACATCGATACCCGCCAGATCGTGCATGGCAAAGACGCCCATCGCCATGCCAAGACTGGTGAGCACATTGTCAACCTGCGCAGGCGTGGCACCCTCCAGAAGCAGACGGTGCGCCTCGCGTGAGTAAGGTTCGAGCATGCGGTTGCCGATGAAGCCGAAGCACACCCCGGAAACCACCGGGATCTTGCCAATGCGCTTGGCCACTTTCAGCGTCGTGGCCAGGACATCGGCGGCCGTGGCTGCGCCGCGCACTACTTCAAGCAGGCGCATGACATTGGCCGGACTGAAGAAATGCAGACCGACGACGTCCTGTGGACGGCGCGTAACAGCGGCAATTGCGTCGACATCCAGGGTCGAGGTATTGCTGGCGAGAATCGCGCCGACCTTACACTCCTCGTCCAGGGTACGAAACACCTGCTGCTTGATTGCCAGTTCCTCGAACACAGCCTCGATGACCAGATCAGCGTCGGCGATATTGGCATAATCCAGAGTGCCGTGGATCAGCGCCAGTCGCTGCTCCATCTGCTCGGAGGTGAGCTTGCCGCGCTCGACACTGGTTTCGTAGTTCTTGCGGATCAGCGCCAGACCGCGCTCCAGGGCATCGGCCCTGAGTTCCAATAGTGTCACCGCCATGCCCGCGTTGGCGAAGTTCATGGCAATCCCGCCGCCCATGGTGCCAGCACCAATGACCGCGACCCGGTTGACCGGACGGATCGACGTGCCGGTGTCCAACCCCGGCAATTTGCCGACTTCACGCTCGGCGAAGAACACATGGCGCAGGGCCTCGGACTCGGTGGAAGCCTCGGCCTCTTTGAACAGCTCGCCCTCGCGGGCCAGGCCCTCGGCCAGCGGCAAATTGCAGGCTGCTTCAATCGCCGCCACCACCCGTTGCGGCGCGCTCTGGCCTTTCCAGCGCGACTGATTCGCCGCGCGATAGTCGGCGAAATAACCCGGCAGCAAGGCTGTACCCGGGGTTGGGTGCGGCCAGTTCGGGCGGCACGGGCGGCACGGGCGGCCCGGCGCCTGTCTGTGAATCAGTGCCAAGGCCAGTGCCTTGGCCGTTTCGAGCAAACTATCCGCGGTGGGTGCCACCCAATCCAGCAGCCCCAGCACCTGTGCTCGATGGGTGCCGATCGGCTCGCCGGACGAAATATATTTCAGCGCTGCCGCAGCGCCAATCAGACGCGGCAAACGTTGCGTACCACCAGCACCGGGAAGCAAGCCAAGCTTGATTTCCGGCAGGCCCATACGCGCGCCGGCTTCAGCCACCCGGTAGCCGCAGGCCATGGCGAGCTCAAGCCCCCCGCCCAATGCCAGCCCACCGATGGCGGCGATTAACGGTTTGTCTAACTCGGTCAGACGGGTCAGCAAACTTGGCAGGTCCGGCTTTGCGAAGGACGCCGGGCTACCAAACTCGGAAATGTCAGCGCCGGCGCTAAACACAGAACCTTCGCCGTGGAGAATAATCGCTTTCACGCTGGCGTCCGCGGCGGCGCGTTCACAGGCCTCCAGCAATTGTTCGCGCAAGGCCTGGCCGAGAGCGTTAACGGGAGCACTGGCAAGGCCGATCAAGGCCAGCGGTCCTTCGCAGCGATAATTGATTAAGCTATTCATAGGTGATCTCTCTGGCGGATGAAGCAAACAAGCTGTCTTCACCCAGTTGGTTCTTCCTGAAACTGATCATGTTCAGAACTGTGCGGCATCCAGCAAATAGAGGCTGTCACTGCCGGCCTTGACCGAGGCGCTGAGCGAGTGGATACGGGGTAGCACGCGAGCGAAATAGAAGCGTGCCGTACCCATCTTGCTGGCGTAGAAATCATCCTCGGCCTGTTTGCCCATGGCCGCCTTGGCCATGCGCGCCCACATATAGGCGTACGCGGTGTAGCCGAACACGTGCAAATACTCGACCGAGGCGGCGCCGATTTCATTCGGGTTGTTTTGCGCCCGATCCAGCAACCAGGCAGTCAGCTCATCGAGGGTATCGACAGCTGCGTTCAGCGGCTGGGTAAACTCGCCGAGATCGGCACAGTCATTGGCGGTGAAGTGACGGATTTCCGAAGCGAACAAGCGGTAAAGCGCCCCGCCGCTGCCGACGATCTTGCGCCCGGCCAGGTCCAGCGACTGGATGCCGTTGGTGCCTTCGTAGATCTGGGTGATGCGCACGTCGCGCACCAATTGTTCCTGGCCCCATTCGCGGATGTAGCCATGGCCACCTAAAACCATCTGACCATGCAGGGTGGTTTCCAGACCCATATCGGTGAGAAACGCCTTGGCCACCGGTGTCAACAACGCGACCAGTTCCTGTGCGCGGGTGCGGGCGGTTTCGTCTTCGCTGTACTTGGCCGTGTCGAGTTGCAGGGCCACGTAGCTGGAGAACGCACGGCCGCCTTCATTCAACGCCTTCATGGTCAGCAACATACGGCGCACGTCCGGGTGCACGATGATCGGATCAGCGGCTTTTTCACTCTCCTGCGGACCCGTCGGGGCACGGCTCTGAATACGCTCGCGGGCATACTCGACGGCGTTCTGATAGGAGCGCTCGCCTTGTGCCAGACCCTGAATACCAACGCCCAGACGCTCGTAGTTCATCATGGTGAACATCGCCGCCAGCCCCTTGTTCGGCGCGTCGACGATCCAGCCGGTGGCGCCGTCAAAGTTCATCACGCAAGTGGCCGAGGCCTTGATGCCCATCTTGTGCTCGATGGAGCCGCAGGACAGCGCGTTACGATCGCCCAGCGAGCCGTCAGCATTGACCAGCACCTTGGGCACCAAAAACAGCGAAATGCCTTTTGCCCCGGCGGGAGCACCCGGCAGTTTGGCCAGTACCAGGTGGATGATATTTTCGCTCAGATCGTGTTCGCCACCGCTGATGAAAATCTTGCTGCCGCGGATTGTGTAGCTGCCATCAGCCTGGGGCTCGGCCTTGGTGCGGATCAACCCCAGATCGGTGCCGGCGTGGGCCTCGGTCAGGCACATCGAACCGGTCCATGTGCCGGCGTACATGTTTGGCAGATAGCGTTCCTTGAGTTCCTGGCTGGCGTGGGCCTTGAGTGCCAGGCAGGCACCCGCCGTCAGCATTGGGTACAGACCGAACGACAGATTGGCCGAGTTGACCATTTCTTCAATCTGGGCGGAGATCGCCTTGGGCATGCCCATGCCGCCAAACTCAGGATCGCCACCGACACCGCCCCAGCCACCTTCGGCAAAGGCACGATAGGCTGCCGGGAAACCGTCCGGCGTGGACACTTCACCGTCGTTCCAGGTGCAGCCTTGCTCGTCGCCACTGCGCAACAGCGGAGCGATGATATCTGTGCTGATGTTGCCGGCCTCTTCAAGGATCGCGGCTGCCGTCTCTTCGTCGATCACCTCGGCCAACCCGGGCAATTGAGCCCAAAGTCTGGACACCTCGAAAACTTCATTGAGAACGAAGCGCATGTCGCGCAGGGGGGCTTTGTAAACAGACATGATTGGCTTACTCGGACATTGTGAGGGCATGTGGCACGCCCGGTTTGTTGGAATTGTCGCTATCACTGCTTTGTCTCCCCGATTCAGCCGACGCAGCACGACGGTTCAGCGAGGGCCCACGCAACAGGAAGTAGGACAGGGCCGGAATCAGGATCAGCGCGCCGAGCATGTTCCACAGGAACATGAAGGTCAGCAGGATGCCCATGTCGGCCTGAAACTTGATCGGTGACCAGGCCCAGCTCACCACACCGGCAGCCAGCGTGATGCCGACCAGGCCGACCACCCGACCGGTGAAGGCCACGGCGTTGCGGTAGGCTTCGGACAGCGGCATACCGCTGCGTTGGTAATGCAACTGCACGCTGAGCAGGTACAGCGCGTAATCCACACCGATACCCACACCCAGGGCAATAACCGGCAAGGTGGCGACTTTCACGCCGATGCCCATGGCGACCATCAAGGCCTCGCAGAGGATCGAGGTCAGTACCAGCGGCAAAAGCGCCACCAGCGTGGCGCGCCAGCTGCGGAAGGTGATCAGACAGAACAGCGTCACCGCCAGGTACACGTACAGCAGCATGGTGTGATTGGCTTCACGCACCACGATATTGGTTGCCGCCTCGATACCCGCAGTTCCGGCGGCCAGCAGGAACTGGCGATCCGGGGTGCTGTTTTCCCTGGCGAACTTGTCGGCGATGGCGACCACCGCATCCAGGGTTTCGGCCTTGTGGTCCTTGAGGTAGGCAATGACCGGCATGACCGAACAGTTGTTGTTGAACAGCTCCGGCGCATTGACCGAGGCCTGTTGCGCGCCGTAGTTCAACACGTCCTGATTGCGCTGGATGTTATTGAGCTTGGGGTTGCCCTCGAAAGATCCGGCAGTGATCTGGCGCACCGCATTGACCAGCGATGAGGTCGCTTGCACTCCCGGATATTGCTGCAGTTCCCAGGCCAGGCGGTCGGCCAGGACCAGCGTCTGATAATTCAGGCAGCCCTCTGGCGGAGTCTTGATCATCACTGCGAACAGGTCGCTGGACAGCGCGTAATGGCCAGTGATGTAGGCGTTATCGCGGTTGTAGCGCGAGTCGGCACGCAGCTCCGGAGCACCACTGTCGAGGTCACCAATCTTCAGATGCATACTGACGGCGAAACCGGCAATACCCAGCACCAAGGCACCTAGTACAGTGCCGATAGCCCAGTTGCGAGTGGTGAAGCGGTCGAGCAAGTCCCACAATTTTCCGAAGCCACGATGCGCTGCAGCGCGGCTGTCGATCTTCAAGGCGCGCTCGGCGGCCTTCTTGCCAACGCCGACGTACGACAGCGCGACCGGCATCAGCAATAGAGAGGTGAAGATCAGGACCGCGACACCAATACTGGCGGTAATGGCCAGGTCCTGGATCACCGGGATGTCGATCAGCATCAGCACCGCAAAACCCACGGCGTCGGCCAACAGCGCAGTGACCCCGGCGATGAACAGGCGGCGGAAGGTGTAGCGCGCGGCGATCAGTTTATGGGTGCCGCGGGCGATGTCCTGCATGATGCCGTTCATTTTCTGCGCGGCGTGGGACACGCCGATGGCGAAGATCAAAAACGGCACCAGCACCGAGTACGGGTCTATCGCATAACCCAGCCAGGCGACGATGCCCAGCTGCCAGACCACTGCGATCAGCGAGCAGCCAACTACCAGCAGGGTGCTGCGCACGCAGCGGGTGTAGGCGTAGATGATCACCAGCGAGGTGACCACGGCCAGGCCGAAAAACATCATTACCTGGATCAGACCGTCAATCAGGTCGCCGACCAACTTGGCGAAGCCGATCACGTGGACTTTGTATTTGCCGGAGCCCTCCTTGTCATGCATTTGCCTTTCAAGTTTCTTGGCGAACGTGTGGTAGTCGACGCTGTGTCCGGTTGCCGAAGCAGTGTCGAGCAACGGCACGATCAACATGGTGGACTTGAAGTCGCTGGCTACCAGGTTACCGACAATGCCGGAGCGGTTGATGTTCTCGCGCAGTTGTTCGATATCCGCAGGCGTACCCTGATAGGTGTCTGGCATCACCGGTCCACCCTGGAAACCTTCCTCGGTGACTTCGGTCCAGCGTACCGACGGGCTCCACAGCGACTTCATCCATGCGCGGTCGACGCCTTCGGTGAGGAACAGTTCGTCGTTAACCTGTTTGAGCACGTTCAGGTAATCGGGGTCGAAGACGTCTCCTTCGGTGTTTTCAACCACCACCCGCACCGAGCTGCCCAAGCCGCGCAAAGACTTGCGGTTCTCCAGGAAATTTTTAATGTACGGCTGGCTCTGCGGAATCATCTTCTCGAAGCTGGGACGCAGCTCGAGACGGGTCGCCATCATGTAACCCAGTACCAGGGTGATCACTGCCATGAGCAACATGAACAGGGGGCGGTGATTGAAGACCCACCTTTCCAGCCGGTTTCCGGAACTTCGATCGAAGTCTTGCAAGTTGCAAATCACCGGCATCGTGTCTTGTTGGATATTGCCCATGTCTGGGTACCTCGAATTGATACAGTTCTTATTCTTGTGAAAGCACGCGCGCACCACGGTTGCCGACCAACACCAATGTGCCGTCGGCTGCCTGAACGGCGCCGGCAACCGGTGACGGGTTTTGCTGAGCCATCAATTTCAAGCCTTGCCCGCCATCCTGGCTGACCAACCGTTGCCCGGCCTGAGTAAACAGCTCGTAATGGCCGTCGGTGTCCAGGGTGGCGGCGGTGATGTTCACTTGCAGCCCCGTATTGAGTGGGGCCCAGTTGGCGCCGCCATCGGTGCTGCGAAACACATGTCCGCGCAGCCCGTAGACCAGGACTTCGCCAGGCTTGCCGACCACACCGAAAAAGCTGCCTTGATAAGGTGTTGGCAGAGCCAGGAAACGCTGCTGCGTGTCATCGAATTTGAGCAGCAAGCCCTGTTCGCCGGCGATGTACAGCGCATCGCCGGCAGTGGCGATGGCATTGAGGTGCAGCCCCTGCGGGTTATCGATACGGTCCTGGAACGGGGTCCAGTGCTTGCCACCGTCTTCAGTGCGCAGGATCAGATTGAATACACCCACCACGTAACCGAGTTGGTCATTGGCGAACCAGACGTCGAGCAGCGGCTTGTCGGCGCCCTCTTTCGTCAACCGCTGGCCGTCTTCGACGAGCTGCGGCCATTGTTCATTGCCAGGTTCTGCCTGGGCCAGGGCGCTGTAGTGCTTGACCAGCAAGTCGCCGATCTGGCGGCCATCGAGTTGTTTGCTCCAGGTTGCGCCGGCATCGCTGCTGTGCAGCACGACACCATCGCTACCCACGGACCAACCTTGTTGTGGCGTAGGAAACGAGACGGCATTGAGGTCAGCACTGACCGGCACACTGGCCTGAAGCCAGTTCTTGCCGGAGTCGTCGGAGTAGAGAATGTGACCACGCTGCCCGACAGCGACCAGCCGATCACCCGCGCGGGCCGTGGCCAGCAAAGGGCTGCGCACGGCCAGGGTACTGAGCCTGGCTGGCTGGTCCAGCACGTCAATGAAGTTGGTGGCCTGGGCGATTCCCTGTGACAGAACCAGTGAGGCGCCCAGTGCCAGCAACAGGCACTTTTTGTAAGAACCCATACTGCATCCTCTTGAGAAAACTGCGCTGGGGCGCGCAAGGCGCACCCGGCGCTGGAGTCAGGCGCCCAGTTAGGGTGTGAATCATCTGGGCGCTTTATCGCGGGATGCTTAGCGGATGCCTGCACCGGCCAGGGACTCAGCTGACCACTGCGCCTTGGAGAGCGGCTCGATGTACTTGATGCCGCCGTAGGGACCTACCACACCATTGATGTTGTAGGACCCGCCGACCAGGTCGTAGATCATGAACGGCGTAGAGTCCGGCACCTGTTTGTCATAGCTCTGACTGAGGAAAGCGAAGGAACCACGGTAGAGCTGACCATGTGCGTCGTACTGGTCGGAAGCCAAAGCTGTCCAGCTGTCTTCATCCAGGTAGAAGCGACGCTTCTGGTAGATGTGACGAGCACCTGGCTTGAGATTGCCTTCAACGACCCACACACGGTGTTTCTCCCAACGCACGAAGTCGGGTGACAGGTGGTTAGGGGTGGTCAGCGACTTGGGGTCTGCAACGTAGGTCAGCTTGTAGGTGTTGTAAGGCAGGATCATTTCCTGCTTGCCCACCAGCGTCCAGTCGTAGCGGTCCAGCGCGCCGTTGAACACAAACCCGTCGTCGAAGGTCCCTGCACCGGAGGTACCTGGGTTAGGCGTGTCATAGGCCAGGCTGGGAGCCAACTTGACTCGCCGCTGGCCCGGCAGGTACTGCCAGGCGCGGCGTGGCTGTTGCAACGGGTCGGCGGCGTCCTTGATCATCAGAGCCTCGCCGGCACGACGTGCGGGACCTGTGTAGGCCACCTTGATCTGGTAGTACACGTCCGCACTGCTGATCGGCTGCGACATGTTCTCGTAGATTGGGTAGTTGATGAACGTCTGTCCGGTAGTGGCCAGGCTTGGCACCCCCGCCGAGTCAACGTTCCAGGAATCATACTTGGTGGTGATGTTGACGCCCTGGTAACGCAGCAGGAAGTTCCACATCGCTTCGGCACCATTGTGCGGGACCGGGAACGGCACACCAGGCAGAACGTTATCGATGGCCAGGCCGCCTTGCAGGGACTTGGCGCCGCTGGCGTTTTTCACGCTGTTGTCCAGCACATTCTGAGGCAACGCAACGGTGCGGTGAGTCGGGTAGACATCAACACGAAACGTGGGAAAACGCTTGGCCAGCTCAGCCGTGGTGGCAGTGAGCATGCCCTTGTATTTGTCGACGTTCTTGCCATCGATCACCAGCAGCGGCTTCTCGCTGGCAAAGGGGTCCGGACGCATGGTGTCGCCCGATTTGAAGCTGGCCGGCGCGGTGGTCAGGCCACCGGCGTAGGCCGGAATCGATCCATCGGCATTGGCGGCTTTTTCAGCGCCGACCAGCGTCAGGCTGGTGCCGAGCTTGGCAGCTTCCTCGGCGGTTACGGCCGCCTGCGCATGTGCGCCCAACGTCATGGCCAGGGAAGCGGCCAGTAAAGTTTTGACGAATTTCATGTTGTTCTCCTGCTTAGTATCTAAGCAATGGGTGTATCAGAAGGTGGTTTTCAGCGTCAGGTACACAGCGCCACGGTCTTCTGTGGTTGCGCCGCCTCCCGAGAAGGCCGAATAGCCACCGGCGTAGCAGGCATAGTTTTCGTTGCCACTGAAGGCGTTCGGGGTCGATCCATCGCCACCTCCGGCGTTGGCTGCACCGGTGCTGTTGCCGCTGACGTTGCACTTGTCAGTCTTGCCAAAGGAATCCACATACTTGAGGTCGACAAAGTATTTGTTGTAAACGATGGCGCCGATGCCAGCGGCGTAGGTGCCAGTGTCCTTGGCGCCACCGCCGACCACAGGGGAAACACCATCGAGGCCAACGTTCACGGACATCGGCGTGTTCAAGTCCACGCCCGGGAACACCTGGTACCAGGTCGGTGTGAAGTTGACGGCAATACCCCAGTTGTCGCGGGTCGGCGCATCGATACCGCGGTAAGTGCTCTTGCCTTTGTAGAGTGCCGAGTTCTTGTCATCGAGCTTGAGCAGGTTGCTGTAATACAGTTCAGCGAGCAGTACGGCCTGGTCGTACACCGGCGTCTTGGGCAGGGTCATCAAACCGTTGAGCGTCCAGTGCAGCGTTTCGCCGGTGGCGCTCATGCTGTCGCCGTTGTGCGGGACGTCGTAGATGACGCCAGTGGCCGCGGTACGTGCTGGCAACAGGCCAAGACCTTGCCCGAAGCCCAGCGGGCTGGTGGAACTGACGATGGCCGGGATACTGGCCAGCGGCATGTTTTCGCGAATGTTCAGGTCGCTGCCAACACTGATGCCGCCGAAATCCTTGGACAGGCTCAAACCGTAGATATCGATATCGTCGGAGTACGCCAGTTGATAAGTGGCGGTGCTCAACGAGTTCAGCGTGTTGACAACAGCCGGCACCTGGCCCGCTGGACGCGTGCCATTGGGGTTGGCCGAGGTGACCCCGCGAGTGTCGAGCCAGGCCTGCGGCAGGATGTCCGAGGTCTTGCGGTAGTAGACGCCGAGGGTGCCGTCCAGCCACTCCGGTGACCACTTGGCCATTACGCCCCAGTCGCCTTGATTGCCAGGGTTCAGGTCATGACCACGAACCACGTTGGTCAATGCGTTGCAGGGGGCGACGCCGCAACCGAGCGGGCTGCCCGGCGTGATGGAGTTGGTGTTGCCCAGCAGGAACGACTGCGCGCCGAAGCCCACCAGGTCGGAACCGCCATAGTAGGTGCCCGCTTCCGGCAGACGCGCAGCATCCCATTTCAGGAAATACTGGGCCCCCACGGTCAACTCGGGATTGACAGTGAACGACATCGACAGCTGGTTACGCGGAACGAACAGCTCCTTGGCCTCAGTACCCGGCGATGCGGCGAGCTTGGCGAGATCGAGGCCGGACTGGCCGTAGCTGACCGAATGCACCGGGTTGAGAATGGTCTCACCCCAGAATACGTTGTGCTGGCCGGCCTTGACACTCAGCATCGATTCCTCGCCCACTTCGGTGCTGTAGAACACGAAGGCATCGAGGATTTCCCCGGACGGACCGGTGTAGTAACGCTGGGCGTAGTTGCTCAGGTGCGGACTGCCATTGCCGACGTTGTCGTTGGTGACACCGGCCAGGCGCGGGTCGTTGGCGACCAGGCCAGAGCGTGCATCATTGCCGTTGACGAACGGGTTGGAGTTGGAACCGGTGTTCTCATAGGCTTTGTCGTACCAACTGGCGGCGCTGACACGAAAGCCCATGTTCTGTTTATAAACAACATCCATCTCGGTCAACAGGTCGACACGGTTGGTGATGTTGGTCCCGGACTTACGGAAGTTGTAATCACCATCGTTGTTGTTCGGCGAGCCGAGCATGCGCTTGTCGGCGCTTTCGGTGCGTACGCCGTAGTTGTACTTGACGGTGTTGTCCAGGCGCACAGACCAATCCGGGCTACCGGTATCGAACTCGAACGCGTGGCCGGCGACCGGCATGATTGCAACGACAACAGCTATGGCCAGCGGACTGCGACGCAAGATGAAGGGCTGACTGTGTTTCATATGGCTGGCTCCATTTCTTATTATTGTTGGGGATACTTGGAACGGCGGAATCCCGCCCTCGGCCTGACTGACAGGAACTGACGGGGCGACACCAGCGAACGCTGTCGTCGGCCCTGGCACCTGTTACCGGCAAGCAGGGAAAAGGACGTAGTAACCTGACATTCGAACAGTGAATTGAACCGCTCGCTCAAGGCGGGCGGCCCCGACACCAGCTTCGTGGATAGCTATCGGTGTCGAGGGCCCTTTAGCCTTAGTGGAAGGCTGTAAGATCCTGTGGTTCGATCCCGTTCGCCTCGCAGTAATTCATGTAGCGCTGAAGCGAGGTTTTCCAGTTCTCGATGGCCAGGACCTTGTCGTTTTCATCGACGAAGATGAGGTCGCCGCTCACGATCACCAGCGTCACCATGTAGTCACCGTCTTCAGTGCTGACCACTTCCGGCTGGTGAGTGGATGCGGCGGTCTCGTAGACAACGCTGCCCGGACCCGCAATCCAGTCGTGCTCTTTGTACTTCCAGTGGCCTTCGATGGTGTAGACGATGACGGTGCCAGAGTGATGGTGCTTGGGCAGGACCATGTCGATGGGCGCCTTCATCATCACAATGATCTCGCCGCGAATTGGGTCGAGCTTGAAGTACTTCAGCAGGACGTTGTCTGCAAAAGGGGTGAAGGGAACCCAAGGCAGCGACTCGCCGTGCATGACGGCTGTTTCAACTTGTTGAAAAAGCATAACTATCTCCGTTTCTATTGTTTTTTCCAGAAGCTGACCGCGCGGTTTGACCGACGGCGATGCACGCGCTCGACTGATCCAGCACGAGGCGAAGACCTCTGGGAATTGGGTGAATCAGTTAAGAGGGGTACCGGTCAATGTCGCGCGCAGCATCTTGCGCGGTGCATTGCCGTAATCGGCTACTGCGTAGTGCTGGCACAGCAGGTTGTCCCACATCGCGACCGTGTTGGGTCGCCACTTCAGACGCACCTGGTATTCCGGAATCGCGGCCTGGGAAATCAGGTAATTCAACAGAGTATTGGCTTCTGGCTTGAAGTCCTGGCCGCAGCGGACGTCCTTGAAGGTGTAAAAGTTCGAGAAATGGGTGGTGAACGCCGAATTGACGAACAACACCTTTTCGCCCGTCTCAGGATGGATAAGCACAACCGGGTGCTCAGCGACGGGGTTCTTCGCGGCCATCGCGTGACGATCGGCGATCGGCATCTGGGCGAAAAAGGCGTGCTCGGCATCGTGCTTGGCGTACATGCCATCGATTCGTTGTTTGATGGCCTCAGGCAGGCTTTCATAGGCCATCACCATGTTGGACCAAATGGTGTCGCCGCCGGACTCCGGACCCAGTTCACAGCGCAACACCGCGCCGCGGGGCGGCGCCTTCTTGAAGGTGACATCGGCATGCCACAGGTTTTCGCGGCTGATCTTTTCGACCATATTCTGCTTGTCGGGGTCGAGATTGCGGTACAGCATCAGCAACTTGTCCGCCTCAGGATGGCTGGGCGCAACGGGATGAGCTTCCAGTTCAGCGAATTGCGCCGCGAAATTCTGTTGCTCCATCGGAGTGATGTCCTGATCGCGAAAGAACAGCACTTTGTGTTTGAGCCACAGCGCCCGGATCTCTGCGATCATTTCAGGGTCTTGGGCAGCGTCGGCCAGGCTGATGTTGCTGATCTCGGCGCCGATGTTCGGCGTGCACAGTTCAACCTTGATCGAATGTCGAAGAGCCGAAGGACGGACAATCGCCGGGGATGGCGATGAACTGTTTTGGAAAGCTGTTTTTTTTATCATTGAAATCTCCAGTCTCTGGCGTACGCCGGCATGCAATCGCATGCCCGGCAAATCAGACAGGATCAAAGCGAGCCAGTGGCACCGTTTCGGTTCCTTGGAGAGATGCTAGGGATTGCCGTCGCCCCGGCTTTTGCAAGACGGGACAACTTGTTGGCATTTTCGGACAACGAGGGCGGCTGGGTATCCGGCTTCGTCAAGGCTTTCCGGGAGGGCTCGGTGCGATTTGGGTGGACCCGGTTGCCGCCCGCGCACGATGCTGTATGGCCCACTCCGACGGGGACATGCTGAACTGGTGACGGAACCAGCGAGAGAAGTCGGCGCCTGATGAAAAACCCACCAGACCCGCGATTTCGTAGAGCTTGCGCTTGCTGGTCAACAGGTACTCTTCGGCGAGTTCGACGCGCACCGCATTGACCACGGAAAGCCCTGTCTCGCCGACTTCCGCCAAGCGCCGATTGAGTGTGCGGCGATGCAACCCCAAGTGCTCGGCGACACGATCGATCGAACAGGTTCCGGTGGGCAGCAGTACCCTGATGACCTGGCGCGCCTGATCCAGAGGCTCATCGCCCTCGTCCGTCAACTGCATGTCCAGCCAGCGCTTCACTTCTCGATTGAGCTTGGGTGTGGCTGCGGCAATGGGCAAGTCCACGTCACGTGCCCGGCAGACAATGCCGTTGAACTCTTGCCCGAAGTCGATTTCCGTTCCGAGCACGCGGCGATGAACGTCCAGCTTGGCTGGACGTTCGTGGCTGAAACAGATGTTCACCGGTTTGAAAGCATCGTGCGCCAGCGCTCGATAGGACCGAAAAATAATACCTGTTGAGATTTCGACCACCTGGCGCAAAAGCCCCGGGTACTTCTGCTGTATATCCACATGTAGAAGCACTAGGTCTCCGGCGTCCTCAAGGCGCAATTGCACACCGGCGTTATGAAGTCGCATATAGCGCGCGGACGACTCCATCGCAGCGCGCAGGGTGGGTTCCTCGCGCATCATAAGGGCAAGCATGCCAAAGTCGGCCAAGTCTCGGCGCTCCGCCATCAACAGGCCGAAGGCTTCCTGACCGGAAAGCCGTGCCGACTCTTCCAGCAGCCAACAGACCGAATAGCCGTTGATCAGAAGATTCGGATCGTCAAGCACGCGGGGGGGCAATTTGGCCAGCCGCAACATCCGGAACGGGTCCAGCCCAACTGCGTGGGCGATGGACGCATAGCCGGTCAAACAGGCACTGCGAATCAGGCTGGACATGCGATCACCCCGTCCCGTTTTGATAAGTTGGTGTCCTGAATAGCCAAACTCAGCCACCCCTATCTCGTCAAGCTCTTCTCGTACAACAACAAGATGACGAGTACTGCGATGAATTTGGAAAATTTCCAGGACCAGCCCCTGCGGGACGTTGACGCTCCAGACGCGTTCGCTCACCACTTCGTTGAGATCAACGGCATCCGGATGCACTACGTCGAGGAAGGCCAGGGGCCCCTGATCATACTCCTGCATGGATTCCCCTACCTCTGGTACATGTGGCGGGGCCAGATCCCGGCCTTGGCCGCTGCTGGTTATCGGGTGGTCGCGCCTGACCTGCGAGGTTTCGGCATGTCCGACAGCCCAGCGGCGGTAGAGGCCTATGACATGAGCCAAGCGGTGGGTGACATCGTCTGCCTGATGGAGGCCCTGGGCGAAACCTCGGCCATCGTCGTCGGCCACGACCTCGGTGCCTGGGTAGCCCAAGCCTGCGCCATGCTGCGCCCCGAGCTGTTTCGTGCACTGGTCATGCTGAACACGCCAGTGCCTCCGCGCGGCCGGATCAGGCCCACGGATGGGCTGCGGGCGATGGCCAAGGGCAAGGGCTACCACCACCTGTACTTCCAGCAGCTGGAAAAGCCGGACCGTGAACTGGCCGCCGACACGCGCAAGACCTTGCGCAGCATCTTCTACTCGGTCTCGGGCGATGCGGTCGGTGCCGAGCGCTGGCGCCTGTTCATCGAGCCGGACGAGCCCATCCTCAATGCTTTCACCGACCCTGTTGCGTTCCCCGCCTGGTTGAGCCCGCAAGCGATTGACTACTACGTGGATGAGTACACCCGTGCCGGTTTCACCGGCCCCCTGAACTACTACCGCTGCCGCGACCGCAACTGGGAGATCTCCGCTTTTCTCGATGGCGCAGTGATAAAGCAGCCCAGCATGTTCATCGGCGGTGCCAACGACCCCTCCATCGAACCGCCACAGATTCGCGGACTATATGACCAGCTCGAAACCTACCTGGTCGGGCTGCGCAAGAAGGTACTGCTAGCCGGTGTGGGCCACGCCGCGGCGGAAGAAGCGCCAGAGCAGATCAACGCGTTGCTTCTCGAGTTCCTCGAACAACTGGACGACAACTGAGTCGGTCCCTCGTTGGCTATACGCCAAGGTATTTCACATGAACAACAATAAGACGGTGTCCAACATGAATGGACTGATGCAGCAACAGCAGCTGCTTATTTCGACGCTCCTCACCCATGCCGAGCGCCACCATGGCGATCAGGAAGTCGTCTCTCGCCGGGTCGAAGGCGATATCCATCGGCAAACCTATTGCGACCTCGGGCAGCGCGCACGCTGCCTGGCCAATGCGCTCGCCACGCTCGGCGTCAGCTTTGGTGACCGCGTCGGCACGCTCGCCTGGAACGGTTACCGCCACATGGAGCTGTACTACGCTGTATCCGGCTCGGGTGCCGTGCTGCACACGTTGAACCCACGCCTGCATGCCGACCAGGTGCAGTGGATTGCCGACCACGCCGAAGACCGCGTGCTCTTCTTCGACCTGACCTTCCTGCCGCTGGTCGAATCCATCGCCGACAAAGTCTCGACCATCACCCGCTTCGTGCTCATGGCCGATCGAGCGCATATGCCGGCGGTTACCTCGATCCCCGATCTGCTGTGCTACGAAGATTTGATCGCAACCCACACCGATGACTTCGTGTGGCCAACCTTCGACGAAAACAGCGCATCGTCGCTGTGCTATACCTCAGGTACTACTGGCAATCCCAAAGGCGTGCTCTACAGCCACCGCTCGACGCTTCTGCACACCCATGCCGCCGCCCTCCCCGATGCCTTGAACTGCTCTGCGCGCGACACCGTCCTGCCGGTGGTGCCGATGTTCCATGTCAACGCCTGGGGTTTGCCATACATGGCCTGCATGGTCGGCGCCAAACTTGTTTTACCCGGACCGTTGCTCGACGGCGCATCGCTCTACGAGTTGTTCGAGGCGGAGAAAGTCACCCTGTCCGCCGGCGTGCCCACCGTCTGGCAAGGTCTGCTCGCCCATGTCGAGGCAACGGGCAAGACATTCTCGACCATGCGCCGGACGATAATCGGTGGCTCGGCCTGCCCTTCGGCCATGATGGCGGCCTTCGAGGACCGCTATGACGTACAGGTGCTGCACGTCTGGGGCATGACCGAGCTAAGTCCGCTCGGGACCGTTTGCACCCCCAAGGCCAGGCACCTCGCCATGGACAGCGCCGACCGCCGCGTCCTGCAGGCCAAACAAGGTCGGGTCGTGTACGGCGTCGACATGAAGATCGTCGGCGATGATGGCAAGGAACTCCCCCGCGACGGCAAAACCTCGGGCGAACTGATGGTGCGCGGTCCCTGGATCATCTCCTCCTACTACAAGAGCGACGCCGGCGATTCGCTGGTGGATGGCTGGTTCCCGACAGGCGATGTCTCGACCATCGATGCCGAGGGCTTCATGCAGATCACCGACCGCAGCAAGGATGTCATCAAGTCTGGAGGTGAGTGGATCGGTTCCATTGATCTGGAAAACATCGCCATGGCTCACCCGGCGGTTGCGATGGCTGCGTGTATTGCGGCCTACCACCCGAAATGGGATGAACGCCCGCTCCTGGTCGTGACCCGCAAACCCGGCAGCGAACTTTCGCGCGACGAATTGCTTGGATTCTATGAAGGCAAGATCGCCAGATGGTGGACCCCGGATGATGTGGTATTCGTCGACAGCATCCCACTCGGCGCGACCGGCAAGATGTTGAAGAACAAGCTTCGCGAGATGTTCCAGGACTACCGACTGCCCACCGCCTGAGGGCCTGCCTCCCTCAACGCGCTCGGGCGGGTAGTAACACGTTCCCATGCTTGCCCGAGCCGGGCGCTACTCAAGGCCCGGTTCACGAGTCCGATCAAGACAATCCAATAACAACAAGAAGCGCAGATACAAGGAATCGCCATGAATGTTCACCACGCCCTTGCTGACACTATCGAAACTTCAACCGCCAGCACGCCCCGACTGTATGCCTGGTGCGTATTTGCACTCAGTTTCGGTCTGCTGATTTCAGACTACATGTCACGACAAGTGCTCAACGCAATCTTTCCGCTGCTCAAATCCGAGTGGGCACTGAGCGACTCCCAGCTCGGCCTGCTGAGCGGCATCGTCGGTCTGATGGTGGGTCTGTTGACCGTACCCATGTCATTAATGGCCGACCGCTGGGGCAGGGTCCGCAGCCTGGTGCTGATGGCCGCGATTTGGAGCTTGGCTACACTGGGCTCCGGCTTTGCACAAAATTACCAACACATGCTTCTCGCCAGGTCGTTGGTCGGCATCGGCGAGGCAGCCTATGCCAGCGTCGGCGTAGCTGTGGTGCTTTCCGTCTTTCCCAAGCAGATGCGTGCGACCCTCATCAGCACCTTCATGGCTGGCGCCATGTTTGGCTCCGTACTGGGCATGGCGCTTGGTGGCATCATCGCCGCGCACCTGGGCTGGCGCTCTGCTTTCATCGTCATGGCGATATTCGGCCTGACGCTCGCCATCATCTATCCACTGGTCGTAAAAGAGCGGCGCCTTGGTAACTGCACTCAGACCGCAAACCAACACGCCGAAGCAAACGGCAAGAGTCCACTACGTTCGCTGTTTGCCAGTCGTTCGGTCATCAGTGCCTATATCGGCAGCGGCCTGCAGATGTTCATCGGCGCCTCGTTGATAGCCTGGTTGCCCAGCTACCTGAACCGTTACTACCACATGGGCACCGATCGGGCTGGCATGATCTCCGCCGTCCTGATCCTGGCGGGTGGCGCCGGCATGATCCTCTGCGGCATCCTCAGCGACCGCCTGTGCCGCAAAGCTCCCGAGCGCAAGATTTCCCTGGCCGTCGCCTACTGCCTGATCACTAGCCTATTGCTGTCAGCGGCCATGCTGTTGCCCCCCGGAGTGGCACAACTGGTAGTCATCGCTCTGGCCATGCTGGTGGTCACTGGCACGTTTGGCCCCGCCGGCGCCGCCATCGCCAACTTGACCCACCCTTCGGTGCACGGCACGGCCTTTGCCATTCTGGCCTTGTCCAATAACCTGCTTGGCCAAGGGCCCGGCCCCTATGTCACGGGCCTGCTGGCTGACGCCTTTGGCCTTGATCGTGCTTTCCAGATGATCCCACTGATCAGCATCGCAGCAGCCCTCGTGTTCTGCTACGGCAAGCGCCACTACCAACGCGATATCCAGAAACTGATGCCGACAGTCGCAGGTGCGACGCCGGCCGGAAGAATGTCATGAACGCCCCCATCAAACTGCCCGTGACACAACCACTGCCCTGCCCCCAGGAGAGTCTTGCATGAGCTCCGCAACCATTGCTTCGCTGGGGGTACGCAGCCAATTGCTGATGCCCGGCTTTATCGTCAGCGCCATGGTCGCCGCTGCGGCCACATTCCTCTCCGAGCACTACGGCGCGCCGGTGATGCTCTTCGCACTTCTACTGGGCATGGCGATGAATTTCCTTTCCGGTGACGGGGTGTGCAAGCCGGGCATCGAGTTCACAGCCCGCGAGATCCTCCGGGTCGGTGTTGCGTTGCTGGGCATTCGCATCACCCTGGAGCAGATCGTTGCGCTTGGCTGGCAGCCGGTTGTGATGGTGGTGACACTGGTTGTGGTGACTATTCTGGTGTCCATCGTCGCGGCTCGCGCCATGGGCTTCAGCACTTTGTTCGGCCTGCTTACGGGAGGCGCCACCGCAATTTGTGGCGCTTCGGCGGCTCTGGCCTTGGCGGCAGCGCTGCCCAGTCATGAGAAGAAAGAGCGGGCGACGCTGTTCACGGTCATCGGTGTTTCCGCTCTATCCACCCTGGCAATGATCCTCTACCCGATGATCGCCAAATTTTTCAATCTGACGCCGCTCCATGCCGGCTTTTTCCTAGGCGGAACCATTCACGACGTCGCCCAGGTGGTTGGCGCCGGTTACAGCATGTCCCGTGAGACCGGCGACAGCGCCACGGTCGTGAAATTGATGCGCGTGGCGATGCTGCTACCGGTGATTCTGTGCGCGGCCATGATCACCCGCGCCCAAGGGGTCGAACCTGGCAGCAAGCGACCACCTCTGCTGCCATGGTTCGCGGTGGGATTCGTCATCCTTGCCGCAGTCAACAGCACCGGCTTCATTCCACAGGTGGTTCAGGACGCAGGCAACAGCCTGTCACGTTGGTGCCTGGTGATAGCCATCAGTGCACTGGGCATGAAGACGCAGCTTAAAGAGCTGGCCTCAGTGGGGATCAAGCCCATTCTATTGATGGTAGGAGAAACCGTATTTCTTGGCGCACTGGTGCTGGCAATGCTGCACTGGGCCATGTAAACCGAACCCCTGCGGGGTTATCGACGCTCTCGTCAAACAGAGCTTTTGCCGCGTCGGAGTTTGTACCGCTACTCCGTTACGCGGCATTTTTTATTTAGAAGTTTGCTTGCTCCAGTTCGCTTACGCCATCTAGCGTTGATTGAAGTCGCGAGCGCTTCTACGAGTCTAATATTACCTTCCCTTGCTCGCCATTTATGACCTGCATATTGCTATCGCTCTGCTCTGCTCTGCTCTGCTCTGCTCTGCTCTGCTCTGCTCTGCTCTGCTCTGCTCTGCTCTGCTCTGCTCTGCTCTGGCGAAGGCTCGCAGGTTTTGCGGCTCAGTCGTTCTGATTTTCTAGCGATCCGCGATTGCCATTTCAGACTCTTCGGAGCGATACGCGCGCACGAGCACCGGTTTCATCTTGGGCAGGAAAATCCGACTCACCGAAGCAACTATCTATTAGCGCTCCCCTTTCTACGTCACAAAGGGTATACCTAATTAGAAACAGAGTGACAGGGATTTTTTCGCACTGACTCCTTGAAAAGTAACACCCAAAGTGCAACAGTATTTAAAAAGCACCTCAAGTGATACAGGAGCAAGGAAACATGTTCGTCCGCGCCTACCTCCGCGCCTCCACCGTCGAGCAAGATGCCAGCCGCGCCCGCGAGGCACTGGAGCAGTTCGCTGCTAGCCATGATCGAGTGATCGCTGCCGAATACATGGAGAATGCCAGCGGCGCCCGGGCCGACCGGCCGGAGCTGCTGCGCCTGCTGAAAGATGCGCGCAAGGGCGACGTGCTGCTGGTGGAGTCCATCGATCGCCTCTCCCGCCTCCCCGCTGAGGATTGGCAGAAGCTGAAGACCGCCATCGACTCAAAGGGCCTGCGCATAGTCGCGCTCGACCTGCCTACCAGTCACCAGGGTATGCAAAGCAGCAAGAGCGACGAGTTCACCAGCCGCATGCTGGGCGCAATTAACTCGATGCTAGTGGAAATGATGGCCGCCATCGCACGCAAGGACTACGAGCAGCGTCGCGAGCGCCAGGCCCAAGGCATCAAGAAGGCCAAGGATGAAGGGATGTACAAGGGGCGCCCGGTCGACGCCGACTTGCATAAGCGGGTCGCTGAGCTGCTGAAGGCCGGCCTAGGCATCCGAGCAACAGCCCGTCACGCCGATTGCAGCACCACTACCGTTCTAAGAATTAGAGACAAGGTCTAACTGACCTTGTCTACTTCTTCTGACGACGTGAAACGCCTACGTGGCATGCCAGTTCTTCGAGCTCGATAAGTTCCTCCAGGTTGGCCTCCATCAGCATGACAATCTCCTGGAGTTTCGGCTGGTTGGTGCCAAGCGTATGCCTGATCGGCACACGTTGGTGATCCTGTTCATTTCGGATGCGTTCGTAGATGAACATTTCGGAGATGGCGGCCGCCAGGTCACGGTCGTGCACGCGGCCAATCAGATGCAGCATCATGTTGAGGCTCGGAATGGACTAGCAATGTTCATCACCGGCGGCTTCAACGTCTATCCGGCGGAGATCGAGCAGAGCCTGCTGCGCTACCCGGGCGTGGCCCAGGCCGCGGTGATCGGCATTGCCGACGAACGCCTCGGCAAGGTGGCCATGGCCTTCCTGCTGCCGGCGCCCGGCCAGGTGCTCGACAGCGCCAGCGCGATCGCCTGGTGCCGCGTGCAGATGGCCAACTACAAGGTGCCGCGCCGGGTGCAGCTGCTCGACGCCATGCCGCGGAATGCCGCCGGCAAGGTGACCAAGAACGTGCTGCGCGAGTGGGCCGTCAGCGGGGCTTGAACCAAGCCCCGCCGCCGCAGTGGGGCGTCAGTTTCGAGTTAGCCGAGCACTTGGCGTCGATAATTCAACGGCGTGTTGTCCTGCCAGCGGCGAAAGGCGCGCCCCAGGCTGCTGGCGCTGCTGAAACCGAGTTGGCTGGCGACCTGTTCCAGGCTCAGGGCCGGATTGGCCAGCAACACCAAGGCTTGCGCCTCGCGGGCCTGGTCGAGCAATTGGTTGAAGCTCAGATCCTGCTGGCTCAGATTGCTGCTCAACAGCGCCGGGCTGATTTCCAGCGCGCGGGACAACAGTTCCAGGTCGGGCTCGCCCGTAAGCATCTCGGCCAGGCGTGCGCGCAAGGCACTGGCGGGCAGCGGCAAGCCGAGTTACGCCAGGTGGCGCAGGATCGGTTGTTCCAACTGCGCCAGTAGCTGCGGATTGGCCCCGGGCAGCGGCAGGCTCCAGGCCTCGGCCTTGAACACCATGGCCCCGCACGGGCAGCCGAACACCACCGGCACGCCTAGGGCCAGCCAGGGCGCGGGGTCCTTGGGCGCTTGCCGGGGCAGCTCCAGGCGCCGCAACAGTTGCCGGGACAACAGGCCGGTCTGGCGCTCAAACAGGCGGATATAGAAGGTATGGAAGAAGCAGTCGAGCGCCGCATCCGCGGGGGGTTGCGGACCGTGGCGACGGACCTCCAGGCGGTGGTCACCGTTGGCTTCGGTCTGCAGTTGCGGCAGGGCGGCGGTGGTCAGCACGCGGATGAACTGGACATGCCGTTGCAGCGCCTCGCCGAACGTGGCACTGGTGCACAGCGCCAGGTCGACGCCATAGAACTGGACGGGCTGGTAGTAGCGGGCCGAGCGCAAACCGAAGGCTTCATTGCCGGTCAACTCGACACAGCGCAGCCACAGCGGGCTGAGCGTAGTCACCGTCAGTCGTCGTTCGCTGTCCTGCATCACCGCCGGGTCGATGCCGACGCTCAGCAGCACGGGTTGCGGGGCGATGCCGTACTCGCCCTGCAGGGTACTGGCGATGGCGCTCACCACGGTGGCCAGGGTGGTCTGGGCCAGCGTTGAAGGGGTTGCGGTGGGCTGGCTCATGAACTCGGGGGATCGATCGAAGAGGCGGTTACGCCACAGGATGGCCGCCAGGGTCCGATCCAGCAAGATGAAAAAACGCCCCGGGGGTTTAATCCGGGGCACCGCGCGGCAACTCAGACGCGGCTAACCTTCGGCCCAGACCAGGTCAGGGCGGCAAACGCGCCTTTCGGCTCGTAGCCACGCAAGATCATCAGGAACGGCTTGCCGGCTTCGGTCGGCAGCCAGTTGGCGCTTTGCTCGCCGCCCGGGTCGTCGGCCTGCAGGTACAGGGTGATGGAGTCGTCCGCCGCCTGCTGCAGGTGCGAGCGACTGCTCAGCGAATAGCGGTTGAGCGAATTGGGGATCACCGTGTAGCCCTCGTAGCGATACAGATGAATCGACCAGAAGGCTTCGACCGCGGGCAGCTCGCCGGTGGGGAAATGCACGCGATAGCGCGTTGCCGTCGAGCAGCTGGCCGGTCGCGTCCTTCTGGTACATCAGGTAGATGGTTTCCGCGATCGGCAACGCCACGGTGCCCAACAGCGCCATGCCGGTGCGGTACAGGTAGTCGTCGCCGTAAGTGCCGATGTGCTTCAGCGGATACAGCCAACCGTTGCTCGACAATCTGCCGGGCATGCCCCTGACGGTGGCGATCACCTTGGCGCGGCCATCGGCCTAGGCGCGTTCCAGGCCGCGGCGGGTATCGCTATCGAGCGCGGTGAAACCCATGGGTTGCCCAAGGCCGAGGCCGATGGCGGCAAAGCTGGCCAGAATCGCGGTGTCGGCCTTGGGCGGCGGACACTCCTGCAGCATCAGTTGCAAGGCCTTGAAATCGGCCAGCGGGTCGGCCTGCACATCCAGCGGTGAAACACCTGGGCGGCCGGCGCCTGCCATCCAGACAGGCCATAGGCGCTCAGCTGGCACTTGTCCTGCAAGGCGATGACCTGCTGGCGGTCGGCGTCATCAGTGAAATACTGGCGCAGCACGGCGAACACCAGGGGTAACCTCGCGTGCTCGTCGGCGTTGAGCGTCAGCATCGTGAAGCTGTAGGAGCCCTCACCAGCTGCGTCGCGCCGGTGCTCCCATAGCCAGGCGATCGCCATCAGGCTTCCATCCACCCGTGCGATCCGCGTCGGTATCGCCTTGCCGAAGCCGCTGCTCAGGCTGGCCCGCTGGCGCGCCGCCAAGGCCGGAGTGCTAAGTGCCCGCGACATGGGCGCAGCCTTCGCCTGGCTGCGACCCAACGACCTGGTGTGGAACTACTGGCACAACAACTACCTGATGGGCGAGGCGCCGCCAGAGATCGACCTAATCGCCCGGAACGCCGACAGCACCCGACTGCCGACGGCGCTGCACAGCCAGTTCCTCGAGATCTTCCGCGACAACCCCCTGCTTAGAGGGCGGCTGAGTGTGCTCGGCTCACCGCTGTGTGCCGAAGCGATCCGCTGCGACAGTTACTTCATGGCGGCCCAGGGCGACCATCTAACGCCCTTGCAGGGCTGCTACCGCACGGCCCAGCTGTTCGGCGGCCAGCGCAGTTTCTTGCTGAACAACGCCAGGCACATCGCCGGCCTGGTTAATCCGCCGAGTAACCCTAAGGCGCGCCACTTCACCGGCCCAGCGCCGACCATGACGGCGGCTGACTGGCTGGCGCAGGCCAGCGAGCAGCCGGGCATCTGCTGCCAGCACTGGGCGGACTGGGTGATCAAGCGTGCCGGGGCTGAGCGTCCGGCACCCGCGGCGACCGGCAGCTAGCGCTATCCAGCGCTGGAGCCGGCGCCGGGGCGCTACGTCCACGCGTGAAAGGGCTCAGTCCTGCTCGTCGCCGACCTCGCCGCTGCGGTGGTGGGTCCGAGACGCGTCAGGTGCTGGTGTTCACTCACGACGCGAGCTTCACCTTGCTGTGCTGGCCGAGCTCGCCCCGCATGAAATCGACGATCTGATCCGGTACTTCGGTATCTTCCGGGAAGTAGCGGAGCAGTTGGAGCGTATTGAGGAGAACAGAGTCCACAGTCCTACTAACCATCATCTGTGTAGCTGTGGTTTTAAATCGCGGTGTGGAGCGACTAGGTTCGACCCACACCGCCACAGCTCATGCCTTGCTACGCGTTGGTGGCCTCCTCATCCCGCCAGGATAAAGTCGGTTTGGGTCACGGTGGTCGCGTCGGCGATACCAACCAGGCGGATTGAGTCCACGCCGACCGTCACCAAGGCGTCCGCGCCGTCATCAGCGATGATTACGTTGGCAGCAAAGTTCGCCGCAGTGACTCCGAGCGCTGCGATGTTGAGCAAGTCCTGTCCTCCGGCAGGATCGACGTCGAAGCCCTGGATAGAGTCGTTGCCAAAACCCGCGGCACCAAACACGAACGTATCGTTGCCAAGTCCACCGACCATCGAGTCGTTCCCTGCGCCACCGGTAAGGACGTCGTTATCCGCACCGCCCACGATCACGTTGGCGAGCGCATTGCCGGTGCTCGCGAAGTTGCCGATGCCGCCGAAAAACAGATTCTCGACATTGGCATCCAGGGCGTAGCTTGCGAGCGAGGTCCAGACCGTGTCGTTGCCGCCACCGGCGTTCTCGCCTACCACGTCCCCAAGGTCGGTGACTTCGTAGGTATCGCTGCCGGCACCGCCGATCATCGTGTCGGCACCGCCGCCACCGATGAGGACGTCATTACCCGCACCACCGGCGAGCGTGTTGTCGAGCACGTTGCCGCTGCCCACGAAGTTGCCGCTGCCGCCGAAAAACAGATTTTCGACGTTGGCATCCAGGGTGTAGCTCAAGAGCGAGGTCCAGACCGTGTCGCTGCCAGCACCGGCGAGCTCGAACACCGTGTCCCCAAGGTCGGTGGCTTCAAAGATATCGCTGCCGTCACCGCCTGCCATCAGGTCGGCACCTCCACCACCGATGATGACGTCATTACCCGCACCACCCACGATCATGTTGGCGAGCGCGTTGCCGCTGCCCACGAAGTTGCCGATGCCGCCGAAAAACAGATTCTCGACATTGGCATCCAGGGCGTAGCTTGCGAGCGAGGTCCAGACCGTGTCGTTGCCGCCACCGGCGTTCTCGCCTACCACGTCCCCAAGGTCGGTGACTTCGTAGGTATCGCTGCCGGCACCGCCGATCATCGTGTCGGCACCGCCGCCACCGATGAGGACGTCATTACCCGCACCACCGGCGAGCGTGTTGTCGAGCACGTTGCCGATGCCCACGAAGTTGCCGCTGCCGCCGAAAAACAGATTCTCGACATTGGCTCCCAGCGTATAGCTCGCGAGCGAGGTCCAGATCGTGTCGCTGCCGGCACCGGCGAGTTCGCTCACCACGTCCCCAAGGTCGGTCACTTCATAGATATCGCTGCCGTCACCGCCGGCCATCGTATCGGCACCACCACCGCCGATGAGAACGTCATTGCCCGCGTCACCATTGAGGATGTCGTTGCCGCCCAGGCCGTTCAGGATGTCGTTGCCATCACCTCCGCTGGCCACGTCGTCGCCTGGCGTGCCGATAAAAATGTCGACACCGGGGGTACCGACAAACACTACACCGACGGCCACCGGGGCCGTGGCGTCGGACGCAACGCTTTCGGCCACACCGAAGTCATCCACGAAACTGACCACCACGCGCACTTGATCGCCAACTTGAGCCTGGCCAAGCGTTAACGTACTAGCGGTGGCTCCGACGATGTCGACGAAGGTGACCCCATTGGTCTCCTGCCACTGGAAGGTGAACTGCGGATTGCTGAGGCCATCGACGTCGACGATGGTCGACAGGTCGGCGGTCAACACCTGGTTCAGAAACGCAGACCCGAGGATGCCCGGCCCAGCGGTCGGTGCGTTGTTCGCCGACGAGTCGACGATCTCCAACGTACCACTGGCATCCTGATACACCGCCCGAACGCGCAGGTTCAGACCGGCGACATCGTCCGCCACCAGGTAGGAGGCGCCGATCGCCCGCGAAACCTCGCCGGCGGCGACAAAGGTGATGTCTTCATAGACGCCCGAGCCAGGGATGTTTTCAACCTGCCAGTAGTAAGCCACGGGACCGGTAACCGCGCCGGTCGGATTGGCCGCACTGACGCTGTTCGCATCGCGTATCGACTGGCTGCTGACACGCAGCAGCTGGCCGGCGACAGGCGAATCGATACGCGCACCGGTGGCAGCATCAAGGATCGCCAGACGCCCCACAGGAGCGCTGTTCGAGGCGGTGCCAACACCGGAGGCCTGCGCCTGGTCAGCGAACTGCAGGCGCTCGATGCCCGTCAGGCGATCGACGCCATCACGCCCGGCCACCAGGTCGGTCACGATGACGGCGTTGCCTTCGACAGCGACCGTGTACTCCGACGCATTACCGGAATACAACGCAGTATCGAAGTTGTCAGTGCCGGTCAGAATCTCACGGACGATGACGAGCTGCCCCGGGTTATAGGTGCCGTTGATCATCAGTGGCACCATCTCGGCCATGCTGTTGAAGCTGGCGATTTCCGGACCGGTTCCGTCGAGGTTCTGGTGCACGCTGATGCGCACGTTCAGCCACTTGTCACCGTCGATCAGATCATCACCACCGCGGCCTTCGATGATGTCGCTACCGCTGCCGCCAAGGATGATGTTGCCTCCGTCGAAGAACGAGACCGAGGGCTCTGCGACCGTCCCAAGCGCCGTATTCAGTAGCTCCTGCAACCCGGAGATCAGCCCGATGTTGGTCAGCACGCTGCCCTTCGCGCCCGCGGTCGGCAAGGTAGTGGCGTCGGAGTCGTCACCGCGCAGCACGTCAGCCAAGGCCGATCCCGACAGCCCCTCGACGAAGTCGAAACGCGTCAGCACCGAAGCTCCCGAGCCCGGCATCGGCGGCTGGTCGAAGAAGCGGTCGCTGATGTCGATGGTCACGCCATGGGGGTCGCCCGTGAAGATCGCCCAGTCGAATCCCGACGCGCCTATGTAGCGGTTACCCTGCCCTGCACCGCCCTCCATGATGTCGTCACCGCCCTCGGCATTGAACTTGTCGTTCTCGCCGCCGCCGATATACACATCGTTGCCGGAGATCGGGTCATTGCCGAAGGGGTCGAAGTTGTCCCCCGGCGCGCCGTCGAAGGCGCCGAGTTCCATCCAGTCGTCACCCTCGTTGCCCATGTCCTGCTCATTGGCCTTGGAGCCCAGGATGAAGTCGTTGCCCTGGCCGCCAAAGGCTTCGCTGGCGTCTTCACCGGTGATGATGAAGTCGCTGCCGAAACCACCGAAGAGCAAGTTGACGCCATTGCCCCCCTGGATCACGTCGTTGCCGTTTTCACCCTTGATGTTGTCGTCGCCACCTACGTCCGTGATGATGTCATCGCCGTCGCCACCATTGATGAAGTCGTTGCCGTAGCCCCCCTCCAGCCGATCGTTGCCGCCGTCGCCATAGAGGGTGTCATCCCCCTCGCTGGAAATCAGGATGTCGGCAACGTCGCTACCGCCCAGCACCACATGCTCCACTCCGCTGTACTTCAGGTAGTTGCTGTCGCTCCCCACAGTCGCCGGGTTGTCGCGGGTCACCAGCGGCAGCAGCGGATTGTCGCCCAGCGGGTCGTCCCTCCCGCTGGCGCCAAGGCCAGTGTGTTGCAGCAGCGGGTTGACCTCGAAGGTGAAACCCGGGGTCAGGAAGACCACGCTCGCCAGGTGGGTGGCATGAGTGTTGGCCATGATCAGCTTGGCAAAGGAATTGCCCTCCAGCTCGGTGTTGAAGTTCAGGCCGGCGGTGCGCTCCAGGTAGTAGAAGCGGTCACCGTCCTGGAGTTTTTCCAGCTGGTTCTCGAACACGAAATTGAAGGTCGAGCCGAGCATGCCGCCGAAGGGGGTCTGCTCCTCGGCTAGGCCGCCGATCCAGAAGTCCACCAGGTTGAGACCGGTTTCCACCCCGGCCCAGGTACCCGTGCCGTTGAGGAAGTCCAGTCGGTCGGCCGGCGCCCCTGCCCCACCCAGGACGATGGCGGTCGCTGCGACGCGCTTCTCGGCCAGGGTGGTGGCCGTCACGTCTATGGAGTCATGGGTGCCATAGGCCGCGATGAAGTTGATCAGCGACTCCGGATGCTTGAGGTGCATCACCATGTCGGCCCAACTGATGTAGGGCTTCAGGTTGCTGTCGCCGGTGGCCTCAAAGAACTGCGCACGAGCATGGTTGAGGCTCGGTACACCGGCGTCGCGACCGCGGGCGATGTTCAACGCCGCCAGATCCAGCGGCAGGCCCACTAGGTTGTTGCGCAGCGCCTCGGTGACGAACTCGTCGATCTCGTTGCCCACCGTGCGGGTCAGGCCACGCACGATGGCGCTGGTGGCGTCTTCCGGGGTCACCCCGCTGGCGGCGTAGGCCAGGGGGTTGAGGAAGGCGGCGATCAGGCCCAGTTGCTGGTCGTTGGTCGGGTGCAGCGGATCCACCGTCACCGGGTTGAAGTTTGCGTCGAAGCGATCCACCGTCTCGGTCAGCATCGAGTGGCCGAAGCGGTAAACCGTGTGGGCGAACTCGGCGACGATCGAGGGATCGAGATTGACGTCATAGACCTGGGTCGGCGCGAAGAACAGGTCGATGTTCGGCTGGATGGTCCGCGCGAACTCCTCGAACACCAAGTGCTGGTACTGCATCTCGGTACCGAACTTGGCGGTCTGGAACAGCCGCTCGCCGTTCCACTGCAGAGCATCGATTTCCGCCGGGGTGGTCGGGAAGGCAGTGACCGGAGTCAGCAGCCACTCGTTGATGAACGCCAGGTCATTGCTGGTCAGCACCGTGCTCTTGGTCTGCTCCACCAAGCGGTTGTGCTCGGAGTGGAAGATCGCATGCACGGAGGTCAGGCCGATGTTCTCGTTGACCCGGCCGTCGCCGGCGATGTAGTGGGCGTCCAGCAGTTCGCCGTCGTAGGTACCGGCCGGCTGCGGGACTCCGGCCTGGCTGTTGATCAAGCCATCGCCATCCCGCACCAGCCCCGGTGCGGCCGACGGGTCGGCGGCATGGGCGATGTCGCTGAGGAACTGATGCCCGGTGCCGACCGCGCCGGCCAGGCTGATACCCAGGCCGCCGTTGGCGGCCGGGTTGCCTTCGACCAGCACATCATCATCGGTACCCGGCAGCCCGTCCAGCCCGGAGAACACTACCTGCGGGAAGCCGTTGGGCCCCTTGATGAAATTGCCGTAGGCGTCGGTGGCCAGCAGTGGCACGTCGAACACGTTGGCATCGGTCAGGTCGATCCCGAGGATGTCGCGTGCCTGGGCCTTGACCACCGCCCAGGTGGCCATGCCACCGATTTCCACGTCGTCGTCAGTGCCGAACTCGCCATCGACACCCAAGTTGCGGTTGGTGATCAGCTCACCGGTTGCCACGGGACCATTGGCCGTGGAGACGTACGCGCGCAGGAACACCTGGTGCGAAGGGTGCGAGCTGTAGGTTTGGTTCTGATCGACGAAGGGCGAGGTGGTGTTCTCGTTCACCCCCGGCTGGCCGTCGACCTGAGTGGCGCGGGTCAGCACCATGAAGTTGGTCGGGCTGCCGGCGACGAAACGCGGGTCGTCCGGCTGCAGCGGGATGTACACGGTGCCGTTGCCGCCCTTGGTCACCAGGTCCAGGCCATGGTCGAAGAACTGCCCGAAGAAGGTCATCCAGGCGTTGAAGGGCGCGGTCAGCCCGGCGTCGGGGGCGGCGTTCGGGATAAAGTTCACCTGCTGGTCATCGGCCGTGCCGAACAGGCCATCCAGACCCGGGCTGGTCACCAGGGTGGCGCCGTCGGTGCCCGACGCCGCGGCTACGGCCGCCGGGTTGTTGTTGGTCTGGTCGACGATGAGGTTGGAGATGGTACGTGGGTCGCTGTCGACCACATTGGTGGAGGAGTTGTAGTTGGTGTTGGTCTGCCCGAGGAAGGGCGCCTCGTCCTGCTCGTCGCGGAACTCTGGCGGCAGCAGCCGCGGGAAGACGTTGTCGGCGGCGCCGAACTGGCTCTGGTCGATGCCGGAGAAGTTCAGCAGGTTGTTGAGCTCGCCGGTGACCGTGCGCAAGCCGGCCGCGATGCGCAGGTTGGGTACCAGGGACAGCAGGTCGGCGCCGGCGGCATGAGCTTCGGCGATGCGGATCTGGTCGAGGATGAAGTCCAGGTCGCCACGCACCAGCTGCACGCCGGGACCGCCAGCGGTGATCGCCGGGCCCGGCTCCACTGCCGTGGTCGGCGTCGGCGGGGTGAAGGGCGCCACGGCGACGGTGGGTACCGAGAACACCTGTTCGGTCACCCCGTTGGCATCCTGGTAGACGCCTTTCACCCGAATCGACAGGCCCGCCACGTCCGGGGTGACGCGGTAACGGATGCCGTTGGCGCTGATGAAGGCCAGGTCGCCAGCCGGCACTTCGATGATGTCCTCGAAGATGCCCGAGGCGGGCACACGCTCCACCTGCCAGATGTAGTTGACATCGGAGATGGCGCCACCGGGATTGTCGGTGTCGTTGACGTCCAGGGCCGAGACGGTGAGGAAGTCGCCCACCTGCAGCTCGCCGCCGTTATTGTCGGTGATGCTCAGCGAGCCGCTGGGTTCGGCGTTCAGGCCGGGGGCCAGGACCACCGACTGGTCGGCGAACTGCAGCCGTTCGATATGGGTCAGGCGATCAGTGCCGTCGTCGCCGACATCGTCAATGACCGTGACTATGTCATCGGTGAGGTCGCCCGCGGTGCCGTTGTCGTCGATGGCGATGCTGTAGTCGGCGCGGTTGCCCGAGAAGATGGCGGTGTCGAAGTCCGCGTCACCGGTCAACAGTTCGCGCACGGCCACCAATTGGCCGGGGTTGATGGTGCCGTTCAGCACGGCCGACATCAGGGTCAGATTGGCCGCGGTACCGGCAAGGATGCCCGACTTGTTCTCGATCACGCCGACCATGCTGTCGGTGCTGCCGATCTCGTTGCCAGCAGCATCACGAATGCTGATGCGCACGTTCAGCCACAAGTCGCCATCGATCAGGTCATTGCCACCGCGCCCTTCGAGGAGGTCGCTGCCGCTGCCGCCGAGGATGATGTTGCCGCCGTCGAACACGTCGTCCGCGGTACCGGTGTTGCCGTCGGCGCCCGCCGCGGCGGTACCGACAAACGCTCGCAGACCTGCGATCAGATCGAGGTTGGTCAGCGCGCTGCCGGTGGCCCCGCCATGGTTAACTATATTGCTCGGGTTTACGTCGTCGCCGCGTAGGATATCGGCGAAGTCGGACCCCGAGAGGCCTTCCACTTCGGCGAAGCGGTCGAAGATCGAAGCCGGCGACTGCGCCACCGGCAGGGCGATGTGCTGCCCCACCTCGCCGATACCGAGGAAGGCCGCCAGGGACAGATCGGCGGTCACACCGATTCTGTCGCTCTTGTAGGTGACCCAGTCATAGCCGGACATGCCGTCCATCTTGTCCTGGGCATCGCTGCCGACGAAGATGTCGTCGCCGCCCTCCCCGATCATCTCGTCGAAGCCGCCGCCACCGACGAAGATGTCATTACCGATGATGTTGTCTTCCAGCAGGGGGGCGAAGTTGTCCCCCGGCGCGCCGTCCTGGGTGCCCTTTTCGATCCAGTCGTCACCCTCGTTGCCGGTGGGCGGCAGGCTGGTCTTGGCGCTGTAGATGAAGTCGTCGCCCTGGCCACCGAAGATGATGGCGATATCCTCGACCGAGACGATGAAGTCCTTGCCATCGCCGCCGAGGAGCAGATGGCCGGCAACGCTGCCGGCCATCATGCTGCCCGCGTGGATCACGTCATTGCCGGCACCGCCCTCCATGCGGTTGTCGCCGCCGGCATCGGTGAGGATGTCGTCGCCATCGCCGCCCAGCAGGGTGTCGTTGCCGTAGCCGCCCTCGAGACGGTCATTGCCACCGTCGCCGTAGAGATTGTCGTCGCCTTCGCTGGACACGATGATGTCGTTGCCGGCGGTGCCGCCGAGAACCACATGATCCGCACCGGTGTAGCGCAGGTAGTTGGTATCAGGCCCGGTGGTGTCCGGGTTGTCGCGGATCACCAGCGGGGTGATCTCCACGCCGTTGATGAGGATGCCGCCGGTGGGGTCGTCGCGGCCGGTTGCGCCTAAGCCGGTGTGCTGGATGCCCTGGTTGACCTCCAGGGTCAAGCTCGGGGTGACGAAGATCAAATTGGGCAGGTGAATGGCGTCGGTGTTGTTCATCACCAGCTTGGCGAAGGAGTTGTTCTCCAGCTCGGTACCGAAGTTCATCCCCGCCGTGCGCGACAGGTAGTAGAAGCGGTCGCCGTTCTGTAGTGCCTCCAACTGGGTCTCGAAGACGAAGTTGAAGCTGGAGCCGAGCATGCCGCCGAAGGGCATCTTCTCTTCGGCCAGGCCGCCGATCCAGAAGTCCACCAGGTCAAGGCCGGTGATAGTCACCCCGTTAGCATCACTGGCCCAGATGCCGGTGCTGTGCAGGAAGTCCAGGCGGTCGCCCGGTTCTCCGGCGCCGCCGAGTACCAACAGGGTGGCAGCGGCTCGCTTGGCGGCCATGGTGTCAGCGCCGGTGATGCTGGCGTGGGTGCCGTAGGCGGCAATGAAGTTGATCAGCGACTCCGGGTGTTTCAGGTGGTCGGCGAAGTCCACCCAGCTGCTGTATGGGGTCAGCTGTCCGTCGCCGGTCATGTGGAAGAACTCACGGCGCGCGGCGTTCAGGGACGGAATGCCGGCGTCGCGGCCACGAGCGATGTTGATGGCGGCCAGGTCGAGCGGCAGGCCCACTAAGTTGTTGCGCAGGGCCTCGGTGACGAACTCGTCGATTTCGTTACCCACGGTGCGGGTCAGGCCACGCACGATGGCGCCCGCGGCTGCCTCGGCGCTCGGCCCGCTGGCCGCGAACGCCAGGGGGTTGAGGAAGGCGGCGATCAGGCCCATCTGCTGGTCGTTGGTCGGGTGCAGCGGGTCTGCCGTTACCGGATTGAAGTTCGGGTCGAAGCGATCGACCGTCTCGGTCAGCATCGAGTGGCCGAAGCGGTAAACCGTGTGGGCGAACTCGGCGACGATCGACGCGTCAATGGTGGTGTCATAGCCGGTAGGCGCCAGGAACTCGTCCACCTGGGGCTGAATAGTGCGGGCGAACTCCTCGAACACCAGGTGCTGGTACTGCATCTCGGTGCCGAACTTGGCAGCCTGGAACAGCCGCTCGCCGTTCCACTGCAGGGTGTCGATCGCGGCTTGGGTGGTCGGGAACGCGCCCGGCGCGGTGCCGGGCATCAGCCAGGGCGTCAGTTCGGCCAGGTTGCCCGAGGCCAGCAGGGTGCTCTTGGCCTGTTCCACCAGGCGGTTGTGCTCGGAGTGGAACACGTGATGCACGGTGGTCAGGCCGATGTTTTCGTTGACCCGGCCGTCACCGGCTATGAAGTGGGCATCCAGCAGTTCGTTGTCGTAGGTGCCCGCCGCAGGCGGAGTGCCGATGTTGATGATGGCGTCGGCGTCTGCCGTCAGGCCACCGGTGGGGTCTGCGCTGTGGGCGATGTCGATCAGGAACTGGTGGCCTGTGCCGACCGCGTTGGTCAGGTCGACGGGGGCCAGCGGGTTGCCTTCCACCAGGAAGTCGTCGGCGGTGCCGACCAAGCCGTCCGCCCCTTTCATCACCACTTGCGGGAAGCCGTTGGGCCCCTTGATGAAGTTGCCATAGGGGTCGGTGGCCAGCAGTGGCACATCGAACACATTGGCGTCGGTCAGGTTGATCCCGAGGATGTCGCGGGCCTGCGCCTTGACCACCGCCCAGGTAGCCATGCCACCGATTTCCACGTCGTCGGCGGTGCCGAAATCGCCATCGGCGCCCAAGTTGCGATTGGTGATCAATGTACCGGTAGCCACGGGTTCGCCGTTGGCGTTCAGCTCATAGGCGCGCAGGAACACCTGGTGCGAGGGATGCGAGCTGTAGGTCTGGTTCTGGTCGACGAAGGGCGAGGTGGTGTTCTGGTTCAACCCGGGGCCGCCAAACTGGGTGGCGCGGGTCAGGACCATGAAGTTGGTCGGGCTGTCGTCCACGAAGCGTGGATCGTCCGACTGCAGCGGGATGAAGATGATGTCGTTGCCGCCCTTGGTCACCAGGTCCAGACCATGGTCGAAGAATTGTCCGAAGAAGGTCATCCAGGCATTGAAGGGCGCGGACAGCCCGGCGTCCGGCGAAGTGTTCGGAATGTACAGGGTCGGGGTGTCGTCAGCGGTTCCGAACAGGCCATCGAGGCCGGGGCTGACCACTGTGGCCGAACCCGGGGTCTGTGCGGCGGCGGCCACGGCCGCCGGGTTGTTGTCGGTCATGTCGACCAGCAGGTTGCTGATGGTGCGCGGCTGGCTGTCGATCACCGTGCCGGTGGTCTGGGTATAGGAGGTCCCCGCCTCCGCTGGGCGGAAGGCCGGGTCGAGCAGGCGCGGGAAGATATTGTCTGCGGCGCCGAACTCGGTCTGGCCGGCGAACAGGTTGTTGAAGGAGCCGTCGATGGTGCGCAGACCGAAAGGCACCTGCACGTTGGGCAGTAGGTCACGTAGGTCTTCACCGGAAGCGTGGGCTTCGGCGATGAAGATTTGCTGGAGGATGAAATCCAGGTCCGACAGGTTGAAGTTGGCCATTTGCTGATTCCTCGATTCCGACTGAGTAGGGGCGTGCGCCATGGCAGCAAGGACAGGGCTCCACGCTTTCGACTTGACTTCGGGATTTGGGGGACTAGATGACGCCCACCTTGAAGCACGCTGGTGCTAGCGTGATCCATGCTCTTCAGCAGGCGGTTCTATCCCTGACGGCGCCGGCAGAGTGATGCCGGCGCCGGGGTCATCGGCCCGGCGGACCGTGAAGTTCGGTTAGGTGCAACGAGGTGGGCGGATTCGCCCTATGGAAGAAGACTCGCGAGAAGGTACCCATGATCTGCACCCTAGCTTTAATTATTGCTTCGCCGGGGCCACAGTGAACTCAGCAATCGAGCCGCCTGACAGGCGAAATAAATAGTTACATTTGCCATTAAAGACTCGCCCCAAAGCACTGTCAATAAATCGCCTCATCAGGAAAAAAAAATCAATAAATACAATAACCATTTGATTTATTTAGATTTTACAAAAAATAAACCTGCCAAGTGTCGCGAGAAACGCTTTCAGGAAGCGAGAAAAGATCGGCCGACAACCCTGAAAGCAGCGAAATAGACGCCTCCAGAGGCCGCCTAACCGCTGATCGACAATTTGGCGCCGTCCGGAAGGGTGCTCAGAAATCAAGAGCCTTCTGGCGCGACATGTCACTAAAATAACTCTTGCAATTTCTCACCTGAGTGAGTTGGTCGCACACTTCTTGAGGATGCTCAAGTAGTCCTTCAGCGTTTGCTCGTCCGCAGCTTTCACAGTCATACCTTCCGGGCCAGTTCCGACATCGGTGAACTGCTTAGCCGGCTCGCCGTTCGCCTTGAAGTCTTTCAGTTCCTGGGGGCCTTCGCGGAACACCCAGAGGCGGCCATCTTCCACTTCGGTCACGAAACCAGGTTTATCGAACTGGCTGGCGAAAGTCGTGCCGGCAAACAGGCTGGTCACCAGCAGCGCGCTCAAGGTGAGTTTTTTCATTGCACGGTTCCTGTGTGGGGTTGAGGTCCGACAAAACCTGGGCATGCTGCTGGAGGCCTATAATCCGCGTACCACTGCGCTAGCCTTTACCGCCGCCAGCAACAATTTCGAACTGGCCATTGCGGTGGCCATCGCGACCTTCGGCCTATCGTCCCCGGTGGCTTTTGCCACCATGATCAGGCCGCTGGTGGAGGTGCCGGTACTGATCTCGCTGGTGGGCGTGGCCTGGTGGCTGAAGCGTCGCTGGTTCGATCAGCCGAAGGGCGCGCTTGCTGAGGAGTAGATCCATGACCGACGACCACACTCCCAATCTCGAAGCCGATCTGGTTGACCTGCCTACGCTGGACAAGCTGGGCAGCACGCCTTCGGCGCCCCACAAGCCGCGCATCCTGCTGCTCTACGGATCGACCCGCGAGCGTTCCTTCAGCCGCCTGCTGACGGAAGAGGCGGCAGCTGTTCTGCCGACTGAAAACTGACCCAGGTGTTCAACTGCTTCTGCTCAATTTTTGAGCAGGAGAACACAGGGTGATCAGTATGGAAATGATGGTTGCCATCGACCGTATGGACTACGAGCAGCGCCGCAAGCGCCAGGCCCAGGGCATCAAGAAGGCCAAGGATGAAGGGAAGTACAAGGGGCGCCCGGTCGACGCCGACCTATACAAGCGAGTCGCTGAACTGCTGAAGGCCGGCCTGGGCATCCGGGCGACAGCTCGCCACGCCGATTGCAGCACCACCACCGCTCTACGCATCCGTGACTCGCTCGCGTGACGGGTGCCGCCCGGATTTCTGCTGGTAGCCTGCTGGTAAGCGTGGGGAATGCTGGTATCTGATCGGGCTGTAAGCCGCGGAATATATGGCGTCCCAGAGTGGGTTCGAACCACCAACCTTCCCCTTAGGAGAGGGCAGTTATCTGTCATAGTTACTTGTTTTTGGCCGGGTAGTTACCACGCTTAGGACCTATTGAATTGCGGGGTCTGCTACTCGATACCAGTACACAGCAGGCAGCACTTTGTATGCCTACATGTATGCCTTAACCATTAATCACCACAAAGACCCAGTATTTACTATACGCTTCGATTCCCTTCACCCGCTCCACTATTTTCAAGGCCTCCAGCGGTGCATGTACGTGACTGCAACCAGTTGGGGGCTGTATTGCACGCACAAACAACCGATGGCCCCTAGCCTGCACCCTCCCCCTAGGTGCATCAGGCTTTTCATGTTGACCCATCGGAAAAAGGTTAGGAAGGTTAGTTTTTGACTGACTGCCCTGAAAGCCTTGTGCTGCGTGGCTTTGCGGCGGCTGCCGTAGGGTTAGGTTTTGGTTAGCACCGGGTTATTTCCTAACCTTTATACACGTTAAAAAACCAATAAATAATTTACTTATAAATCAGTATGTTAGAAATTTATAACCTTCAGCCTAACCATAACTAACCCCACAAAGTTAGCCCTCAACCCCAGTAAATACAGGGCCTACAGTACCTCTCCTGCCCCATTTTTAAAAACTAACCATTTTCCCGAGCCATCTCCCAAAATCGCCGCCTGAGACCGCTATGACAAGCCTTTGCATTTACCCCACTCGTGCAGGGATCCGCAGGCTTTTTCCACCCCCACATTCGCGCACACAGCCCCCAGCTTTGGAGGGTTTGGGCCGAGTGCAGGCTTGCAGAAAAAACGACCCATTTAGCCCGCAGGCGTGGCGGGGGGACGACGGCGCGCACCAGCCTAAAATCCCTCCTTCCCCCCCCCAAATACGCCAAGACGCGCCATCTGATACAAGAAAAGAATGCCTAGTCGGGGAAGTCAGTGCCGAGGAAACGACGCAGTGGGTGGCGACGTGAACAACGAATGGGCACGGATGATGCTTAGGCAGGGAGACAGTTCAGGGGTTGCGCAAGCGAGCACCACCGCGCTACGAAAACGAACTGAAAGGAACCCCGCCATGCCGATGATCGAAAGCGAACACCTCAAGCCCGGCCTACGACCGGTACAGATAGCCGATGCGGCTTGGTATACGGCATTGAAGGCCCGCAAATGGCCACTCCCGAAGACTTGCCCGCCGCCCTTGAAGCGGCCGATAAGGCACTCCAGGCGTATTACGATGCCTGCGTGGGGCTGTATGGCTATGTTCAAGGGGCGGTGCAAAACACTGAAGCGGAGGCCGTGGCAAAAAGGTAGCCCGCGCGTTACGACTAACGGGGGTTATATTCAATTGCCCGGTACAGAAAAGGCGCTGCTGGTTGAAAACTGCGCCACTGATGGCGACCCAAGCCCCCAACTTCTGGTGCGCCAGCACATACATTTGCGGCTTAAGAGTGAACACGCAAATCAGAAAGAGAGTTCGGCATGCTGTTTTTCAAATCAAAGCGACAACGAGAGCTTGAACGAGACCTCCAAGGACTCATGCTCCGTCTCAACCCCCTCAGTACCGCCACCAAGCTGATGACGTCTCAGAAGCTGCGGAAGTATCGACGGGCCTTGGAAAATGACACAGGTGGACTGCCTGGGTTTATGGCGTTGTCGGTTGACGGAAAAGTCAATTACATGGTTCCCATCGTTTCGCAAATGAACGAAGCCAGAGATCAGCAGAATGAGATCGATTTCATGGCAGCCTACCTGACCGTTATGCTGCTGGAGTGCGTCAGCTGCGGCTATCACTCGACGATGAACACAGTCTTCGGTGTGATGGAAAAGATCGCCGCATTCCAGTGGGATGAGCCATAAAAACCATCCAATAAGAAACCTTGGATGCGCTTATTGACGCACCAGATCGACGCCTCGTTTATTCACTGCGTGAGATTTACTTACCCTCTTCAAACTCAAACGGTTTGAAGCGAACAACCTCTTCGCCAAGCCAGTCATTGACCTGCTGCAGACGAGCCTGAATCGGCTCCAGCTCATTCATCGCCCAGACCTGGGCAGCTTCCTTGATCGATCCAAAGCCACCGGCGTTCTGGGGAACGATGCCCATCAACTGCGGCGGGATCCGCAAGGCGGCCAGCATGTCGTCGCGGCTGATGTTTTTGATTGAGCCGAACTCATCCTTCGCCGCCACCTCACTGACGGGGATCAGCTGGATGCCGTCCTTCTTTCCACCTGGTGCATACATGAACAGGTTGCGAAAGTTATGCGGAATTTCGCGGTGGCCTAATAGATGTCCGTGGTTCCACCAAGGCTAGCGCTGAAAGCAACTGGCGCGAAGAAGCGAACCACAAGGCAAACCAATAGGAAATGTCGCCCAGGTTAACGAAAGCCCCGCCAGTCGGGGCCAAAGTTCAACAGACGGACGATCTCGCTCTGGCTCATGTCGTGCAGTTGGCCGATCTGGATCGTGACGCGCTCTTCAACGCTGAGTTCGTGATAAGACATGGCAACACCCTACCGAAGCAGTCAGGTGTTGCACTCAGTTTTTGCCGCCGCCAACCAACTGAAATCACCGGCCCAGCGCCGGAGTTATCATTATCGTCACACAGCGTACAGCTAGCCCGTCAGGCTCATTGGCCTGGCCGCTATTCACTGCGCAGAGCCGCCACCGGATGCAGGCGGGCCGCCCGCAGTGCCGGAGCCAGGCCGGCGAGAATGCCGAGCACCGCCGCCAGCAGCAGCGCCAGCAGCAGAAACAGCGGTTGCAGCGCCAAGGGCAGGCTCGGCATGACCAGGTGCAGTAGCCCGAGCAGGAGGCCCATCAACAGCAGACCAAGCAGACCACCGGCCAGGGACAGCAGCGTCGCTTCGGCGAGAAACAGCCCGAGCACCTGCCGCGGACTGGCACCAATCGCCCGCAACAGGCCGATTTCCGCCGTGCGCTCGCCCACAGTGGTAGTCATGATGGTGAGAATGCCGACGGCGCCGACTAACAGGGAAATGCCCCCCAAGGCACCGATGGCCAGGCTCAGGGTGCCGAGAACGCGGTTGAAGCTACGCAGCATGTCGTCCTGGGTACTCAGACTGAAGTCCTCCACGCCGTGCCGTTCGCCGAGCACCTGGCGAATATGCCGACTCAACGCCCGCGAAGTGGTGCCGGCGCCGAACACCACATGGACTTTGACCACCCCGGTGTGGTTGAACAGGCTTTCGGCCCAATCCACCGGGATGTAGGCGATATCGTCGAGGGTGAAGCCGAGCAACTGGCCCTTCTGCGCCATCACGCCGATCACCCGGAAACGCACACCGCCGACGCGGATCAGCTCGCCCAGCGGATTGCGTGCACCGAACAGCTCGACACGCAGTTGATGGCCGAGCACCACATAGGGCGGCGAACGACCGTCACGGGCCACGGGCAGGAACTCGCCCAGACTCAGCGGCATGCGCCAGGCCTGCGCCAGCTGATGGCCGCCACCGAGAATGTCGCTGCGCCGGCTCAGTTGACCGAACTGGATATCCCCGCTGCCCTGAATGATCGGCACCGCCGCCTCGACATGCGGCAAGCCCCGCAGGGCGTCGGTATCACTGATAGTCAGTGGCCGTACGCTGCCGAGCAGACCACCGAGGCCGCTGGTCTGGGTCTTGCCCGGGCGCACGGTGATGATCCGTGTACCAAACTGCGAGAAGTTCTCCAGCACATAGCCGCGCACGCCTTCGCCTATGGCCGTGAGCAGCGCCACGGCGGCTATCCCGATCGCTACCCCGAGCAGGGTCAGCAGGCTGCGCAAGGGTCGACAGGTCAGCGCCGAGCTGGTCAGCCGGAAACCATCTTGCCAGCGCATCAGTGCGCTCCCGGCGGGCGTAGCGCCGCCACCGGCTCCAGCGCCGAGGCCCGAGCGGCCGGCAGCCAGGCGAACAGCAGCGCCGTGCCGAGTGCCAGCAGCACCGCGCTAGCCCGCGCCCACCAGGGTGCATAGAGCGGCAGATCGAACGCCAGGCGCCCCAGCCAGAGCAAGGTTTCGGACAGAAGTAGCCCCGCCAGCGCCCCCGTCAGGGCGAGCAGCGCCGCCTCGCCGAGGAACAGCAAGTGCAGCTGCGCCGCCGTCACACCTATGGCTTTGAGCAGGCCGATCTCGGCGCTGCGCTGGCTCACCGCAATCCAGGTCACGTTCATGATAAGGATGCCTGCCACCAGCAGGCTGATCGCGGCAATCCCGGCCACCGCCAGGGTCAGCACCGTGAGTATCTCGTCGAAGGCGCTGAGCAGGCTGTCCTGGCTGATCAGGGTGATGTCTTCCTCACCCTCGTGGCGCTCCTTGAGCGCGGCGAGTATCAGCCGCTTGCTACGGTCGAGAAAGCTCGGACCACGCACCTCGACAAACACCCGCAACAACCCCTCGCGATTGAACAAGGCCTGGGCACTGGCCACCGGGATGATCAACATCTCGGCGAAATCCATCCCCAGGGATTCGCCCCGCTCACCGAGGATGCCGACCACCCGGAAGCGCCGGTCGCCGGCGCGCAACCATTCACCCAGGGCCGGGCGCGCACCGAATAGCTCGCGCCGGAGTTTGCCGCCAATCACGCAGACGGCCTCGGCCTGCTCAGGGTCCAGCGCCGGCAGGGGTTGGCCCTGGACGACCGTCAGTTGGCGAATGGCGAAGAAGTCCCGGGTGGTGCCCAGGGTCAGCACCTCACGATTGCGGTTGCCGACTATCACCTCCATCTGCCCGGCCTGCAGCGGCGCGACCCGGCGGATGCCCGGCAACTGGGTGATGGCCTGGACGTCCTGCAAGGTCAACTCGTGCGGCGTCAGGCCGGTGAGCGGCGGCATGCGCCCCGTGGTTTCCTTGCGGCCCGGGAAAACGATCAGGATGTCGCGCCCGAGCAGCGAGAACTCGTTCAGGACGAAGGCCCGCGCCCCCGCGCCGAGACCGGTGAGCAGATTGACCGCAACCACCCCGATAGCGATGGCCAGCAGCAGCATCAGGCTGCGCGAGCGATGCCCACGCAAGGCGCCGAGCCAGAAGGCCAGGGCATCGGCAGCGCGCATCAGGTAAGCGCCCGCTGCGGCGCAGCACTGTGGATCCGCCCGTCACGCATGTGTAACTGGCGCTGCGCGCGGGCGCCCAGGCTGGCGTCGTGAGTCACCACTATCAGGGTCAGGCCCTCGCCGTTGAGCTCCTCCAGCAGGCTGAAGACCTCGGCACCGGCCTGGCTATCGAGATTGCCGGTGGGCTCGTCGGCCAACAACAGCGCCGGTTGCATGACCATCGCCCGGGCGATGGCGACGCGCTGGCGCTGACCACCGGACAACTCGGCCGGGCGGTGGGCAATGCGCTCGCCCAGCCCCAGGCGCGCCACCAATTGGCTGCTGCGCTTGTGCCGTTGCGCCGCGCCGATGCCGGCGAGGACCATCGGCAGCTCGATGTTTTCCAACACCGTCAGCCGTGCGATCAGGTGGTAGGACTGGAACACGAAACCTATCAGTTGGCTGCGCAATTGGGCGCGCCGCGCCTCGCTCAGCGTCGCCGTGGCCTCGCCCTGCAGCCAGTATTCGCCGGCGCTCGGCGCATCGAGCAAACCGAGGATGTTCAGCAGGGTCGACTTGCCCGAGCCCGACGGGCCCATCACCGCCATGTAGTCACCGGCGGCGATGTCCAGATCCAGGCCGTCCAGCCCCATCACCTGCTGCTCGCCCAACTGGAAGCTGCGGCTGCCGCCGCGCAGGCGGATCATTGCTCAGTCTCCGCCGCATCCACCGGGATCACCGCCGCGGTGTCCTTGAGCCCTTCCTGTTCGAGGCTGGCGACTATACGCGCGTCCTCGTCCAGCCCTGCGAGCACCTCGGTCCAGCGCCAGTTGCTCAACCCGGTTTGCACCTCCACCTCGCGCAACACCCGGGCGCTCGGGTCATATTGCAGCACGCGCTGCCCCTCCAGCAGGGTTTCGGTGGGGATGCGCAAAGCACGTGCGCGCTGCTCCAAGAGGATCTCGACATCGGCGCTATAGCCGGTGAGCAGGACCAGATCGGCTGGGGGCTGGTCGAAGCGCACCTCGACATCGACGGTGCGCGCCTGCTTCTCCAGTTCACGCACATAGGGCGCGATGCGGCTGACGCGGCCGGCGAAATGCTGGCCACGGAAGGCATCCAGGCTGATCCGCACGGCGGTTCCTGGGCGAACCCGGGCAGCGTCCACCTCATCGATCGGCGCCTCGACATACAGGCAGCTGTCGTCGATCAGGTCGACCGCCGGCGGCGTGGGAATACCCGGCGGTGAAGGGGTGACGAACTCGCCGAGTTCGCCGTTGATTTCTGCGACTATGCCGGCGAATGGCGCACGCAGGGTCGTCTGCTCCAGCAGTGAACGCTGCAACTGCAGGCTGGCGTCGGCCTCGCGAATCAGCACGGCACTGGCACTGCACATCAGCTTCGCCAGGTGAGCCTTGGTCTCGGCCTGATCGAGGCGATCGGCGGCAACCAACTTGCGGTCGGCAAGATGGCCCAGGCGATCGAGGTCGCGCCGGTCCAGATGAGCCTGCTGGCAGCGCTGTTCGCGGGCGTTGCGTTGGGCCTCCAGCCGCGCCTCGGCCTCCTGCAGCCGGGCCTGTTGCTCGTCCTGCCGCAGGCGCATGAGCACCTGACCCGGCTGGACCCGCTGGCCCTCGCCGATCAGCAACTCGGCAACCTGGCCGCCGACATTGAAGGACAGATGCGAGCGTCGACAGGACTTCAGCGTACCAGCGCGAGTGTTGGCTACCAGCGTCTCCACCGGCCCCCGCTCAACCTCTAGCAGCCTGACCGGCAACGGCTGTGGTCGACTCAACCAGCCGCCCAGCACCACCAGACAGGCCAGCATCGACGAGCCAATCAATAATTTGCGCATGGACTGCACCTCCTCCCGCATGGCTTGAGCCTAGGTCAGGAGGGTAAAAGCTCAACGCGAAACGCCATTTATCCGACGATTTTCAGACGAGCGTCAGATAAATGGCGAATGAGATTTATTTCTCTCGCAACTGCTATTCCCCAGCCATGCCAACTCAATAAAATTCCTTGCCGCGGCGACGCTACGACGTCGAAATATCCCCGGAAACTCTGCCACGCTTTGCCCATACCCGAACGTCTTCAAGCGGCCCAGGCTGTGTAAAAACGCAGACGCCGTTTTGAAGTCCTCGCTTCTACGTTGAATCTGCAAACGTCCGGTTAGTTAGCAGACCTGGATTTTGCGTAGGTGCGTGTTTTTCGCACCGATTTTCATTGCCGCGTCTGCCTTAAAATGTTTTTACACAGCCTCGCCCAGGAGCGGTCGTTCGGAGGTGTCTACAAAACGAGGGGCGATTCATCTCGGGGCAACTGCTTCCAATGCCCACACTTATCGTAGATGCGTTAGCCGGACGGTTAGGAAAATAGCGCCATAGACGCTGCTATTGCAGTAGCATCTATACACGGTTTCTGAGTGAAATTGCGGGAGGTCGACGGACGCTTGTCTCGTTGGAATATGGTCATTCAAACGCGCGAGCCATCGGTGGTCGCGTCAGCGTTGGGATCATATCCACTCTACGCCGTCTGGGTCAGGTTCCATGTGGCAGCTACCCATTCGCTGGTTCAGCATTGCGTCAGCGAAAAAGCCCCATGCCCCCTGAAGCTTCTGTCGCTCGATATAGGTGGGCTGGCCTAAACGCAGGCCTTCAAGGAGACAGCATGTCAGTGGAGAAAATCAAGGTCTACCGCGTCGCAGACCAGAACCCACATGAGTCTGAATGTCCTGACGGGTTCCTAAGAATCGAGCTACCTCCAATGTGCGCACACGCGACAGATGTGTACCTCGATTGCCTTGAGGTCTTGAACAGCGTTTTTCTAGGGGCTTTGCCCTCCACAGCAGAAAGTTCAGAGGTAGTCGCATCAGGACGTAGCGTTCCTAGCACGCAGCCCCCACGATCCTTATTCAGAGAAGCTGCAATGCTTGCTGATGCTCGACAGAGGATACTGCAAGACGGCGACTGGGCTACCACCGCTGACCTATCCACGCACCTCAAGGTGAAGCCTGGAACGCTTAAGGAATGCTTAAGTACCTGGCTCCGCGATGGCCTTATGACTAGCTTTAACTACAGAGGTCATGAGTACTTTCCAGTGTTCGCGTTTGACCACTCAACAGAATTTCGGCCCCTCCACGAATTAAGTGCCGTGGTCAAAGTGCTGAGCAAGAAAAAGGACGGCTGGGGGATAGCGTTCTGGTTCGCCACTAGCAATAGCTACCTAGGAGGAAGACTTCCGAAAGACCTGCTTCGGTCAGCACCGGAGAGCGTGCTCTCCGCTGCTGAAGATGAGGTCTCGGGGGTACTACATGGCTAGCATTGAGATTGCACCGAAGGTGTTTGGTCAATATGCAGGTCGTTGGGGTGAACGATGTCAGCCCCACTAATTGCGCACTTCGTAGGGAAGGCAAGCGTTGCTCGAAATACATTGAGCTGAGGTCGCACCGCGAACCTCAAAGCCTCACATGCTTTTCCATAGCGCGACTGAACCACGCCGGCGATGCATTTCTTGTAACCTGGTGCTCGTGGCTTAGGTGTATAAGCCGCTCCATAGAATCGAGATTTTTTGCGAGAGCCCAGATCATGAAGGGAAAACGTAAAGCTAAACCGTCTAAATGGTGTATGAAAGCTCGATTCGAGCTCGAAGCACAGAGTCTGCTTGCAAGCCGAACTGACGCTGCTCAACGGTTCCTCAACGCTGCACTGCAATCAGGTCCGGAGTGTGAGCCCATAGGAAGATTGGCGGGCTGACTAAAAACGCCGAAACTTTGCTGGCAACTGCCGAATTAAAGAGGTGGTTATGTTTGCTGAGGTTATGCGCGACGATGCTTACCGTACCTACCGCATCCGACTGGAAACGCTACTGCAAATTCCAACGGACGCTTCAGATCAAGACATCCATGAATTGATCGAAGCTGGATTCTCGGCCAGCAGCGTCAACGCTCTTTGTGCCATGGGTGCAATAAGCCCATCAGGGCGCAACCTGATCATCCCACTCAAAACGCTCAATTCAAGGTTGGCACGAGGTCAGCAATTAACTCTTAACGAGAGTGATCGCTTATTTCGAGTCACGCACGTCACTGCCATGGCTGAAACGCTTCTCGGAGATAATGCGAAGGCTAAGCATTGGCTCTTGAAACCCAAGGAGAGCTTTTCCGGCCGTTGCCCAATTACCATGCTCTCCACCTACCCAGGCACTCGCGCAGTTGAGGAGTTGCTGCTTCAGGTAGCAGAGGGCCGCTCATTTTACCCTATGGGGCATCCGCGCTCTACAGATGGAGTGGCGACTTAAAACACACCACCTTGCCATGCGAGATCTGGCGCTGATTTAACTCAAACCAACAATTGCTGCTCACAGCTATGCGTAAAGCTCTCTCAGGAGCGCCCCAATTCGCCGACATGCAACGTCCAGAATTAATTACACAAAGACCAGTTTATCTACTTAACGCCTAGGAATGCTGACGCTATGCGACTTACAGCACAATCTGATCAAGCTATTGCTGGCGCCATAGTGGCGCATGTTCAAGCCATACGGCTGAAGAAGAACATGAGCTTGGAGGATGTGGCCAAGAATGCTGGAATGAGCCGTCAAACGCTGCATGCGTTGCTAAATCAGGGAAAGGGTACCTTGATAAACCTAGTAGCTGTTCTTCGGGCGGTCGGTGAGCTCGAGCGCTTAAGTTCTTTGTTGGAAGAGGTTCGACCCAGCCCACTGCAGGTCATTCGTATGGAAGGCAAAAAACGCCAGCGTGCATCAGGCCGGCGGGACGTTTCCACGAAGCCAACACCCATTGGTCCTAACCTGAAAAGAAGCAGTGACTGGTAACCAAGCGTGCGTAGATCAAGTCGATCAGAACCTGATGACCATTCGCGGCCAGTCGAACGGCCAAGTTGGGTAATTGCACAGAGTTGCCCACTCATATGCATTCGACCTGGCCAGCCATTTGCGTCGGATGTGACCCATATCTAGGAATATTGGAGACGTACATTTTTCCGCTTTCAGCCGCCCCTTTCTGACAGACAGCAGACGTCCGTGCCAACCGATCTTCGCCTTCTGTACTGAATCACCCCAGTTTTCGCAAACACATCGAATGACTGCTTTTGTCGATTGCGGCTATTCGAGGCAGGCAACAATCGGCCGATTCTGTTGAAAAAGTCGGCCATGGTTTGCGCATCAAAAAAGTACGCGTCCGAGATTGAAATCTTTACTTTTGGCAGAAGCATCCGGACTCGGATTTCACGTAGCAGCGTGCAAAAAAGGCGTTTTCACCAATCAATGATCAGGCAGTTTGGGTAGACCGACTTTTTCAACAGAATCGGCCAATAGCAGCCACTCGCAGTAGGAATACCATGTCTATCATGCCCGCATCTCGGGAGAGCACATGACCAGGCTAACTGCCGAACTTAACTTCGTGATCATCGGAGGCCGCAAATCTGCAATGCCTGTCCTTTTTCGTGCGTCATACCAATCGCTCATCTTGAAAAAGCCAAACTGACTTGCAGAAACTCCACCGCGCCAACAAGCAGATACCTCTGCAAACCGCCAGTCGGAAATGTCGACGAAATTAAGCGGATAGCGCGTGATGAAAGCCATTTGGGCCACAAAAACGGCCTGTCTACTATGCTCAATGGGTTGAAGTAAACGTCGCTTACGACAGAGGTGGGGGCCGACTGCATCGCAAGCGTAATGCGGAGGCAGAGATGGCATCGATATCCAGAAGACTCTTCCTGAAAGTGGGAGGTGGGGTTGCTGCAAGCGTGGCGATAGGTTTGCCCGAACTCACGCGGGCCGCGACACCAAAGCCAACGGCAGAGGGGCGAGTCAATCTCCCCTACCAAATGAAAGCGCTCACCAAAGCTCAGAAATTGCAGGTCAACACGCCAGTCCTGTTTTCCTATCCCGACGCGGCTTCACCTTGTGCATTGATCAAGATGGGCGCTCCCGTTCCGGGTGGTGTCGGCCCGGAACGTGACATTGTCGCCTACAGCACGCTATGCACGCACATGGGTTGTCCGGTCGCCTATGACGCGGGACAGAAGTTGTTCAAATGTCCCTGCCATTTCAGCATCTTCGACCCTGAGAATATTGGCCAAATGGTTTCCGGCCAAGCCACCGAGAACTTGCCGAGCATAGTGCTTGAGTACAACCCCAATGACGATTCGGTACGTGCAGTTGCCGTCGAAGGGTTGATCTACGGACGTCAGTCCAACCTCCTTTGATAAGGAGATTAAAAAATGGCAACCAACAAAGATCGTATGGCACTGCCTCCGACAGATGCCCAAAAGACCAACCTGACATGCCACTTCTGCATCGTGGGTTGTGGCTATCACGTGTACAAATGGCCGGAAAATCAGGAAGGTGGACGGGCACCCGATGAGAACGCGCTAGGGCTCGACTTCCGCAAACAGCTACCCCCCATGGCCATCATCATGACGCCGGCAATGCAGAACACGATTACCGACAAGGATGGTAAGCGCTACAACATCATGATCGTGCCGGACAAACAGTGCGAAGTTAATAAAGGACTCTCGTCCACCAGAGGCGGGCAACTGGCTAAGGTCATGTACAACCCCGATGGCGTAGGCAAGGAGCGGTTACGCAGTCCACGCGTTTATGTGGCTGATCAGTGGGTGGACACCAGTTGGGATGATGCGTTGGCGCTTTACGCCGGGGTGACCAAGAAGATTCTTGATAATGATGGGCCTGCCTCGCTCGCCTTTGACTGCTTCGATCACGGAGGTGCCGGAGGCGGATTCGAGAATACCTGGGGCACCGGCAAGCTGATGTTCACGGCACTGCAAACACCATTGGTACGTATCCACAATCGCCCCGCCTATAACTCCGAGTGCCACGCTACCCGCGAGATGGGCATTGGCGAACTCAACAACAGCTACGAAGACGCCGAGTTGGCTGACGTTATTGTTGCCATCGGTTGCAACTCATACGAAACCCAGACCAACTATTTCCTGGCGCACTGGCTTCCCAACTTGCAGGGGCAGACAGTCGATAAACGTAAGCAGCGCTTTCCTGGGGAAACCGTTGCTCCAGCCAAGGTGATTTTTGTCGACCCCCGCAGGACACCCACCATTGCTGTGGCCGAGCAAGCGGCGGGCAAAGACAACGTGCTTCACGTGGATATCGAACCGGGAACGGATATCGCCCTGTTCAATGGTCTGCTGACCTACGTGGTTGACCAAAAATGGCATGACGAGGAATTTATCGCGGCCCATACCAAAGCGTTTGAACAGGCAATTCAAGCCAATCGAATGTCGCTTGAAGAGACCAGTCGCGTTACCGGGGTCTCGGTGGACAAGCTCAAGCAAGCAGCCGAATGGGCTTACAAACCCAAGGCCTCTGGTCATCGTCCCCATGCCATGCACGCCTACGAAAAAGGGATCATCTGGGGCAACGACAACTACCTCATCCAGTCTGCCTTGGTCGATTTGGTGCTTGCCACCCACAACGTCGGGCGACGAGGTACGGGGGTGGTGCGCATGGGTGGGCATCAAGAGGGTTACACACGCCCCCCTTATCCTGGGAATTCCAAGATCTATGTGGATCAGGAGATCATCAACGGCAAGGGAATGATGTACACGGCGTGGGGGGCCAACCCGTTCCAGACCACACTAAATGCTGAGCAGCATCGTGCGGTCATCCTGAAACGCGCCAGCATTGTCAGGGAGGCCATGGCCAACGTTCACGGCGGTACAACCGCACAGATGGTGGACGCGGTCTACGACGCGGTGAAAAACAAAGGCGGGCTTTTCCTCGCCAATATCAACCTCTACCCCACCAAGCTGGCAGAAGCCGCCCATGTGATGCTGCCGGCAACCCATCCGGGTGAAATGAATCTCACCTCGATGAACGGGGAACGCCGGATGCGCCTGTCACAAAAGTTCATGGATGCCCCCGGTTCGGCGAAAGCCGATTGCCTGATCGCAGCGGCTATCGCTAACACCCTTCGGCAGATGTATACGGACGAAGGTAAACAGGACATGGCGGCGCGCTTTGGAGGGTTCGACTGGAATAGCGAGGAGGACGCCTTCAATGACGGCTTCCGTATGGCTGGCCAACCCGGCGCTGGCCCAATCGACAGTCAGGGCGGGACCACAGGCAATCTTGTCACCTACGAGCGGCTGAAAGCCATGGGCAACAATGGTGTCCAGTTACCCGCAAAAGAATACCGAGACGGCAAACTGATCGGCACCGAAATGCTCTACACCGATTACAAATTCGACACGCCGGACGGCAAAGCAGAGTTCAAGCCAGCAACATGGCCCGGATTACCGAAACCGGTGGCAGAACAGAAGGCGAAACACCAGTTCTGGGTCAACAATGGACGCATCAACGAAGTGTGGCAAACGCTCTACCACGACCAATACAACGATTTCGTACAGCGTCGCGTGCCAATGGCTTATCTGGAAATCAACCCCGACGATGCCCAAGCGTTGGCTATTAAGTCCGGAGACGTGGTCGAGGTGTTCAACGATTACGGTTCGTCCTACGCACTGGCCTATCTGGAGCCTGACATCAAACGGAATCAAACCTTCATGCAGTTCGGCCATTTCAACGGTGTGATGGGAGATTTGACTACGCCATGGACCGACCGCAACGTGGTGCCCTATTACAAAGGGACATGGGCGAGTATCCGGCGCATTGGTCAGGTGGAGGAATTCAAAGAGACGATCAGCTTCAAGTCGCGCCGGTTTAACGTGATCGCGGTTGGTTAACAATAAAATCGTTGAATAGACTCCCAGCCCCCTTCCCACCTAATCGTGTGGGAGGGAGGCTAGACCTCTCGTGGTTACTTCACTTTTTAATGGACGCCGAGGAGCAATCTCCGTCCCAACCAGGCATGTGTATCGAAATTAGCGAGTTTATGCTCCGGACATAATTTCGCTAATTTCCATACACCTTGAGTCGAAGTGTAGTGGTCTAATGAAACCGGACACTCATTTAGGCGAGAATGCTCGCCGAATAGAGGTGTCAGATGACCAAACAACGCCGTACCTTTTCTGCTGAGTTCAAGCGCGAGGCTGCCGAACTCGTACTGAAGCAAGACTACAGTTGCATCGAAGCCAGCCGTTCACTCGGAGTCGGTGAGTCGTTACTGCGCCGCTGGGTCAGCCAGGTTCAGCAGGAGCGCCAAGGCGTTACCCCGCAGAGCAAAGCGCTGACACCTGAACAACAAAAAATCCAGGAACTGGAAGCCCGGATCGCCCGTCTTGAACGGGAAAAATCAATATTAAAAAAGGCAACCGCGCTCTTGATGTCGGAAGATCACGAGCGTACGCGCTGATACATCAGCTGAGTGCCCATGAGCCGGTTGACTGGCTGTGTAAAGTGTTTGAAATCAACCGTTCAAGCTACTACGCCCATCGCCTCAAGCGCCGAAGACCGGATGTCGAACGGCTTCGGTTGCGCAGCCGGGTGAGCGAGTTATTTTCAGAAAGTCGCAGTGCTGCGGGCAGCCGCAGTATCCTGTCGCTGATGCGTGAGGGCGGTGAACAGCTCGGTCGATTCAAAGTGCGCAGCCTGATGCGCGAACTTGACCTCGTCAGTAAACAGCCCGGATCACATGCCTATAAACGAGCGACGGTTGAACGTTTGGATATCCCGAACATCTTGAATCGGGAGTTCGATGTTCCGGCACCCAACCAGGTGTGGTGCGGCGACATCACCTACATCTGGGCCCAGGGGAAATGGCATTACCTGGCTGTCGTGCTGGATCTTTGTACGCGCCGGGTGGTGGGCTGGGCGCTGTCGGAAAAGCCGGACGCTGATCTGGTTATCAAGGCGCTGGATGTGGCTTATGAGCAACGCGGAAGACCTCAGGGCCTGCTATTTCACTCGGATCAAGGGTCGCAGTATGCGAGTCGTCTATTTCGCCAGCGGTTGTGGCGTTATCGCATGCACCAGAGCATGAGTCGCCGGGGAAATTGCTGGGACAACGCGCCGATGGAGCGCGTGTTCCGCAGCTTGAAAACCGAATGGATACCGACTTTGGGTTACAGAACTGCCCAAGAAGCCCAGCGCGATATCAGTCACTTCTTGATGCATCGGTACAACTGGGTTCGACCCCATCAATTCAACGGTGGGCTGGCGCCAGCTCGGGCCGAAGAAAAACTTAACGTCGTGTCCGGGATTAGTTGACCACTACAAAGGGGTCATTCACTAGACGCATGACGAGGCAATGCAATTGAAATCAACGCTGCAAGCAGCACGAATGCGCTCGATATCCACAAGCACGCTTCCAGCCCATACACCTGATAAACCCAACCGGACAGCACCGTACCTATCAGCCGTCCCATGGCGTTGGACATGTAATAGAAACCGACATCCAGCGACACACCGTCTTCCTTGGCGTAGGACACGATCAGGTAACTGTGCAACGACGAATTCACCGCGAATAGCGCGCCAAAGATCATCAGTCCGCCGAGCAACACCACCTGTTGTGACCACCCGGTGCTCAGCCCAAGAGCAATGGCCGCAGGCAGACCCGCCATCGCAAGTGCCCACAGAAAGGCCGCACGACCATCCGGTACGTGTCCACGTTTCTTACCGGTGATGTTAGGCGCGAAGGACTGCACGATGCCGTAACCGATCACCCAGGCCGCGAGGAAGCCACCAACCTTCCAGAAGTCCCAGCCGAAGACACTACTCAGGTACACCGGCAAGGCCACCACAAACCAGACATCGCGGGCACCGAACAGAAACATCCGCGCCGCTGAGAGGATATTGATCGCCCGGCTCTTGGAGAGGATGTCGCGAAATTTTGGCTTGGCTTTGGCCTTGCCCAGGTCCTTCTTCAACAGGATCAAGCTGCTGATCCAGATCAGTGCCAGGACACCCGCCATGGCCAGCAAGGCGCCTTTGAAGCCGATGAGTGCCAGCAAGGCTCCACCAAGAAAGAAGCCGACACCCTTGAGCGCGTTCTTCGAGCCGGTGAGGATTGCCACCCACTTGTAGAGCTTTCCCTGTTGCCCATCCGAAACCAGAAGCTTGATGGAGCTTTTGGCGCTCATCTTGTTCAGGTCTTTGGCAATCCCCGACAGTGCCTGAGCGCCCATCACCCATGGAATGGTTAGCCAGGCGACAGGAACCGTCAGCATCAGTAGCGCCGCGACCTGAAGGCCCAGCCCGATGTTCATGGTTCGGTTCAGACCCAGCCGTGCGCCGAGGTAGCCACCTACCAGGTTGGTGATCACGCCAAAGAGTTCGTAGAACAGAAACAACGCCGCGATTTGCAGTGGGCTGTAGCCCAACGCATGAAAGTGCAGCACCACCAACATGCGCAGGGCGCCGTCGGTGAGGGTGAAGGCCCAGTAGTTGCCCGTAACGAGCAGATACTGCCGCACTTCCGGCGCGAGGGCTGACAACGCTTTCATGACCGCTCCTTAGACTGCCAGACCGACCATCTTGGCCAGCTCGACGGTGCGGTTGGCATAGCCCCACTCGTTGTCGTACCACGCATAGAGTTTGACCTGGGTGCCATTGATGACCATGGTCGACAGCGCATCGATGATCGATGAGCGCGGGTCGGTACGGTAGTCGATGGACACCAATGGACGCTCCTCGAAACCGAGGATATCTTTCAGCTCGTTTTCGGAGGCGTCCTTGAGGAGTTGATTCACTTCTTCGACAGTGGTGGCCCGCTCGACCTCAAAGACACAATCGGTCAGCGAAGCGTTGGCCAGTGGCACGCGTACGGCGTGACCATTCAGGCGTCCACGCAGCTCCGGGAAAATTTCGGCGATGGCCGTGGCCGAGCCGGTACTGGTTGGAATCAGGCTCATGCCGGAAGCACGCGCACGGCGCAAATCCTTGTGTGGCTGATCGAGAATGCTCTGGGTGTTGGTCAAGTCGTGGATGGTGGTGATCGAACCGTGTCGAATGCCCAGCTTCTCGTGGATCACTTTCACCACTGGCGCCAGACAGTTGGTGGTGCACGAAGCAGCGGTGACGATGCGATGCTCAGTCGGATTGAACAGCTGATGGTTGACGCCCATGACGATGTTCAACGCGCCTTTTTCCTTCACCGGAGCACAGACCACCACACGTTTAACGCCTTGGTCGAGGTAAGCCTGAAGCACAGCGACGGTTTTCATCTTGCCGCTGGCCTCGATCACCAGATCGCAACCCGACCAGTCGGTGTCGGCAATCGCTTTGTTCGCGCTTACCTTGATGCGCTTGCCGCCAATCACCACCTGATCGCCTTCAGCGCTGGCTTCATTGTTCCAACGGCCATGCACCGAGTCGAAGTTGATCAGGTGCGCATGAGTCACCGCGTCACCTGCTGGATCGTTGATCTGTACGAATTCAAACTCTGGCCAGCTCCAGGCTGCTCGCAGAGCGAGGCGACCGATCCGGCCAAAACCATTGATGCCAACTTTGATAGTCATGTTGTTGTGCTCTGTATCTGTTGTCAGTGAGAGTTCGTCGGGGTGTCGAACTGGCCGATGTATTCAACATGGGCAGGATGCTGAATGGCGCGTGGACGCAACGACTGAACATCGCGGATGGCATCGCTGAAGGGCACACCGCTTTCGATCAACAGTTGAGAGGCGACCAAACCGGTACGGCCCGAGCCGCCCTTGCAATGGATGGCAATGGTTTTCCCTTCAGCCAACAGGTGTTTGAGTCGAGGATTGTGCTGCGCCCATGCGGCTTTAAATGCTTCGCCAGGCGCTTGATCGTCTTCTACGGGCAGGTGAAACCATTCGATGCCGAGCATTTGGCACTCTTCGGGCAACAGGTCGATCTCGTTCTGAAGCAACTCTTCGGTCGGCATCAGCGTCAACAGCGCCGATGCCCCCGCGTCCTTGAGGGTTTGCAGCGCCTCGAAAGGCTTGGTGCCCTTCGTGCCTGGACACGGGGTGAAGATCAATTGGCCATTGAACTGTGCCAGGGGCAGTACGGAATATGGGTGTTGTTGCACGGTTAAAAATCCTCAGATGGAGCGCTGATTGACACGTTTCATGAGTTCTTCCGCCGACTCTTTGCGCTCGGAATAACGATCCACCAGATATTCCTGGCGGTCGCGAAGCAGCAGCGTGAATTTCACCAACTCTTCCATCACATCAACGACACGGTCGTAGAACGGAGAAGGTTTCATCCGGCCGTTGTCGTCAAATTCCATATAGGCCTTCGGTACGGAGGATTGGTTGGGGATGGTGAACATGCGCATCCAACGTCCCAGCACCCGCAGCTGATTGACCACGTTGAACGACTGCGAACCGCCGCATACCTGCATCACCGCGAGGGTTTTGCCTTGGGTCGGACGCACTGCGCCCATGGTCAGTGGCACCCAATCGATCTGCGCTTTGAACACTGCGCTCATATTTCCGTGACGCTCTGGAGAGCACCAGACCTGTCCCTCGGACCACAACACCAAGTCGCGCAGTTCCTTCACACGTGGATGATCGTCGGGGGCATCGTCTGGTAGCGGCAAACCTGACGGATTGAAGATCCGCGTCTCGGCACCGAAGTGCTCCAACAACCGAGCGGCTTCCTCTACCAGCAGACGACTGAAGGAGCGCTCACGGGTCGATCCGTACAGCAGCAAAATGCGCGGCTTATGGATGGAGGTCTTTTCGATACCGAGCTTGTCAGTCGTAGGAAGATCAATGAGGTCAGTTTCGAGTTGGGGGATGTGGTCATCAAACATAGTCTTTGTCCTGCGCAACGGCGCTCTTGGATTCATCGAACCAACGGCGTTTTAACCAAAGGGCAACACCGACCAGGGAAATCAGTACCGGCACTTCCACTAACGGGCCAATCACTGTGGCGAAGGCAACCGGGGAAGCCAGGCCGAAGGTGGCAATGGCCACGGCAATCGCCAGTTCGAAGTTGTTGCTCGCGGCGGTGAAAGCCAATGCGGTGGTGCGTGGGTAATCAGCCTTGAGCAGCTTGCCCATCCAGAAGCTGATGAAGAACATCACGACGAAGTAGATCGTCAGGGGGATCGCGATACGCAATACATCCAGCGGCAATTGCAGCACCACATCACCCTTGAGGCTGAACATGGCCACGATGGTCAACAGCAGTGCCACCAGCGTGAGCGGGCTGATCTTTGGAATGAAACGCTCCTGGAACCAGGCGCCACCTTTACGGGCGATGAGGATCCTGCGAGTCAGGAAGCCTGCCAGGAACGGCGCTCCCAGGTAGATCAGGACCGACTCGGCAATGCTGACAAAGCTGGTCTCAATCACACTGCCTTCCAGCCCGAACAGCGGTGGCAACAGCCCCAGGAAGACCCAGGCATACACGCTGAAAAACAGGATCTGGAAGATGCTGTTGAACGCCACCAGTCCGGCGACGTACTGATTGTTGCCACCCGCAATCTGATTCCAGACCAGCACCATCGCAATGCAACGAGCCAGACCGATCAGGATCAGGCCCGTCATGTATTCCGGCTGGTCTCGCAGGAAGATGATCGCCAGCGCGAACATCAACACCGGTCCGATAACCCAGTTCTGGATCAGTGACAAGATAAGGATGCGCTTGTCCTTGAAGACTTCCGGCAGTTCTTCATAACGAACCTTGGCCAGGGGCGGATACATCATCACGATCAAGCCAATAGCAATGGGGATGTTGGTTGTGCCCACAGAAAGACTGTTGAGCCACTGCGGCCAGCCTTCGAACAGGCTCCCCAAACCGATGCCCAAGGCCATGGCGAGAAAAATCCACAGGGTCAGGTAACGGTCCAGAAAGGAAAGGCGGCTTTTACTCATGATCATTGCTCTTGTGGTTACAGCGTGCCAATCAGGGCCAGCTCTGCCTTGAGCTGTTCAGCACTCAGTTGGGAAAGCGGTAATGCCAGGAAGGCTTCGATGCGGGTTTTGATCTGCTCCAAAGTGGCTTCAAAGGCCGCCTCGATCTCTTCTTGAGTCCCGTGGTATTCCGATGGATCAGCCAACCCCCAATGGGCCTTGGTGGCCGGTCCGAAAAATACCGGACAGGCTTCACCGGCAGCCTTGTCGCACACAGTGATGACGAAATCAGGAGCCAAGTTCACATGGACATCGCTGGACTTACTGAACAACCCGTCCGTCGAAATACCAGCGTTTTCCAACGTCTTGAGACTCAGCGGATGCACTTCACCTTTGGGCTGACTGCCCGCGCTGTAGGCTCTGTAGCCTTCCGGTGCCAAGTGATTGAGGACCGCTTCACAGAGAATGCTGCGGCAGCTATTGGCAGTGCAGAGAAACAGGATTTTCATCGAGCGATCTCGTAGTCGAAGGCGGAATCAGGCGATTTAGCTTTCACAGCAGGCGAGTGCCCGTTCAGGACGGTCGCCCATTTCATCGAGCCGTTTGGCGTCAGGGCTCAACCAATGCTTGTTGCTTTCCAGCACAGCGGTTAGCACTTGATGGACCCAATCGGGGAGATTTGGGTGCAGTCGGTAATACACCCATTGGCCTTGCCGACGGTCCGACAGCAAACCGCAACTGCGCAGCTGCGCCAGGTGCCTGGAGACTTTTGGCTGACTCTCATTCAACGCGCAGGTCAGTTCGCAAACACAAAGCTCTCCTTCACGGGTGATGAGCATCATCGTGCGGATCCGAGTGTCGTCAGCCAGGCATTTGAAAACAGTGGTCGGTGTCAGATGGTCAGCCATATCGTTTTCTCAGTGTTTGTTTTTGACCAAGACGAACATCTTGATGCGCTCATGAGTTTCGTGAAGGGTGTGACGGAAGGCATCGGGTTTGGTGCTGGTGACCGGGTCCTCAAAACTCCTGGCCAATGCCTCACCGGCTCCAGGTAAAGACAGACATTCCGCTGCGGCTTTATCACACAAGGTGATGACGTAATCGAAACGCTCACCACGGAACTCGTCTATCGACTTGCTACGTAATCCTTCGGTGCTCACACCAATGTGTGAAAGCGCCTCAAAGGTGCGCGGATCTACCTGAGTCGGAGTTGTGCCGGCGCTGAACGCCTCGAAATGCCCCGAATCGGTATGCCTCAGCAACGCTTGGGCCAGCTGAGAGCGGGCAGCGTTGGCGGTACAGACGAACAGGACACGGGCTTTGCTGGTCATTTTTAAGCCCCAGATCATATACGGCTTAACGAATATATGATTTTCCGCATGTCATGTAAAGGGTCAACGGCAGACCATTCCATCAAAGCGATTGGACTCCGCAGCTCACCTTCAATGAAGGCAATGTACCAAGGCTTAAGCTACGTCAATAGCTTACCGAGCTTCTTCAAACATCTGCGGGATCGTATATATGGTTTCTGTAATGAGTCTGTCACTCACGCAGAAACAGGTCGCTCCCTGGCTCAAGGACTACCTGGATATGCAAAAGAAACAAGAAGGTCGCCCCCTAACCCGCCCCGGTCAACGAGGGCGGGCTCACTGGCTGTGCACTAGGCTTTGCAACAACCCGGCGAGGTACGAGGTGCGACCCCAGGGATTGTCCCTCCAGTGCCGCAACAAGCCCCCTGACTTGCCGAAGCCTTCAAGCGATCATCGACTTCATCGAAATCCGAGTTGCAAATGCCAGTCTCCGGGAGGACCAGCTCAACCCTTTTGGCTGCATCCCATTCGCCCGCCAATGCCGCGACAACAGACCGTACCTGCTCATACCCCGTCATCAACAAGAACGTGGGCGCTCGGCCATAGCTCTTCATTCCCACAATGAACAAACCTTCCTCAGGATGGGCCAGCTCTACCGCGCCATGGGGCCTGACCGTACCGCAGCTGTGCTCGTTGGGATCAATCATTGGAGCGAGCAACACTGCGCTTTGGGTAGCAGGATCAAGTGCGATACGCAGCTCGGCGAGCAAACTCAGGTCTGGGCGGAATCCAGTCGCCACAATGAGTTCGTCCACTGGAGGGAGTATCCGCTCTCCCGCTTTCACAACCAGCCCTTGGCCATTGCCTGCGACTTGATCGATGGCGACGTTTTTGAACAACTCGATCACGCCGTCATTCAGCAACTGGCGAATCCTCAGGCCGAGCTTTCCGCGCTCTTCCAATTGGTCATTCGCACCACCACCCAGAATGCGCTCAAGAGAATTACCTCGGATCGCCCAGAGCACTTTAGTTTGCGGCGCTTCCTGCGTCAGCCGCACCAGATCCTGGAGGGCGTTAAACGCGGAGTGACCACCACCCACCACCAGCACTCTTATGTTGGCATAGCGATTCCGCGCACGGCCCAGTACCTCCGGAATGCCGTACGCAATATGCGCCGCATGCTCGATCTCGCCCAAGGCAGGGATGCCATGGGCGCCCATCCAGTTTGGTGTCAGGTAGGTGCCCGAGGCATCAATGACAGCAGTGGCCAGCACATCCTGTTCACCCGTTGGCCCTGCGACACGCAGTAAAAAAGGAGCTGCCGATCTGCTCTGGCTCTTCATCACATCCTGACCGACACGAGTGGCTGCCAGAACACGGGTATTGAGCTGCAAGTGACGCTTGATCTGTTCGAGGTCTGCGAGAGGTCGAACAAACCGATCCAGCAGTTCACGCCCCGTTGGATACTCGTTCTCCGGTGGTGGAGTCCAACCATCGGCCAGCAGAAGTTTGACCGCCTCCTTGTCCACATTGAACTGCCACGGAGAGAACATCTTCACATGCGCCCATTCTTCAATGCTGGCCCCCGCTTTCGGACCAGCTTCCAGGATCAGCGGCGTGAGACCTCGGGCCAGCAGGTGAGCGGCTGCCGCCAGGCCCACTGGACCCGCTCCGATGATGGCGACAGGAAGCTGAGTGTTTTCCATGATCGACTCCTTGTTCAGGCCGGCTGATTGTTCGGGAACAGGCGTTCGACAATCGCGCAGTCGAGCCAGCGTCCTTCCAGGCAGGAATGTTTTTCATACACCCCTACCTGGCGGAAACCACAGGCTTCGCACAATGCGAGGCTGGCGTGATTGAAGGTAAAAATGCGTGACAGGACTTTCCAGAACCCGCGCGCTTCGGCTTCCGCCAGCAGTGACTGAAGTAACTGCTTGCCGAGCCCCTGGCCGCGCACACGGCGATCCAGGTAAATGGAAAAATCCGCAATGCCGTCGTAACAGGCACGAGCGCGATAACTACTGAGTCCAGCCCATCCAACCACCCGGTTCGTCTCATCGACCATGACCAACACTGGATAGCGCTCCATGGAGTTGATGCCATCAAGCATGTCTGCCGGGCTTCGAGGAGTCGTTTCAAACGTAGAGCTACGTTCCTCGATCCCCTGGTTGTAGATGGCAGCTATAGAAATAGTGTCGCTGGGTTCAGCTAAACGAACTCGCATTGTTGGCGCCCCATTACGTTGGTAGTAACAACATTATTGGCAAAAAAAGGGAAATTCTTCCCTTTCATTCCTTGCTCTTCACGGCTGGGCAGCATTCACTTACAAGTCCGCAGCGAATCTCCGTGGCCCGCGTAATCTGCCTGAGCAAACTCAGCGCTCCCTGCCTGGCTTCCGTCGAGAGGTTCTCGATCATCGCTCGCTCTTCAGCAATCAGATCAGCTCTGATTTTCGCGTATAGCTCACGTCCAGCATCCGTTGCCTGGATCCGTACTGCACGCCGATCTTCATCATCCTCAACGCGGGAAACATATCCTTTGCGTTCCAGGGTATCGATCACTCGACTCGCCGTGCTCTTGTCCAAGAACATTTCTTCCGCCAAGACCTGAAGACGCAGTGCACCCTTTTTTACCAGCGTCTCGACGGCATAGCACTGGGTTACCGATACGTCATAACAGCAGATCCGATCACGATCACGGAACTGATGGACGCGAACCAACTGATTCAACGCTTCGTATAGGTCCTCGGAATCCTGAATCAGCTGATCGTTTTTACGCTTCGTCATAACCGTCACAAATTAGTTGTTAGCTGCAACAATAATCCTGGTATCTCGGAATCGTCAATACCGATCTCTCGGTTGACGATGACCAAAGGAAGGCGATAGCTTGTTGTTACTGACAACAAAAAATGGACGAACCGGTTGTGACACTTCCAGAGCAGATTCATCCCCCGATCAATCGCTCCAAGCTCGTATGGGCCATGGGTTTCACCCAGATTCTTGCCTGGGGTTCGACCTACTACTTGCCCGCAGTACTTGCGTCTCCGATAGCCAAAGAGACGGGATGGTCCATTACCAGTGTGGTGGGCGGCCTGTCCTGGGGGCTGCTGGTAGCGGGAGCGTCCTCGCCGGCAGTTGGTCGTCAGATTGATCGCCGTGGTGGACGTTCTGTCCTGGCCGCCAGTTCACTGCTGCTGGTTCTCGGCATGCTATTGATGGGACTCGCGGAAAACGTTGCCACCTACTATGTCGCCTGGACCCTAATCGGCGTTGCCATGGCGGCAGGCTTATACGACGCTGCCTTCTCAACCCTGGGACGACTTTTCGGGGAGGAGGCTCGAACGTCAATCACCGGGCTGACATTGTTGGGTGGCTTCGCCAGCACCATAGGTTGGCCGGTGATAGCGGGACTGGAGAGTTGGATCGGCTGGAGAAACGCCTGCTTTACCATCGCCGCAGCTCATCTGCTAATCGGATTGCCCATTCATGCGCTGTTGATTCCTGGAAGCACAAAGCAACCGCCCCATCCCGTAACAGTAGAATCACCCAATGCGTCCGAGCTTCGCCCTAGGGCCACCAGCCAGCTGTTCTTGTTGATTGCCGCCATGCTGACGGTTCTGGCGTTGGTCGTATCAGGTATCTCAGTACACCTGCTCAATGTCCTCAAGCAATTGGGAATCGCGACTGCCGTGGCCTTGGCCATCGGCATGGTGATTGGTCCCTCGCAAGTCCTGGCACGGGTGGCTGAGTTTTCCATAGGCAGGAACCTCCATCCAACTTGGTCCGCACGAACCGGTGTGTTGCTTTGTTTGATCGGGCTTGGAGTGCTGATCTCAGGCCTGCCTTGGCTGGCCTTCGTAGCGATAGCACTTTACGGAGCCGGTAACGGCATCCTCACCATCGCTCGCGGTACTCTTCCATTGGCGCTGTTCGGGTCTCAAGGATATGGCGCACGAATGGGACTGCTCGCGAGGCCCGTCCTTGTAGCCCAAGCCTGCGGCCCCATCGCCGCCGCTTATGTTTTGGACAGCTTCGGAGCATCGGTACTGCTTAGCGTGATGTGTGGGTTATTGTTGCTGTGCTTCATTGCCACTTGGCGCCTGCCAAATACGCAAAAAGGCAAGTAAGTACGATGTTCCGGTAGACGCAGTGTTGATCAGAAAAAACTCGATGCCCGGCATCAAGCGAACACTGGGTGGGATACATCGTGAATGAAACGCATCAAGCTAGGGATGATGTGAGAAGCATCTGGCCCAACGCCTCTAAGGGTTGCCGAAGCAAAGTTGCGCTGCTTCGGTAATCCCACAAAATACAAACCCGGTACGTGCTCCGCCTGCCCATTGTGCTGAGCCAGGCTCCCATTGGCCCCCATGTGTAGACCTGCCAAAAAACCAAGATTTGGACGAAATCCGGTCGCAAAAACCAAACTGTCCACTTCGGAGTGCTGCCCATCGGCCCAGATCACACCCGTTGACGTTACCTGCGTGAACATTGGCTTACGCTCAAAAAGTCCCTGCTTCATGGCTCGACGATAGGTGCCGTCATCCAGTACGGGGGTACTTTGATCATTCAGCCAACGAGTCTTCTCCATCCCCGTCCACTTGAGCCAAGCATGAAAATCCACACCGAGGATCTTTTGCGGAAAAATTCGAATCGATTCCCTTGTCGCCAATACGACGCTGCTGACTTGAGCCAACTCATGGGCAATTTGTACAGCTGAGTTGGCCGCACCTATGACCACTACTCGTTGATCACTGAAGCCGTCGACATTTCGGTAATCAGCACTGTGTAAACGTTGCCCGCGAAAACTCTCCAGCCCCTGAATGTCAGGGATGAACGGCTGATTGAACCCGCCAGTGCAAACGATCAATGCTTTTGAGCAGAAACGCTGACCATCAGATGCCTGAAGCAAAAAGAGTCCATCCTCCCTAAGCACTTTCTGGACTTGTATGTTCTGCAGAATGGGTAGCTGGAAAGCGTCCGCGTACTGCTCCAAATAACGTACGACTTCATCGCGTAGCGGATAGTGCTTAGCTCCAGCTGGAAAGGGCATCCCAGGTAACGACGAGTAAGCAGCAGGAGAAAACAATCTCAGGTTGTCGTAGTAATTGCGCCAGTTTCCACCTGGCTGGCTCTCGGCATCCAAAATGAGAAACCTGAGATTCTGCTGCCGCAGATGCCAACCGCACGCGAGCCCAGCTTGGCCAGCACCAATAACGATGACATCCATGGGCTCATTAATTATGTTCATGTATGCGCACTCATGCATATATTGAAATGATAAAAAAACTACTCAGATACACCAGGGCAGCAAAACGGAGCCAGACTCTTCATGTGCTGAAGCATAGCTTCGAGCCGTGCCACCACAGCCGGCCCATCCACCTCGTAGAACATCTGCCTACTGACCTTGGTAGCGCAGACAATCCCCGCCTCCAACAGAACCTGCAAATGGCGGGACACCACCGAGCGTTCTTGAGGTAGCCCTTCGGCAATCTCGCTGATATCCGCACGCCCTAGTTGCAGGACTCGCTTGAGCACAGCTACCCGCGACGGCTCACAAAGAGCTTTGAAGAAGGCTCCATCGAGAGAGTCGATTGCGGCATCAATTGCGCGCATACGTGTAAGGTTTCCATTTGTCATGCCGATGACTATATGTGCGCATCTATGCACGCGTCAATTCACTGATAAATATGAATAACAGCTACCTGCCAACCGTTACCAGTATCGGTGAAAGCGGGACGGTCTATCTATAATGGGTCGGTTGCTGCCTGTCGCGACGGGCAGTAAACGGCCAAAAGCAATGGGATGGACTCCTCCTCACCTCGGCATCTTGAGTGCCAGACTGAAGGTGCGAACCACAGTCAACCGTGAGAAGGAGTCCACACATGAAGCTTATGCGCATTGGGTTCGAACTGGCCAAGAACGTGTTTCAGATCCACGGCGTGGATTGTCATGAACAACCCATCTGGCGGCAATGCCTACCGCGTGATCGCTGGCTGCAAACGGTGCTGGAGAAAATCGAACCCGGCTGTGAAATCGGTATGGAGAGTTGCGGTGGAGCCCATCATTGGGCGCGACAACTACAGGCACGCGGATTTCGGGTGAGACTGATCGCGCCGCAGTTCGTCAAACCATACGTCAAGAGCAACAAGAATGACACCAACGATGCCGAAGCAATCTGTGAGGCAATGAGCCGCCCCAGCATGCGCTTCGTCGCCGTCAAGACCATCGAACAGCAGGATATCCAGGCGACGCATCGCATCCGGGCCGGCTTAATCTAACAGCGGACGGCCAAAGCCAATCAGATTCGTGGGCTGATCGCCGAGTACGGCCTCGTTGCTCCGAAGGAGTTGCTGATGCTGCGTCGCGCCATACCGTGCTGGTTGGAAGAGGCGGATAACGGATGGCTTGTGGGGCGACCTTCGCACACTGGATGAACGCGTGGGCGAACTCGACAGCGAGATATCAGCAATCGCGGCAAGTGAACCAACGGCCGTTCGCTTGCAGCAGCTGCGCGGGGTCGGCCTGATGATAGCCACCGCACTCGTTGCTGCCATTGGTGATGCCCGACAGTTTGCCAATGGCCGGCAGTTGGCCGCCTCGTTAGGGCTGACGCCGAGGCAACACAGCTCCGGCGGCAAGGATCGACTGCTGGGCATCAGCAAACGTGGCGATGCTTATCTGCGAACGCTGATGATCCATGGTGCACGCTCGGCACTACACTCGGCCAAATTTAAAGATGACCGGCTCAGCCAGTGGGCTGTCCGTTTAGCTGAGCGCTCGCATCCTAATGTGGCGGCTATTGCGCTAGCCAACAAAACTGCGCGCATGGCTTGGGCGATGCTACGCACCGGCAATGATTACCAAGCGGATCGGGCAGCGGCCTGCCCCATATATCCAAGGAGAAGCACCTCTACACCACGATTGCGAAGCAACCCGAACAATGGCAAACCGGTCGAACCGGCGTCGGAAAAATCCTCTAATGACCAAGTGCGTAAAGCACGTAGAAGCAATTGGGAGCCGACGCGCGAATAGCCCATCATGACCCTGCATCGAATCGATGCTGAAATCAGAGGCCGAATATACGTGTGCAGTCGGCACGGGCGCCAAAGCGAAGGGGGCTTGCAACGAGGAGGAGTCCATATACGGTCATACGGAGGCTTCTAGGAAACTAGAGACGATTCAATGGGCAGTTTCAATAAGACTGAACTAGCCTTACCTAAAAACTTCGAGTGCTTGGAGCTCTTCTTCCTATCGCATCGCAGTGAACGGCACCGTAAGCCAATTCACACATGGCACTTTTGGGGGAAGAGGCAGTGCTCAGCATGAGTTTCCTGGCTTTATTCCTGATAGCGATCCACTGCCTGCCGGTAAGGAGATGTGATGCGCGCCACAGCGTTTTCAATCGGTGGACCTGCCCCTTGGTTCTATTGCCGAACTCAACAAAGAGAGCGCTTTTGTTTCGACACTATTGCCGGTCGGTATGTAGTGCTTTCTTTTTTTGGTTCTGCAGCTGATCCCGCATCAATTAAAGTTCTGGAAGGTGTTCGGGCCCATCGCCAGCGGTTCAATGACGATCACGTCTGCTTCTTAGGTGTTTCCGTAGATCCAGAGGATGAAAAGCTGAAGCGGGTAGAAAGCTCGATACCTGGCGTGCACTTCATCTGGGACTTCGATCGGTCAGTTAGTAAGCTCTACGGTACGTTGCAGCTAGACGGCAGCATCAGACAAATGACCTATGTGCTGGATCCTGCGCTACGTGTCTTGGCCATCGTCCCGATAGAGACACCGGTTGATAACCATATACCCTCGTTAATGCGCTATCTGGATAGATTACCCGCACTGGCTCCGCAACATATCGCCACTCCACACGCACCAGTCTTGGTGATTCCCCGTATATTTGAGCCCTCGCTGTGTAAAACACTGATAAGTTATTACGACGAACGTGGCGGAGAAGAGTCTGGATTTATGGTGGAGCAGTCGGGTAAAACTGTCCAAATCACCGACCATAGCCACAAACGACGTCGTGACTGCTTTATTGAAGACAAGGCTCTATCCAAAGCATGTTCGTTGCGTATAGCTAACCGCCTGGTTCCAGAGCTACACAAAGCGTTCCAGTTCTACGCCACTCGAATGGAGCGATATCTGGTGGCCTGCTACAACAGCGAGGAAGGCGGGCATTTCCGACCCCATAGGGATAACACCACAAAGGGCACAGCGCATCGCCGTTTCGCCGTTTCCTTGTTTCTTAATTCGGGAGAGTACGAAGGCGGTTTTCTACATTTTCCAGAGTTTGGAAAAGTGCTTTACAGCGCGCCAACAGGAGGTGCTGTGGTGTTTTCGTGTTCACTTTTACACGAAGCCACTCCTGTAACCCAAGGTCGTCGATATATGTTTCTCCCGTTTCTATACGATGATGCTGCTCGCGCCATTCGAGAAGAAAATCGCCCATTTCTTGACAGCTGACTCGTGCTTAACACAATTCAGCTGTCATTACGGATGGTCTTGAATGCCAGTTCGATGTCAGTGCAGTACTGCAACCCTATGATTGGTCAGGTCGAATGCAAATGGGTGGGCAAGTCTGTGCAATTACCCAACCCAGACGTGCTTCCACGTTAAATTATGAATTTTCTCATAATTGCGCATAAAGCTAGAAATTTAGAATTTTTTGCTGATTACGACGCGTGAATGGTAAAAAAACCAAAATGTCTTGTTTATAAACCATCCTGGCATCCGTCCTCCGAATGCATTGGGTTTGGCCCGCAAGCTTCGTAACCATGATCGGTAGAGAACTGCCCACAGTCAAAAGCAGACAGTCATTATATGAAACCAACCAGTGGTGAGCCTTCAAGTGTTCCAGTTTCTGCTAGCTACCAGCGGCGCGCTCGCGCTGCTTAAGTACCTGGTGATCGCCGTCTCTCTGCTGTTCATGCGCCGTAAGCTTGTGGCCATTGGAAAAGCGTCTAGAGGTGCGCATGTGGCTATTCCCTTGGCTGACGCTGCTGATCATCGCGTTCATCATCGGCATATTCGCAGTGATGGCGATCTTTCCGATCCAAAGGGTCGAGCTCCTTAGCACGTTTGATCTGACGGCCTTTCTGGTAGCCGTCGGGGCTTTTCTGCAGAAGAGCGAAAGGCCAGTCCGCACTCTCGGCCCGACGCAGCGCCATGCAAGTGGGGCACACGCTCTACGGGCCAGAAAACGTGGAAGAAATGATTACCTGGTTCCACGTTCAGGGCGGCTATACCAACGTCGCCCCACAGAACATGGGCGTCCTGCGATACGTAGGGTGACATGGGAGATGGAGTAGCTTAGCTGCTGACGACTCACCTAGGCATTAGCGCAAACAATTTGCGCCGAGGCCCATACATTCATACCATCACATAGGGTGCCCTGCTGTATATAGCGCAGGGCAGGTTAATCTTACGCGTTGGTCGGGCCGCCATCGGAGAACCTCAGTGCCCGAAAATAATCCCTCTTCTCCGTCTATCCCCCGCCCTCAAGTGCTCACCGAAAAAGCACTTGCTGCTCTTGAACGTTTTTCGCACATTGAAGCCGTCAGCGGGATTGCTCTTCTAATAGCAGCTATTGCGGCCTTAGCTTGGGCAAACAGTTCTTTTGCTGGGAGCTACGAACACCTTTGGCATACCAAAATCTTCATTAGTTTTGGTGATGCCACCGTATCCCAGTCCCTTCATTTTTTTGTGAATGATGGGTTGATGACGATATTTTTTTTAGTCGTCGGTGCGGAGATACGTCATGAAATCCATGATGGGGCCTTGGCGAGTCTTAAAATGGCTTTGCTCCCAATGGGGGCAGCACTGGGCGGAGTGTTGGTTCCGGCGTTGATATACATCGCGATCAACCATGGTACAGAAGCCAGTGACGGCTGGGCTGTGCCAACTGCAACAGATATCGCATTTGCTGTAGGTGTACTTGCATTGCTAGGTAAGTCAATACCAGGAGGCGTAAGGGTATTACTGCTAGCATTAGCGATCATTGATGACATCGTGGCTATTCTGATAATTGCGGTATTCTATACTTCTAACTTGGACTACATGGGGATAGCAATCGCCTCGGGCGGTATGCTGATGATTCTGATGTTCCAGCGGATGGGGGTTGGCAAGATGGCTCCCTATGTATTACCGGGCGCGATCATCTGGTACGGATTGCTTAAAACGGGTGTGCATCCGACATTGGCTGGCGTGCTGCTCGGGCTCTTAAGTCCAGTGCGCTCAATGCCAATGACAGAACGACCGTTAGATATTATTCAGAGAAATTTTCATGAATTATTAGACAGATTTTCCTCAAATGACACTCCAGATCAGTCAGTTACTAAGCCTTTGAAGGAAATACTTCAAGCTCAGAGGGAGATGCTTTCCCCGGTGCAGCGTATTCAAGCGACACTTCACCCATGGGTCGCATTCGGTATTATGCCGCTTTTCGCCTTAGCTAACGCTGGTGTGAGCTTCACAGGCGCCGACCTCGCAAACGCACTATCCCAGCAGGTATTTATAGCGGTGATGTTGGCGTTGGTTGTAGGCAAGCCATTAGGCGTGATTTTTGCCTCCTATCTACTCGTCAAATTCAAATGGTGCGAGTTCCCTACCGGAGTAAGCTGGTTTGGGATAGTCCTCGTTGGCCTACTCGCGGGAATTGGCTTTACCATGTCAATCTTCATTGCGTCGCTAGCATTTGACGATGCGGCCCTGCTAGCCGCCTCAAAGTTGAGCGTGTTATGCGCTTCCAGTGTTGCTGCAGTATTAGGCCTGAGTTGGGTTTGGATACGGCGATTACCCAAGCGCGAGCAGCCAGAGGAAAACAGCGAATGAACTCAGGTACAAAAAGCATTATAGGTGTAACTCTATTGATTCCTTGTTATACCCTTTGCCTTAGCCTTTTATTTTGCTGACAGCAGAGTAAGGGGCGAGGCATTGTTACACCTGCCACTCCCCTACAAACTCTACAATCGGCATTACAACATACCGTCTCTGACGCCGTCGCTTGAGGCAATGGTGTCCACCTCAAATTACGTGGACACCATTTTTTACAACTTTAAATCGGACGCCCATGCCACCAGAACGCCGTTCCTATCCGAGTCGTTCAAGGCCCAGGTCATTGCCGAGTGCGCCCAGCCTGACACTGCCATCCCCAAGGTCGCCTTAACCCACAACCTCACGCTGATCCCGTTCATAAGTGACTCTGGGTACATGCGCAGAAAACTCTGACATTCAAACGCTTTCATCCAAGCAAGGGCAGCACCGACGACGACGGCGCAGCAAGCTCCACCTGCCCCGAATTGAACCAAAGTACCGCATTCAAAAGGTGAGGTTGCTGTGAGTTGGTCGGCAGACAATGCAGCGGCTTAAGCTGCTTTCCTGAGAGACTTGCTGCAATGATTCACATCGACTTCATCTGGCTCGCCACCGAGCCCTGGACATGATTCTCGTTTTGCAAACCGCCGCGCCTCCGTATGGAGACATGGGCGCATGATGGCGTGGGAATCTGGCTTGCCGCTAGGCGTCTGCAGCAAAGGCTGGCCCGGTGTGGAGCATGGCTCCGAAGTCGAGTTGGATGTCGAGCAACTTCCATTAAAAATCGGTCAACAAGAAACTGGCCTATGTAATCGCGTAACGGAGATAAAAAGCCCAGTTTTTTATCTCTTTGGATTAACTCTTACCAATCCCAAAAAAGACACCCTGCCAATCAGGGCATGATATTTTTTGAATCAAATTCGCTGTCGACAGAACGGTAATACGGGCTAATCTGAAACCGTTACTCAGGAGGCCCCTGAGTGAGTCATATTTGGGTCTATACGACCATGCAATCCTCGGTTCATACGTTATGGGCGGGGTCGCGTCGGGCACTCGTAAGGGTGGCTGGACTAGTGCTAGCACTCCAACCTTCGCGGCTTTGCCTACCCTCCATTCGTATACAAGCAATGGTGGCTCTCCAGTTACCCTTGGTGTTGGTGCTGATGCGGTTTTGACCCAGGCTGCCGGAAATCGTTGAACTACCTGAATACTCGGTAATTGATGGTCTTATGCGTGTCTTCACAGACCACCTAAGGGATAACTAAAGTCGGCAGTTTGGGTCAAAACCGCATCAGCACCAACAGGTCTGCGGCGTAAGGTACGACTGTTCGGCGGCGCGCGCCATTCCACCCGCCTTGGCCACGGAGCAGAACTAATGCAATTGCCGGTAGTTGAGCACCTGCATCAACACTTCGTAAAAAGCGAACAATTCGCAACGAATAAACGATTTTTATTGATGCAACATGCCCGCTAGCATGACTTCTTCCAGCCCATTGCTGCGCCATGCGGAGACAGTCATGCAGATGGCCATCCAATGCCGCGGTTTCGAGCTAACCGACGGTTTGCACGATTACCTCAGCAAGCGCCTAGCCTACAGCTTAACTCACGGCGCCGCCCGCATTGGGGCGGGTGATCGTGCGGCGCTACATGAGTATCGGCCAACCTTGGATAGTTAAATGATCGCCATTAGCGTCGGCCAATCTTGGATGTGGGCTGCCTTCATCGGGTTCGTCCTCGCCATGCTGGCACTGGATCTTTTCGTCTTCGGCGGGCGCAAGGCGCATCGTGTTTCGGTACACGAAGCGCTGGCTTGGGTCATCGCCTGGACCAGCTTGGCGTTGGTCTTCTCCGTCCTGCTCTGGTGGTATCTGCGTAGCATGTTCGGCGCCGAAGTGGCCCAGCGTACAACGCTCGAATTCCTGACGGGCTACCTGATCGAGCAGTCGCTGTCGATCGACAACATGTTCGTTTTCGTGATGATCTTCGGCTATTTCGCCGTGCCGCCAGAGTTGCAGCGCCGCGTTCTGCTCTATGGCGTGCTCGGCGCCATCATCATGCGCGCCGGTATGATTTTCGCCGGTGTCTGGCTGGTGCAGGAGTTTGCCTGGCTGCTCTATGTCTTTGGCGCTTTCCTCGTCATCACCGGCATCAAGATGCTGATCTTCGCCAACCAGCAGCCAGACCTCGAAAAGAACCCTTTGCTGCACTGGCTGCGTAGCCATCTTCGCATCACCGACGGTTTTCACGGCGAGCGCTTCTTCGTGCGCCAGAACGGCCTGCGCTGGGCGACGCCGATGTTCCTGGTGCTGGTACTGATCGAGGCCAGCGACCTGGTGTTCGCGGTCGACAGCATCCCGGCTATCTTCGCCGTCACCACCGACCCCTTCATCGTGTTCACCTCCAACATCTTCGCCATCATGGGCATGCGCGCTCTGTATTTTCTGCTTGCCGACATGGCCTACCGCTTCCACTTACTCAAATATGGTCTGGCCATCGTACTGGTGTTCATCGGCGGCAAGATGCTGGTCGCGCCGTGGTGGCACATGCCGATCCAATGGTCGCTGACCACAGTCGGCGGCATCATCTTGATTTCAGTACTGTTGAGCCTGACTTTGACGAAGAGCAAAACACGGGTTACGGGAGAACAATGATGAATTTGAGACAAGAACGGGCGATGCCGGCACCGACGCTGTTACCGCCAATTCATTTTTGACCCAGGTGCCGACGCTACTCTGACCCAACCTAGCAGTCTGAAGGCGAAACTCAACAACGAGTTCGGAGCTCGAAACTAGGTCAATGAAATTCCGGAATGTGGGTGAAAAATTCGTCGGCGGCAACAATCTGACCATCTCCCAGCAAGACTATTCATCTTCTTGGTTATTACCCTCCAAACGACAATTTACTGCCTAGACTTGCTCCTGTCCCGACTTAAAAATGTGCTCAATGCATCGAGCCATATGAATAACAAAAACAAGAGGAGTCCCCCCAAATGTTCAAGTCAATATGCAAAACACTCGCCTTTACCCTTGTCCTCGGATCCCTGAGCACCGCGATGGCCGCCGACCCAATAATTATCAAGTTCTCGCACGTGGTCGCTGAACAGACACCCAAAGGCCAAGGTGCCCTGCTGTTCAAGAAACTGGCAGAGGAACGCTTGCCTGGCAAGGTCAAGGTCGAGGTCTATCCCAACTCCTCGCTATTTGGTGATGGCAAGGAGATGGAAGCGCTGTTGCTGGGAGATGTGCAGATGATTGCGCCGTCCCTGGCCAAGTTCGAACAGTACACAAAGACCCTCCAGCTATTCGATCTGCCCTTCCTATTCAATGACATTGCCGCCGTCAACCGCTTCCAGTTGAGCCCGCAGGGTCAGGGACTGCTCAAGTCCATGGAAAGTAAAAACATCACCGGCCTGGCCTACTGGCACAACGGGATGAAGCAACTATCGGCCAACAAGCCACTGCGTGTCCCCGCCGATGCCCGTGGCCTGAAGTTCCGGGTGCAGGCGTCTGCCGTGCTTGAAGAACAGTTCAAGGCGGTGCGCGCCAATCCACGCAAAATGAGTTTTGCCGAGGTTTATCAGGGGCTACAGACCGGTGTGGTCAACGGTGCGGAGAACCCCTACTCGAACATCTACAGCCAGAAAATGCATGAGGTGCAGAAGTACATCACCGAATCCAACCACGGTGTACTGGATTACATGCTGATCACCAACACCAAATTCTGGAACGGCTTGCCACCGGACGTTCGCAGCGAACTGGACAAGATTGTTGTTGAGGTCACTGCTCAGGTGAACAAGGAAGCGGAACTACTCAATGAGGGTGACAAGCAGCGCATAATCGCGGCCAAAACTACTGAAATCATCACCCTGACACCGGAAGAACGCGAGCAATGGCGAGAAGCGATGAAACCGGTATGGAAGAAGTTTGAAGGCGATATTGGCCCTGAGCTGATCTCCGCAGCCGAAACCGCCAACAAGGCTCAATGATCGCAAGGCAGGTGCTGCCGGGGCGCCTGCCAGTCGTCACTCGACGTGAGATGCCATCCATGAAAGCGCTTCGGCGAATCTGGGAACACTTCGAGGAAGGCTTTATCGTCTTCCTTCTGGCCGCCATGACCTTGATCACGTTCGTTTACGTGATCCTCAACAATTTCTACAGCCTTTTCTACTGGCTTGCCGATCGTTGGCCAGGTGCAAGCGTCCCGCTGTTCGCCATTGGCGACGAAATCATGGGGATGGCTCAGGCGATGACCTGGAGCACAGCCCTGACCAAGGCCCTGTTTGGCTGGCTGATTTTTTTCGGGCTGGCCTATGGCGTGCGCACGGCCGGGCATATCGGTGTTGACGCACTCGTCAGGCTGACCAGCCGATCGGTGCAAAAGTACATAGGCATTATGGCCTGCCTGTGCTGCTTGGCCTATGCAGGGCTGCTCAGCGTAGCCAGCTTCGAATGGATTCAGACCCTGATGAATGCAGGCATCGGCGCCGAGGACCTTGGCCATTTTGGCATCATGCAATGGCACATCGGATTGATCGTCCCTTTGGGTTTTGCCTTGGTCTTCATCCGCTTCGCTGAAATTCTCCTGCGCATCCTGCAGAACCGCCAGACGGGCTTAGGCCTGGCCGACGAAGCCGCTGACGCGTTGAAACTCGCCGAGCACGAGGATGACAAGTCATGACCATTGCTTTCTTGTTCGTGGCCCTGTTCGTCCTGATGTTCATCGGCGTTCCCATCGCCATTTCCCTCGGTCTGGCCGGTTCCTTGACCATCATGTTCTTCAGTCCCGATTCGGTGCGCTCGCTGGCGATCAAGCTGTTCGAGACCTCGGAGCATTACACGCTGCTGGCCATTCCGTTTTTCCTGCTCGCCGGCGCCTTCATGACCACCGGTGGTGTTGCCCGTCGCTTGATTGACTTTGCCAATGCCTGTGTCGGGCATATTCGCGGAGGCCTGGCCATCGCCGCGGTGTTGGCCTGCATGCTGTTCGCCGCCCTCTCCGGCTCCAGTCCGGCGACTGTGGCCGCAGTAGGTTCAATCGCCATTGCCGGCATGGTCCGCTCCGGTTATCCGCAAGCCTTTGGCGCGGGGATCATCTGCAATGCCGGGACCCTGGGCATCCTGATTCCCCCTTCGATCGTGATGGTGGTCTATGCCGCCGCCACTGAAACCTCCGTCGGCAAGCTGTTCATGGCCGGCGTGGTGCCAGGTCTGTTGCTGGGAACAGCGCTGATGGTGGCGATCTATATTGTCGCCGTTAAAAAAAACCTGCCCGCCTTGCCGCGCGCGACATTTCGGGAGTTGATGGGTACCGCACGCCAAGCCATGTGGGGCCTGTTGCTGATGCTCATCATCCTGGGCGGTATCTATTCTGGGATGTTCACCCCGACTGAGGCGGCGGCCGTGGCAGCGGTTTACTCGGCCTTCATTGCCTTGTTCGTCTACAAGGACTTGACCTTTCGTGAAACGCCCAAAGTCCTGCTGGACTCTGCCAAGCTGAGCATCATGCTGATGTTTATCATCGCCAACGCCATGCTCTTCGCCCACGTCCTGACCACCGAACAGCTCCCGCAGCAGATCACTGCCTGGGTCATCGAGGCTGGCCTGACGCCCGTCATGTTTCTGCTGGTGGTGAACATCGTGCTATTGATTGCCGGCGCCTTTATGGAACCGTCGGCCATCATCCTGATCCTGGCGCCGATCCTCTTCCCCATCGCCATGAAACTGGGCATCGACCCGATTCACCTTGGCATCATCATGGTGGTCAATCTTGAGATCGGTCTGATCACGCCGCCGGTGGGCCTGAACCTGTTCGTCACCTCGGCGGTGACCGGTATGACATTGCCCGCAACCATAAGGGCCGCGATGCCCTGGCTGATGATCCTGCTGCTGTTCCTGGTGCTGATTACCTATGTGCCCTGGATTTCGCTGGTGCTGCCTGAGTGGCTGGGCATGAGCTGACTTTCTGCCTCAGCCCCACATTTCACGAACGCATTTTTTGCCATGAGCTAAACAATTTTCCAGAAAACAAAAAGCCCGCACTTGGCGGGCTTTTTGTCGAAGGGGAACCAAATCCTTTGGTCCTTGTCCAGTTTGCCTAGCAATAACCACGGTATCAAGGCAAACCATCCGGTCGACTGCAGAACCCGACAATCTGGGCAAAACAATATCTTTGGTTAAGGCAAACGGTACATCGACACAGATGCTTTGCGAAGCCTGGTTGCTTCGGTCTAGTAGACGCCCTACTAGTGACTCAAAAAAAGTAGATCAATACCTCCAAAAGACTGGCGTTACGATCACCTGGGTAATTGCACAGACTTGCCCACCTATTTGCATTCGACTTGACCAGTCGTTTGCATTCCCATTGACCACTTGTTTGTATTCGAGCTGACCAGCGATAGATGACGTATCACCTCAACCAAAAAAATATGGTGATCTCTACCGCGCCGCATTGTGTGCCTAAAAAATAATGAGCCCGATCGCTTGCCGAAGGGCACCCAAGTCAGTCAGAGCAAGGAGGTAGTAGGCGATCCATCAGTGTTAAAAATCTCGCTTCCCCACTCTCATCGCTGAAACTCCGAAGTATGTAGAAACCCATCTTTATGTTCGACCGGAATCCGCTCATCAGGTCAGAGTTACAGCTCGTAAAAAGAACCGCAGCTTCCGGGAACGAATGGGAGTGGTTGTGCAGAACCACGATACCTTGCCAGCCCTAATGCCAGAATCATGTTGCCGAATTGGAGCAGGCGCTTTCGAGCCCCATCGTTGTGCTACTTGGGCAGGCGAAGAAAAATCAGTAGTGAACGGTCAACTGCATGCGTCTTGATTTACCTCAATAAATCAAAACCGTATTTATCGTCAGACAGTCTTTAGTCCAGTTCTTAGCGTTGATACAAAGGTCTCCAGTGAAAGATTTTTCTCAGCATCTTGCTTATGCCTGCCGATGAAAATCCACTCATCTTCTGCCCAAAAAATCCGAATTGTTTTGGGTGATTTGCAGTCGAATACAACTTGATAAATTTTCGTTTCTCGCTGTTGTACGACGACGCATTGCTCAAGGCAAACCAACAGTCGTTGCCCAGGCTCCAGGGTCGGAGCATTAAGCGGGAGGCACTTCTCAATTTCTGTTTTCCGCATGATGATTGTGGTCCTTAAAATTCAGAAATCGTACGCGTTGAATTAAAAAGCAAGGAGGATCCGTGTCTGTGAGGTACTCATCTGATGCCTTTGCGCATGACGCCAATAATGTGTTCTTCAAGGTGGCAATCATCACGATCCAGTAAGCCATTTCGGAGCCTGCGCAGACAATAGGCCTAGAATTGATAGCTCGCTACTTATTATCAGTACCCCTTGGTCGTCTCTATCTGGCCGGCAAATCCTGTTATCGCCGGAAACCGACCGCATGCTCGCACGCCTTCAAAGCCACGGCATTGGGTGGACCTACTCGGACCCACGTGGCTCAGGTACTTCGACAGTCCTGCGCATGACTAGCCTCCAAGGGGTCATATGTGCATAATATTATCATCCAGTGATAATTGAAAGGCAATCACCCGCCCTTGTTTCAGGCACGGGCGAGGTCTTTTGATCGATTGCCGGGAGGCAAATTCATGCATGAGAACAGCAATACTGTGAGCGCTTGGAGACCCGTATGAAACGTGAGGACGTAAAAACCAAACACGCTGAAGGCATTCAGTTTGATACCCATTTGATTGCCAACCCGGCCAATACCCAGGAGTGGATTGTCTTTTTTAAAAAGGATGCAGGAAGAAGCTTCTTCTTGGTCAATGACAACGAAGAAATCGAACCCTTTCGGTACCTTGATGATTTGATTCATGAGCTGCGAGAAATCGGTATCAAGGTTGCTGAAATTCATTTTTGAATTTTTTTCCTTGGAGTGTCGTCATGTCAGTCAGAATCGAGTATCTGTCTAGTCAGAGTGAAGAACTATGGTCCGTGTGTATTGGAACCAGGCGCATTCAATTCCGCGATGAGCAGGGTGCAAAAGATTACGCAGCAAAGCTAAAAGAGCGTATTGAAGCTCCGCACTCATACCCTCGTGCATTGCCGTCCGCCTACACGCGCGGTTGCAACAAGTAATAATACTTAATGACTTTCTATTAGCGCTAAAGTTACGATAACAAAATATTGTTTTTCTTCCGTAGAGTACTGTGGAACTTGGTAATTCCAATTAGTTTTCATGTTGCGTTCCAGCAATTGCACAGCGTTCGGCGAATGAGCACCCGCCCAACCAGTCTCTGGTGTTCATAATGAGGGTAAAAGGTAACACTATGAAGCCTGCACTAATTTCTATGTCACGAACTGCGGGAAAGTTGGCTGCGGAGGTTCTGAGCATGATTGCGCCTCATGTCAGACCCGGGGTTTCGACCAATAAGCTTGATAAGCTCTGCCATGACTATATTGTCAATGTGCAGAAGGCCACTCCAGCCAATATCGGTTATCACGGCTTCCCCAAAACCTTGTGCACCTCCATCAATCATGTCGTATGCCATGGAATCCCGTCAGATAAAGAACTCTCGGATGGCGATATCCTCAATATTGATGTTGCGGTGCTCAAGGATGGTTGGTTCGGTGATACAAGCCGCATGTATTTTGTCGGCGAGCCAAGCACAGAGGCTCGTCGGCTGGTGGACACGACCTATGAGGCGATGTGTGCCGGCATTCATGCAGTAGGCCCTGGTGCCCCGCTCGGTGATGTCGGTCACGCCATTCAAACCGTGGCGCACCGTGAAGGGTATAGCGTAGTACGTGACTACTGTGGACATGGCATTGGCATGGTTTACCACGATGAGCCACAGGTCCGTCATTATGGCAACCCCGGTGAAGGCGTGAGACTGAAACCGGGCATGATCTTCACAATCGAGCCAATGCTCAATGCTGGAAAGCACGGTGTAAGAACGCTGGGGGATGGCTGGACCGTGATCACCAAGGATCTTTCGCTCTCGGCCCAGTGGAAGCATATGGTCTTGGTCACCCGCGATGGCTTTGAGGTGTTGACTGCGTGGCCGGATCAGCCCTTGGAGTGTATGAAGATTTAATCCAGCAGACTGTCCTACTGGTAGGTTGGAGCACAGGTAGAAAATCGCCAGCTCGTACTGAGCTGGCGACGCGGGTGGAGCGTGTGTTTCATTACTCCACTATCTAGTCACGCAGGTAGGCAACCAAGGCGTCAGCGAAGGACTCCGTTGTACCGGTTCCTCCCATATCGGGTGTCACTTGATCACAGGAGCTTTTCAGCACAACGCGGATAGCTGTACGAATGCGTGTCCCTTTGTCCACCATGCCCAGGTAATCAAGCATGTCTGCGGCAGCCAACAACAATGCACATGGGTTCGCGATGTTCTTGCCGGCGATGTCCGGTGCCGAGCCGTGGACCGCTTCGAAGATGGCCGCATCGGCGCCGATGTTGGAGCCAGGCGCCAAGCCCAATCCACCCACCAGGCCTGCACACAAGTCTGAAAGGATGTCGCCAAACAGGTTGGTGGTGACAATGACATCGAATTGATGGGGATTCATCACCAACTGCATACAAGCGTTATCGACGATCATCTCGTGGAATTCGATTTCCGGATAACTTGCGGCAACCTCTCGCGCAACCTCAAGGAACAAACCGGAGCAAGACTTGATGATATTGGCCTTGTGCACCGCGGTAACTTTTTTACGACCTTTGCTACGAGCCAGCTCGAACGCGTACCGCACGATGCGTTCGGAAGCGGTGCGTGTGACACGAATGCTTGCCAGAGCGACTTCGCCGTCCTCCGAGATACTTTGTCCTTCTGGTAGGTACGCTCCTTCGGTATTTTCGCGCACCGTGATGATGTCGATATCTTCGAAGCGCGAACGGGTCCCTGGGAAACTGATCGCTGGTCGGACATTGGCGTAGAGATCGAAATGGCGGCGAAGGTGGACATTGATCGATGAGAAACCGCGACCAATCGGCGTTGTCAGAGGGCCTTTGAGTGCGACGCCATGTTTGGCAATCGTCTCGATGGACACGGGAGGCATCAGTTGCCCATGCTGCTGCAAGGCCTCCAAACCGGCCTCAACGAAGTCGTACTGAAGATTGCAGTCAAGGGCATCGAGTACGCGTAGTGTCGCTTGCATGATTTCGGGGCCGATTCCGTCACCCTTGATAATTGCGATGGTTCTCATGGTCTCTTCCTTAACAGCGCGTTGTCAGCCTGCTGTATTGATTGGGTCATTGAGACTGGTGTCACGAGTCTGCTGATTGGCATTGACTGTCTGACGGCGTTCACCGCGGCAGTGTGCTGTGTTTCATCCTCCGCGCCGTGACTGCACGGGTCATCGCGGATCAATTGACGAGCGACCTGAGTGGGTGTCAGATCTCGCACCGCACAAAACTACTCAAGGGTGTGGCTGTTACGGGACGAGCTACCGGATCAAGCGTGCTGTCATTTGCTCCGTCGAAGATGCGAATGACATTAACATAGAATGTTAATCATATGTGGTGGCAAGGAACGTTTTTCATCTTGATGACGGTAAGGTGTTCGAACGTCTGCGCTACATGTTGAGGTAGCTTTTAGGCAGGAATAAAAGCGGACGAGTTGCGGCTCGGATCATTCTTGAAGTCGTACTACCAAGCCAAAATCGGCGGACTCGCGAATGACCAAAAGCGCCCATGATCATCAGACCGATATCGTGTTCGGTCTGATAGGACTGTAAGGCGAGCTCCACTCTTCCGCCACGGATAGCGGTCCGCACATCACACCCGGCTGATTGCAGAATGGCTTCTGCCGCATCCAGTCGCTCCAGATTCTTCGACGTCTTGGCGGCGATCATGACTAGGTGCACGGGCAGTTTTGTGAGAGCGGGACTCGCCGCCAGCATTTCCACCCCCATGTGCGTCTCCTCGCTCCCGTCATAAGCTAGCATCAGGCTTCGGGGCGGGTTGAAGGAGGAAGGGGTAACCAGGATCGGCTTGTGCAGGGCATGGATGATGGTTTCGAGCTGGTTGAGTCGGGGACAGATTGAGCTGTGTCTTCCCATGACTATCCAGCGCATGTCAGTTTCCATCTCGAGTAACCGACTCAATAGTTCTCCGTCGTTTTGACGAAGTTCTGGCTGCTTTACGCCATCGGCGATTGCTCTTTCTCGAGCGTTTTGCAGCATGATCAAGCCTTGCTTCAACGCCAGATCATGGCGTTTTTCGTCCATCGACAGAGCTTCCAGCACGTGCGCCAGGCTTGCGGGCCGTATCTCTTCGCCCGCGGGGCGGTCCACAACATTCAGGAGGGTTAATGGCAATACAAAGTTGAGACTGGCCCAGGCGGCGTAATCGCAAACCGCCGGAGAAGTATCTGCGCTGTCGATACAGGCCAATATGTGGGTCATCTATACCCTCTTCTCGGCGATCTTGAAGAATCGACCAAGATTGCACAGGCTATAACCGAAGGTGCCTGGTTCGAGCGAGAGAATCGCTATTAGCGTGCCTACGAATGGGTTTACCCGCTGTGCACCAAGTCCGCTGCGACGTAGTTAAATTCCAGTATAGCAACGCCTAGAATGCCCTCTGCCGGCACACTCATCAAAAGTCATTGGCTCACTTTCGCATGACACGGCGGACAAGCAGCCTGACATCGTCAAAGGCCGGCACGATCGCCAGCGTCACCAGAACCAGCGCGAGCGGTACCGTAGAGATGTAACCAATGTTCTTGAACCCAAATGCCCCCACTACGCCGCCGAAGAAGAAATTCAGCGCGAGTAGTATCAGTATTTTGAGCCGGGTCCGATTGGCGAGTACTTTTGGATGTGTCGATGTGCTGACGGCATTCCAATAAAACAGTTTTCCAAACTCAATGCCGATATCCGTGATGATGCCGGTGATGTGCGTCGTTCGGATTTCGGCTTTGGAAATTTTGGTGATCACTGCATTTTGTAGACCCATGATGAAACACAGCAGCATCACGGTGACGGACACGAATAGACCATCCACGGTGGATAGCCGAGCGCCCAGAAAACCAAAGCAGATGAGCAAAAAGGCTTCGAACAAGAGTGGCACTGCAAACTCGCTGTGCAGCCGTCTGCGGCGGGAGAAATTGACCATGACCGCCGAGCATGCTGCCCCAACCAGAAAGGACAACAAGGCGCCGGTACCACTGAGCACCAGGTCGTAGGCCCCCAGCACAGTGTTGTCGGCCATCGAAGAAACGATGCCCGTCATGTGTGAGGTGTACTGATGCACCGCCAGGAAACCACCAGCATTGATTGCTCCCGCGACGAAGGCCAGGGCAAATCCAAGGTGTCGGTTTGCATCTGTGGTGCGTCTTCGCCCGGCGAGGCTCCTAACGTATTTAATCGGCATTTATTCACCCCAGTCCCAAGCGTATGAGGAGCAACAAAGCCAACCGATTATGCACATCTGATATCACCAGGTCCTCGCGATTTAGGCTGGTCTGCTCGTTGAGAGTTAAAGCCGCTGACTGTCGTTTTTTCTGATCGGTGATCAGGATTGCCTGGGATGGCAACTCTGTGTGGTGATTACCTGCTGGGGGAGCAGACGGGGATCCCGAAAGCTTCACCCCGCGATCTGCCAAGAGCGGATGATCTTGCAAATGGCGGGCTGTCGATATTCAGGACGTGCTGCGGCTGGATGATCCCCGAGTGCGACAGCTGCCAACCTTGTAAAAGGTCGTGCAGCTGCGGCACATCAGCATGATTGACGTCAGCTTAGAGCGGGTAGTGCGTCGGGTAATGCAGCTTCGCAACGCCGGTGTCGATAGCGGCCTTGGCCACTGCGCCGGCTATTGCTCCGAGCAGGCGAGCATCGAGTGCTTTGGGAAGAATGTAATCGCGCCCAAACTCAAGCTTATCGACGTTGAACGCTTGCAGTACTTCCACAGGGGTTGGCTCTTTGGCCAATTGGCGCAGTGCTTCCACCGCCGCAATTTTCATCGCTTCGTTGATCCGGGTTGCCCGAACATCCAAGGTCCCGCGGAAGATGAACGGAAAGCCCAGAACGTTGTTAACCTGGTTCGGGTAGTCAGAACGACCGGTCGCCATGATCAGGTCATCACGTGTGGCCATGGCCAGCTCGTAGCTGATTTCAGGATCGGGGTTTGAGCAGGCAAACACGATCGGATTGGGAGCCATCGCTGCCAGCGCTTCAGCCGGAAGAAGGTTGGCTCCGGACAGACCAACAAACACGTCAGCACCGTTCATGGCTTCCATCAACGTACGCGGGCCACCGTCGTTTACGAATTGTGCTTTGTATTGGTTGAGATCTTCTCGTGCGGAGTGGATGACACCGGTGCGATCGACCATGTAAAGATTGCTTTTTTGAGCGCCGAGACTGAGCAGCAGGCGCATGCAGGCAGTGGCTGCAGCGCCCGCGCCAAGGCAAACAATTCTCGCGCTCTCCAGGGTTTTGCCCTGAATCTCCAGTGCGTTGAGCATACCGGCGGCAGTGACGATAGCAGTACCGTGTTGGTCGTCATGGAAGACTGGGATGCTGCACTGTTCGATCAGTGCTTCTTCGATTTCAAAGCACTCAGGGGCTTTGATGTCTTCCAGGTTGATACCACCAAAGGTGTCGGCAATGCGCACGACTGTATCGATAAAGGCCTGGGAACTCTCAGCATTGACTTCGATATCGATCGAGTCGATGCAGGCAAAACGTTTGAACAGCAACGCTTTACCTTCCATTACCGGCTTACTGGCCAAGGGGCCTAGATTGCCGAGGCCCAGAATGGCAGTGCCGTTGGTGATCACGGCCACCAGATTCCCTTTTCCAGTAAAGCGATAGGCGTTCTCCGGATCCTTCGCGATTTCGCGAACGGGCTCGGCTACGCCTGGGCTGTACGCCAGTGCGAGTTGGGCGGCTGTGTCGGCGGGCTTGGTCAGCTCAATGCTGATTTTCCCTGGGGTTGGGAATTCATGGTAATCCAGTGCAGCCTTCTTGAAGTCGGTAGTCATGCGAGCCCCTAATTAGACGTTGATTACAATGCCATGTTAACACTATTATAATGCAAGGCAACGAGATCCTGACCCACAGACCAGGGTCAAATTGCCGGCTTGAACGCTGCTGATGAAGGGGTTTGTCAGCCAGCGGACCAACTCTATTGGCCTTAAGACTTCAGGGCGGGCCTGTATCTGTTGGTCAATAGAGATCCTCCTATGCTTGAACCCGTCTTAGGCCACCTCGTGTGGCCATTTTTTTGCGCGCTCGAATGTCCCAAGCGGTGTCACGCCCTAAGCGCGGCACATTAGGATTCAGAGTTTTCTCATGACCTCTTGGATCTGATCCGCGTATTTCGACAATTGCGTGAGCTCATGACCCAGTTGCATAGGGCTTCTGCGTGGGTCATTCGCCCGTGAATCAATACCAGCGCAGCATTTACAGCCATTATTCGCGTTCCTCAGTAGATCCTGGAACGTACCTGTTGAAATCAATAAGGTCCTGCACTGTTTGAATGGCAATACCCGTACGACTCGACAGGTAAGCAGGCAGAAACCGGCCAGGAGCTGGCCCCTCACATCAATGCCGTGGTCTGCCCCCGATTGTTCCAGTCGAACACCCTGATTCAAGGGGAGGACGGGTATGCTTATCGCTTCACTTGGGGCTTGCTTTATGAGCCACGGCGAAAAGGAAGAACAGAGGATGTCTGACTGTGCGTACTGTGACCTAACGATGGATTTCGTTCCCGATGACGCGAGGCATCGATTCGAGGTTCAGTGCGAGCATTGCCAAATAATCAACGTAGTGACTTGGGAGGTTTGGGCGCAGGGGTCGCTGGTACACGGCGATCAAGCACAATTGAAACTCAATAAATGAGGATTGGTCAGCCGATGGCTTGAGCGGGTTTTCGACCACCGCCGGCCTTTGGGTAATACGGCTCAATCAACGCCAGTAAACCGCTACAGGGCACTATCTGATCCATCTCGGCGAGGAACCGTTCGCGGCGTGTCTGCTTGCGCTTGCTGGCATATTCAAAGTCGGAAAGCTCATCTGGCTCATGGGCAGCTCGGATCAGGTGGTGAGGGTATACTTCAGCACATTCGGAGATGTGGCTCGTAGAATCCCTAGAGTTTCAGCGACCAGAATTCCAGATCGAATTTCTTCCCATAAGCCTTTTGCCCAGGCATCACCTCAGTCATTCGAAAGTTGAGGCGCTCATAAAGCGCCCTTGCGTCGACAAGGCAGCTATAGGTTTCTAGCTGCACCTGCTTAAACGAGTGCTGGCGAGCATGATCAAGAGCGAGTGTCATCATCGCAGAACCAACACCTTTACCCCTAAACTGCGGCAGGACTAGCACGAAGTTAAGAAATGCCACGCTGTCAGCTCTCTCCGATATCGCTATCGACGCTACGCGTTTCTCCCCTACCAATCCAACCCAGATGCGATTGAATGGACTTGGTAATTCAAGAAAGTTGCGCATCTTTTCGGCGACGCCATCCTGAAAGTGCCTGTCAAAACCGAACTCGGTGGCATAGACGTCACCATTCGCAGCAATAATCCACTCGTGATCGTCCTGTTGTGCTACTCGAACTGTCAATTCTGTAGCCATCACTCGAAACCTCGGCTTTGTCTATGCTGGTTTTATCTATTTTACACTGCATGCCATATGGCCGTGCGATACATAATAAAAGGTGTCACGGTCAATTCGAATGAAAATAACTGGTCAAGTCGAATACAAACAGGTGGTCAAATCGAGGCAATTACACAGCGTAGAGACTGTGGCTTATGATGAGTGTTCCTGACGTTTAGGTTTCTCGTTGGTAAGGCCGATCAGTGCTGCTTCGTAGTAAATGATTGATCTCTGCGTGATGGACGCAGGTGGAATGTAGAGCTCTGGATGGGCCTGAACGAGTGGCTCGAGAACGCAAAATCAAGACGCCGAATAGCGCAGACAAAACAGAAGCCATCAGCACTCCGTTTTTTACGTCAGTCATCGCTAGGGAAGTCGTTGAATCGGTCTGGGCGCCGATCAATAGTCTCGCTGTAAGACCAATGCCGCCAAGTACCGCAACCCCGTAAAGCTGCAACCAGTTGCTTCTCTCGGGGAGCTTGGCGAGCCCAAGCGCAACTACAAGACCAGCTACAGCGAAGATACCCAGTTGCTTCCCGATCAGCAGCCCCGTCGCGACACCCAGCGTGACCGGGGCTGTGAAATTTTGCAGTGACATGCCACTGAGGGACAGGCCGGCGTTGGCAAAACCGAAAATCGGCAATATCAAAAATGTCACATAAGGGCTGAGCTTTTCTTCAACGGTTCGCAACAGAGAACTGGATCTTTTATCTGGGTTACCTAGCGGTAAGAACAACGCCAATACGAGTCCGGTGAGTGTCGGGCTCAAGCCGGATAACCCGATAGCAATCCACAAAAACACCCCCGTCAGTATGTACGGGCGCAGGCGTGTTATCCCTTTGCTGTTCAGCGCTACAAGCAGGCTTAACAGCAGCAATGAGGCAAGCAGCATCGGAACAAAAAAGTGCTGAGTGTGAAAAATGGCAACGATCATGACCCCGCCAAGATCATCCAGAATCGCGACAGCGGTTAGGAATACTTTCAGCGAAGCTGGAACCCTGTCGCCGAGTAACGATAGGACGGCCAGCGCAAATGCAAGGTCCGTGGCTGTGGGAATAGCCATCAAGAATGGTGTTTCGTTTTGGGAGTGATTAAAACCCCAGAGAATAAGCGCCGGCAGGACCATGCCACCCAGCGCCGCACGGCCAGGTAATGCGCGCTTCTCCCACGTGGCCAGATGCCCCAACCAGCCATTCTCGCTTGAATTGCAGCCCGATGACCAAGAAGAACAACGTCATCAGGCCGTCATTGACCCAGTGGGCTAACGACAGGCCCAGATAGACGCGATGTAGCAACTCAAAATAGCTGGGAGCGAAAGGAGAGTTGGCTAAGACAAATGCGATGAGAGAGGTGCCCAGCAATGCCACACCGCCGGCTGCTTCATTGGAGAGCCCTGGAGGGATGGCGGCACCGGATACGCCTTTTAATTTTGCCACCTTGGGCCTCCAACCTCGAGCGTGATAAAAACTTGATCAGCCAGCGTCAATGAATGGCCAACAGCTGGGTGTGTTCTGAGCTGACTTGGAGTAACCGTCTGGCCAACTCACCTCTCAGCACACAGGCCAGCTCAGACAAGAACGGGTGGAAAACAAAGCCTTGCCCGCAGGTATACCCATTGAATAAGCCTGTATCTGACGTAGCTCATGCGGAGCTTGGCAGAGGGTCGCAATCGACGATGGCTTCATTGTATATTTCTTCTCCGCATACCCCTTGAGCTACAGGAACATCAGCATGACTGTACTCCAAACGATCTACTGGCAGCCTACGCCGCCTTAGCGCTACGCCCCCTCGCAACAACCTGCTTCCGCTAGCCTCGCTCGCGGGTGTGCACTGCTGTACGCCTGGTTTTACACCTTAAGCACACAGCAAAAAATCCTCAAAATTTGAATTTGTATCGATTCGCTCGCCATTCCCTTGGCGTGCGCGATGCTTTGCCTTGGATATTTTCTATGCTGCAAAAACTTAGACAAACGTGGTTTTCCAACGTCCGTGGCGACGTGCTCGCGGGGCTGGTGGTCGCACTCGCGCTGATCCCGGAAGCCATCGCCTTTTCCATCATCGCCGGGGTAGATCCCAAAGTCGGTCTCTACGCCTCCTTCTGTATCTGTGCTGTCATCGCCTTTGTCGGCGGGCGCCCCGGAATGATCTCAGCGGCAACAGGCGCCATGGCACTGCTGATGGTTACACTGGTAAAAGAGCATGGACTCCAGTACCTGCTGGCCGCGACTCTACTATGTGGCGTACTTCAAATCCTTGCCGGCTACCTGAAGCTTGGCTCGTTGATGCACTTTGTTTCACGCTCGGTAGTCACCGGCTTCGTAAACGCATTGGCGATTCTGATTTTTATGGCGCAATTGCCTGAGCTGACCAATGTCACCTGGCATGTCTATGCCATGACCGCTGCGGGCCTGGGAATCATCTACCTGTTTCCGTATGTACCGAAAATCGGCAAGCTGATTCCCTCTCCATTGGTGTGCATTCTGACGCTGACTGCCATCGCCATTTACCTCGGTTTGGATATCCGCACCGTCGGTGACATGGGCCAACTGCCTGATACGCTCCCGATCTTCCTCTGGCCTGAAGTTCCGCTGAATTTTGAAACCCTGCGCATCATTTTCCCGTACTCGGCTGCGTTGGCAGTAGTGGGTCTACTCGAATCAATGATGACCGCGACCATCGTCGACGACCTTACCGATACCACCAGCAACAAAAACCGCGAGTGCAAAGGCCAGGGTGTGGCCAACATCGCTGCCGGCATGCTTGGCGGCATGGCAGGTTGCGCCATGATCGGCCAGTCGATCATCAACGTGAAATCTGGTGGCCGCACCCGTCTCTCGACATTGTGTGCCGGCGTTTTCCTGCTGCTGATGGTGGTATTTCTTGGCGAATGGCTCTCCAAAATCCCTATGGCGGCACTCGTGGCTGTGATGATCATGGTGTCCATCGGCACCTTTAGCTGGGATTCCTTGCGCAATCTGAAAGAGCATCCGCTGTCGACCAACCTCGTCATGGTGGCGACCGTCGTGGTCGTCGTGGCCACTCACAACCTAGCCTACGGCGTACTGGTAGGTGTGCTGCTGGCTTCGCTGTTCTTTGCCAATAAGGTTGGGCACTACCTGGATATCAAGAGCACTCTGGAAGAGACGGAATCGCATCGGACTTACCACGTCGTGGGCCAGGTGTTCTTTAGCTCTGCGGACAAGTTCACTGAAGTTTTTGACTTCAAGGAAGCTCTCAACAAAGTCACCATCGATCTCACACAGGCGCATTTCTGGGATATCACCGCCGTCGCAGCGCTGGATAAGGTCGTGATCAAGTTCCGCCGTGAAGGCGCTGAGGTTGAAGTGCTCGGTCTCAATGAAGCCAGCGCAACAATCGTTGACCGCTTCGGCGTGCATGACAAACCCGGTGCCATCGACAAGCTCATGAGCCACTAAGGAGAACGACAATGACCCACGTAATGGCATGCATTGATAACTCACAATCCTCATTGGCGGTCTGCGATTACGCAGCATGGGCCTCGCAACGACTCAGCGCTCCCCTGACCTTGCTTCATGTGCTGGATAAGGAAAAATATCCTGCATCCGCTGACCTCAGCGGCAATATCGGTCTCGGTAGCAGAGAACATCTACTGGAAGAGTTGGCCACGCTGGATGCGCAGCGTGCAAAACTGGCCTTGGAGCATGGGCAGCACATGCTTGAAAAAGCTCGCGAGCGAACAGTCATCTCTGGCGTCATGTCACCTGATCTGAAGCAGCGCCATGGCCATCTCGTCGAGAGCCTGAGCGATCTCCAAGACGATATTCGATTACTGGTGATTGGAAGAGTCGGTGAGGACAGCACGCGCAGTGCCCAAAGTCTTGGCAGCCAGATTGAAGCGGTAGTCCGAACTATCCACCGCCCCATCCTGATTACAACCAGCCATTTCAGGAAACCTGAAACGGTCATGGTGGCATTTGACGGCAGCGCTACAGGCCACAAGACCGTACAGATGCTTGCTTCAAGCCCGCTGTGCGAAGGCCTGCCAATTCATATCGTCATGGTTGGTACGGACTCTGAAGAAAACCAGAACGAGCTGGAGAAAGCACGAACCACACTTGCCTCTTCTGGCCCGCTAGTGCATGCCGAGATCCGCCCAGGCGAAGTAGAGTCGGTACTTCATGCGTATCAGGCAGAGCACGGCATTGACCTCTTGGTCATGGGGGCGTACGGGCACTCACGCATCAGGCAGTTTCTGGTAGGCAGCACGACCACGACGATGCTGCGAACATCCACTTTACCCGTATTGCTGCTTCGCTGAGCCAGTTCCACTGGCCACAGTATTTCCAGAACTGCGGAAATGCCGTGGCCACCCTGGACGATGACTAACTGATCTTGCCGTAACGAGACCACATGCAACTCATAACTGAAATTGTTCACCCCGAGCTGAAATCCAAGCAGGGCAGAGTATTCCGTCGACATGCAGCACGCGGCATCGTGATGCGGGGTGAACAGATCCTGTTGTTGTTCACCGAGCGCTATAACGACTTCAGCTTTCCTGGAGGTGGCCTTGATGGTGACGAGGACATTGTCACAGGCCTGAAGCGTGAGCTTGAGGAAGAGACGGGTGCTCGTGAAATACAGGTGCTCCAGCACTACGGTTACATCGAGGAGTACCGGCCCTACTGGAAGCCACAGTACGATCTGATGCACATGACCTCGCATTTTTATCAATGCGAAGTAGCGCCCCAGCTAGAGGCCGTGAGAATGGAAAGCCACGAAATCGCTAATGGTATGCGGCCTGTCTGGATCAACCTGCATGAAGCCATCACGCACAATGAAGCCGTCATGCAGCGTCACGAGTCTTCGATGGGGCAATCAATTCTGCGCGAAACCTACATGCTGAGAAAAGTCGCTTCCGAATTGTTGATGCCAATCAGCCTTTGAGCTGACTATTTGGCGAAGTCCACTTAGCCTGTCTCAGGCAAGCATCCAATGCTGCGGGAGTAATTGCGTGATTTCGCTCGCCCGCTGTGTCGGCAGCCGCATCAGCACATCCTTGAGATAGGCATACGGATCGTGCCCATTCATACGCGCCGACTGGATCAGGCTCATGATTGCCGCCGCCCTTTTTCCACTGCGCAGCGACCCGGCAAATAACCAGTTCGAGCGCCCAAGCGCCCACGGCCGGATCAAATTCTCGATCTGGTTATTGTCGATGGGCACAGCACCATCTTCCAGGTAGCGCGTCAGCGCTACCCAGCGTTTAAGGCTGTAATCCAGGGCCTTGGCCGTGGCCGAACCCTTGGGCACAAGTTCGCGTTGGGCCAACATCCACTCATGCAGTTTTTCAGCGATGGGCACCGCTGTTTCCTGACGTAATCGCCAGCGGTCTTCGTCGATCATTTCCTTGGCGTGTCGCTCGACTTCATACAACCCGCCAATCGAGTGAAGCGCCTGCTCCGCCAACTGGCTTTTATTGGCTGCATGCAGGTCGAAGAATTTGCGGCGTGCATGGGCCATGCAGCCGATTTCGCTGATGCCCAGCTCGAAGCTGGCCTTGTAGCCGCCATTATGTGTTGCAACACATAATGGCGGTTATGTTGCGGCCTGAGTTATGTGATCCCGGCCGGGCCGATCAGCTTATTCGGTAGTAGCGGTAAGTGATCGACGTAACATAATTTTCAGCGTCTTAGCGGCCTTCGTTGCCATGGGGTATCAGTTTTTTTCAAAAATCGCTTTGCTGCTCAATTCCCGCTGACGCACGCCCCAAGCGAAATCGCTGGTTTGCTGAACGTGAGAGAGGCCAACAGCACTGCGCTGAGCAATCGGGGTGTTGTCACAAGCCTGCCTGCGCGTAATGTGTCGCTCATATTTATGTGTTGGTTTCTACGCCGAAAACCCCATTCAGGGGCGTCGCCTTTGCCACCACAACATAACTCAGACCGCAACATAACCGGCGTTATGTGTTGCAACACATAATGGCGGCTACAAGGCCAGTTTCGAACTCGGTGTGACCGAGATCGGCTGCATGGCCCATGCCCGGCGCAAGTTCTTCGAATTGCACGCCACCAACAAGAGCATGCTCGCCGAGCAGGCCCTGCGCTACATCCAGTTGCTTTACGAAATCGAGAGCGAAGTCCGCGATCTGGAGCCGGATTTACGGCGCCGAATACGGCAAGAAAAAGCCGTCCCGGTGATGAAGACACTACACGCCTGGATGATCGCCCAGCGCGACCTCGTGCCTGAAGGTTCGGCTATTTGCAGAGCACTGGATTACAGCTTGAAACGCTGGGCAGCACTGTCGCGCTACCTCGATGACGGGGCCGTACCTATTGATAATAATTGGGCGGAGAACCAGATCCGGCCGTGGGCGCTTGGACGCAAGAACTGGCTCTTCGCAGGATCGCTACGCAGCGGCAAACGAGCGGCGGCGATCATGAGTTTGATCCAGTCGGCACGACTCAATGGGCATGATCCGTACGCGTATCTGAAGGATGTTCTCACGCGCCTGCCGACGCAGCGGGCGAGTGAGATCGATCAGTTGCTGCCGCATAATTGGCAGCCGGTCTAATCACGCAAGGCGTGATGCCCGGACGCATACGACGCTGGCAATCGATGCGCCGGGCTGGGCGTACTCTTGGACAACTTGGGCCTTGAAGGATTTTGAATAGGAACGGCGTTGTGACTGCATGGAAAGACCCGCTTAAAAGGCTAGAAATGGTGTCCACTTAAATTAGGTGGACACCGTCGCCTTTGGCGTCGGGGTCAGGAAGGTGAGTTGGCCGGACGGTTACGACTTGGATGCCTTTTATCAAGAGGTTTAGCGTTCTGCTCCTCGTTCGTCAGACTTCAAGGCTATCCAATGGAGGAAAAATCCAGTTTAGTGTTGATCAGTGGTCCGGGTTGGGAGAGGCATGGTGAATTCGCGGAAAGGTATGCGGTGCTTCGATCCTTTCTTTCAGCGTCGCCGCATAGTCCTTGGCCCCTTGCTGGTTACGAAAGTGAATGCGGCGGCTACCGAAACAGACAGACCAAAGCTCCTCGTCTTGACCGGATAGATGATCAATCGTTACTGACATGATCAAACTTCCTGAGTGCAACGATTAGAAATGAACTTCAGCAGACTTGATGCCCAGCTCGCGAAGCTCATGGATCACATCATCGACGCGTCCAAAGGACTCAATCTCCTCATTGTCATTGACCAGAAAATAGCTTCTTCCTGCATCCTTTTTGAAAAGAATGATCCACTCGTGCGTGTTGGCCGGGTTGGCTATCACATGCGTATCGAAATGCATGCCTTCACCGTGTTTGGTTTTGACGTCTTCGCGTTTCATGCGGGCCTCCGGACATAGGGATTAGCTCTCTGAGCACCGAATCTACAGCGTCGTTGGTGTCGTACCGAGGCTAGGTCAATTGCTTTACTATTATCACTAAGTGTAAATAGTATGCACACGCCACGAGAGCGAGGCTAGTCATGATTGCGATACGAGAAGCTTGGAAAGCGGGCTTGTTAGGGCGCGAGCATTGGCTTCGAAATATCGTCTCAGGGGTCATCGTCGGCGTCGTGGCGCTGCCCTTGGCCATGGCATTTGCCATCGCCTCAGGCGTCAAACCGGAACAAGGGGTCTACACGGCTATTGTGGGCGGCCTGTTGGTTTCGCTGTTCGGCGGAAGCCGGCTTCAGATTGCCGGCCCCACCGGGGCATTCATCGTCATTTTGGCCAGCGTGACAGCCAAGTACGGTGTGGATGGCTTGCAGATCGCGACAATGATGGCCGGGGCCATTTTATTACTGCTTGGTATCACCAAGCTTGGCGCACTCATTAAGTTCATTCCTGACCCCGTGATCGTGGGATTCACCGCTGGCATCGGGGTGATCATTTGGGTCGGGCAATGGAAAGACTTTTTGGGCCTGCCGAAAATCAGTGGTGAGCATTTCCACGAGCGTCTATGGCACCTCATCCAGGCGCTGCCCAGCCTTCATGTGCCTACGACCCTTTTAGCGGTCTTGAGCCTGACTTTGGTGATACTCGCCCCGAAGCTACCAGGCGTAAGGCGTGTTCCTGGTCCTCTGATTGCGATGGTTGTTGTGACGGCGCTGCATTCCTATTTTCAATTCGATGGCGTGGCCACAATCGGGAGTGCCTTTGGGGGCATTCCCCAAGGACTGCCCAAAATTGGCCTTCCTGAAATAACACTACCTCAGGTCATTGAGTTGATTGGCCCGGCGTTTGCGATCGCGATGCTGGGGGCGATTGAATCGCTGCTATCGGCTGTTGTCGCCGACGGGATGGCCGGCACCAAACATGACTCCAATCAGGAGTTAGTCGGACAAGGCATTGCTAACCTGGTCACTCCTCTGTTTGGTGGCTTTGCTGCGACAGGCGCGATCGCTCGTACAGCGACCAATATCCGCAATGGTGGCAACAGTCCCATCGCAGGTTTTGCACACGCCGTCACTTTGATCTTACTGATCTTCTTCTTGGCGCCTTTGGCTTCTGACATCCCACTGTGTGCGTTGGCTGCAATCTTATTCGTGGTTGCGTACAACATGAGCGAATTGAAGCACTTCAAACGCATGGTCAAACGGGCCCCCAAAGCCGACGTTGCCATTCTGTTAATTACCTTTAGCTTGACCGTTTTCAGTGATCTGGCGATTGCGGTGAACATTGGGGTCATTCTCGCCATGCTGCAATTTATGCGTCGGATGGCGTCTTCTGTGGAGATTCAGCTAATGGTTGAAAAAGAGTTGGAGGTAGAGTTGCGTATGAATGGGCATGTACATCTTCCCCCCGGTATTTTGGTTTACACCATTGAGGGGCCTCTCTTCTTTGGCGCAGCAGAAACCTTTGAGCGCGTTTTGGCTCAAACACACACCGATCCTGGGACTTTGATTATTCGACTAAAGCGAGTGCCGTTCATGGATATCACGGGCTTACAAACGCTGCTCGAAGTCATTGAGCAGCTGCGCAAGCGCAGTATCGTCGTGAAGTTGTGTGAAGCCAACGAGAAAGTCCTCGGCAAGCTCGACAGGGCAGGGATTCTTCAGGCGCTCGGCTCAGAGCATTATCATGCCGACTTCAGTGGCGCACTGGGCAGTTATGTCGAGATCGACAAGACCCAAGGCTGAGATGGGGTGCAGTAGGCTAAGAAGGAGCGATGAGCAGGCATTCGTCGTGCCCGCCCATGCGCAGACGAATCACTTACCATTGGCTGCAATTCTGCTTTTGGTCGAGTAGGACACGCCATGCGTCTCCAGGTAGTCCCGAATAAGCTGACGAACGACCTGAGAAGGCGTCAGATCCTGAGACGCACAAAGCTCCTCAAGTGCTTTTTTCTTGACGGGATCAATGAGCACAGTTAATCGTGCAGTCTTATTTTCCATGGAATTACCGGTACCCTAAAACGTTCGATGATAATCAAATTATAATAGGCAGAGGGTTATTTGTCACCGGTTAGGTTCGTTACAGCTAGCTAGATTGACCGTGATCAAAAAGTGGCGACGGTACGTCAACCAGAAACGGGTAAAAGAAGGGATAGATAGACGGGTAATGGGCAGGAAAACTGATCCTGGCCTCTCCCGAATCAATCGCCGCCCTGGCCACTGCGCCGGCAACCACCGAGTGCAAGCGCCCATCCAAAGGCTTGGGAACAATGTAATCCTTTCCCAGCACCAGCCTGTCGACGTTGTAGGTTCGCAGTACGTCTAACGGCACCGGTTGCAAAGCGAGCAGGTGCAAAGCACGGATCGCAGCAATCTTCATGGCTTCATTTATACATCGCGCTCTAACGTCCAAGGCTCCTCGGAAGACGAAGGGCGAAGCCAAGCAGTTGGCTAACTCATTTGGATGATCGAAGCTGTCGGTGGCGAGAATTAAATCCGTCCGAATTTCACGAGCCTGCCAAGGCAAAATCGCTTGAAAGGGGCCCGCGTAGGCAAACACGATGGGGTTGCTTGCCATCGACAGAATGGCCTCCGGTGTTAACCAGTCTGGATCGGCAATACCAATAAAAACGTCAGATCCCTTCATGGCCGCGGGCGAGTGCTGTGTGAGTCCGTTCTGAACAGTTTGCCCCAACTGCGCGATCGTGCGTACACAGCCGGTTGTTACGACAATGCGAGATTTGTGGGCTCCCAAGTTCAGTAGCAATCTCACACACTCGACCGCCGCACGCCCGTGCAGGCCGCAGACGATTCTGACGTCTTTAAGTTTTTTGCCCTGAACTTTTAATGCCGTCAGCAGGCTGGCCACCACAACGATTGCCATTCCGTGTGGTTCATCTGAGAACACCGGGATGTCGCACCGAGCGATCAGCGCTTGTTCGATCTCCCGGCTCTGAGACTCAGCCATGCCATCCAGATGTACGCCACCGAAGGTGTCGGCAATGCGAACGACCGTATCAATGAATGCTGCCGATTCGCTGGTGTTGACCTGGATATCTACCGCGTTGATCTTGGCCAGGCGTCTAAACAGGAGCGCCTTTCCCTCCATCACCGGCTTGCTGGCAAGAGACCCCAGGTTGCCTAGATGCAGAATTGACGAGCCGTCGGAAATGATTGCGACGAGATTGCCTTTACCCGTAAAGCGGTAAGCGTCATCCGGATTTTTCGCGATTGCCAAGCAAGGCTGTGCCCCCCCTGGGCTATACGCCATTGCCAGATCGCCGACCGTTTCGACCCGCACGCTTGATTCGACGGTGGTTTTTCCAAGAGCAAAATCCTCATGACGATACGCCGCTGTGTTTTTTGGTCCTGTCTTCATCCCACGCCTCGATTGTACATTTATTATAATACTATGATAATGTAATTAGACCCTGATGTGTGCCTTTGAAGGAGCCTCATTTCAAGGGCTTTTCCCATTTGCAGTACAGGCTGGTTACGTAGATGAAGGCTTACCACGCTGGTTGGGTGATCTATTACTGTGAGTTGTTAGGCGTTGCAGCCTTCGCAGTGACAGGCACCCTAATGGCAGGGCGAAAATCGTTGGACTGGTTTGGCGTAATCACCATCAGTTTAGTCACCGCTTTAGGCGGCGGTGCCTTGCGTGACGTACTGATGGCTCATTATCCGATCGAGTGGGTTTCCAATGAGAATGGCTTTTTGGTAGGGGTTAGTGCTTCGCTGGGAACCATGATTTGGGCGAAGACCTTGAAAACCTTCAACGAGAGGGTGTTGTTGGTAGCCGATGCATTTGGATTGGCTGTATTTACGGTCACAGGAACAGATATGGCTCTTCAGCAAAACCTCCCTCCCAGCATCGCAGTGATCATGGGTGTAGCTACCGCAGTCGCTGGGGGTGTGATGCGTGATGTGTTGTGTAACGAAATACCGTTGGTGTTTAGACGTGAGGTTTATGCATCCATCAGTATTTTGGGTGCCGTCGCCTACATCACGCTGCTGGATTTGCAGATTTCACTTGAAGTAGCGTCTGCAATTGCCATTGCGTTCGTTTTTGTCAGCCGTATTGCCGCCATTCGTTGGAAATGGATGCTACCAAGGTTCCATGTAGTCGATTGATCTTGTTGGTTGGCCGACAAAGCTACGCCTTATAAGAAAACACCAGTGATGCTAGTCATCTCTGCCCCCCCATCCTTGAGGCTGCTCCTGCAGCCTTTTTTTTCCCCTCGCCATTAGATGATTGCGCGTCAAGGGAAGGGCTAAAAAGCTACCTGCACGTTTACTCGATATTATCTGGTAGGCCCCCAGGTCACCAGCTTCGAACTCGAGTGCGCACGCCGTCATATACAGACGCCATGTGCGGTAGGTGACCTTGCTGACTAATCCCAACACCTGATCCTTGTTCGCCTCGAGCCGCTCAACCCAACGCTTGAGCGTCAGTGCGTAATGGTGGCGTAGCGCTTCGACGTCGGCGATTTCGAATAGACAATGCTCCATCGCCTGCTGGATATGGCTGACGGTATCGAGCTGGCCTTCGGGGAAAATGTAGTGATCGATGAACAGGGTGGACAAAGTTTCTTTCCACCCATGCACATCGTGAGTAATCCCCTGATTGAGGAAAAGACCGCCGGGTTTCAAGAGTCGATACACGGCCGTGAAATACCGTGGCAGATTCTCCAGGCCGACATGCTCAAACATGCCGAGGCTGGTCACCTTGTCGTAAATTTCTTCGCCCGGGTGAGTGTGGTAGTCAGCGACCTCGACGGTGACCAGATCCTGTAGGCCCGCTTCGCAAATTTTTTCTCGTGTAATGTCCATCTGTTGCTGGTTGGTGGTTATGCCATGGGCGCGTACACCAAAATTACGTGCGGCATAAATGATCAGTGCTCCCCAACCACAACCGATATCAAGCAGATGATCGCGGCGCTTGAGCATTAGTTTGCGGCAGATCAGGTGCAGCTTTTGCTGCTGCGCTTGTTCCAGTTCGTCGTCGATGCGCTTGAAGTAGGCGCAGGAATAGACCATCGACTCATCCAGCCATAACCTGTAGAAAGCGCTCGGCAAAGTGTGGTGAAAGGCGATGGTCTCTAGATTGGCGGTTCGGGACCGTATGCTAACTCGACGTGAAGGGAGCCTCGGGTGATGGTGACGAGCTGGCTTACTGCTAAGGATCACCAGTTTTAAGCGCAGCGCCGCGGTAATCGCTTCAAGTCGATCGAGACCGCGAATGCTCAGGTTCCCCAGGTGATCTTTCAGTGCCAAGGCGCTGAACAGATCGCCGTCGATATCGATGTCTTCACGAAGATAGGCATCAATCCAGCGCAGAGGGGCTCGCCCGATTGCCAAGTTCAGTACTGCTTGTGGGCTACGAAATATCAGGGTGAATGGGGGAAGCGCTTGTTCCGCGGCTTTACCGAGTCGCATGCTTGTACCGTTCCACAACCGTACGCTGATGCCGCCGCGATAGGCACGAAAAAGCAGCTCGAGCAGGTCAGAAGCGGCCATTGCTGCTTGATCACTCTGTCCCTCGTTGTGAGTCACGATGAGATCCTTTTTGCGCGTAATGACGAGGCACACCGCCAGTATTGATCGTACGGCGTGACTGCATTCTTTCGCGTGCACGGTGTTGATGCGCGACCGATGACTGACGTCAGATTTGACCTAGATGACTATAGGAGAAGAAAAATGAGAAGGTCAAAAGCGAGCGCAAAATTTCCTCATCAATGGGATGACCGTTGTACTTCTTTTGAATCACGGCTCGAGGATGGATCAACTGCTTCAAACTACTGACAAGTAGAGCGGCCGCAACCTGAAAACGGAAAATTTTGAGACCGCCTGCCGTTGAGCCTGAACATCCACCGACGAAGGTCAAATAGAAAAACAGCAAGACAGCAAAGCTGCCCCAAAGAGTGTAATCACCAACCGCAACTCCTGTGGTCGTGACGACCGAGGTCACATTGACCGCCACGATACGAAACGCATCCCACCATCCGTAATCGCTGTGAAAACACAACCACGTACCCACTGCCAACCAAGTAAGGATCAAGAAGCCAACAAATCCTCGTACCTGGTGATCCTTGAGTTGCGCCCGGCGGTGACCGCGTAATGTCGCGACATACAACGTAAAGGGTAGGCTACCCAGAATCATGATAATCACCGCCACCCAGTGAATCGCGGGTTGCGTCCAATGCCCAAGTGAGGCGTCCGAAGTCGAGAATCCCCCAGTAGAGATCAAGGACATTGCATGATTGACTGCTTCAAATGGCGTCATGCCGGCGATCCAGAGCGCCAGAGCTCCGACTCCAGTGAGTCCCAGATAAAGCAAAAGGATGTACTTGGCTGCAATATGGGAGCGCGGCGTCACTTTCTCCGACCAGTCTGAGGACTCTGTCTGGAACAGACGCATGCCGCCTACTCGCAACAGTGGAAGGATCGCCACAGCCATGCCGATAAAACCGATGCCTCCCAACCAATGCAGCATGGAGCGCCACATCAACAATCCTGGTGAAGCAGTATCCAAACCGCTCAGGACAGTTGAGCCAGTGGTTGTTATACCGGACATGGTTTCAAAGAAGGCGTCGGTGTAACTGATGTGGCTGATAAGCACCATTGGCAACGCAGCGAAGGTGCACACAACGACCCAACTGCCAGTCGTCAGCAGGTACATGTCCCTCGGACGAAGCTGAGTAGTTTCTGGACGCCCCCGCACGATCAACAAGAGACCGCAGATGAAGGTAATCAAACTCGACCAAAGAAAGGCCGATAGGTCGTCGCTGCGCTCATAGGCCACCAGTGTGATCATGGGGATGACCATGCTAACGGCCAGCGTAATCAGAAAAACACCTAAGATGAAGCCGATGAGCCGCATTGCTGCGAGGGACATAAAATTAATCTGCCAAATTAGCGCCGCGCAGTATCGAATGCTTAACCTCAACAACCCGTAAATTTTGCGTAAAAAATTTACGGGCAGCTAGCCGGATTCAATCGGTCGATGAAACAGATCGGCTAAGTCTCGCGGCAAGCGCTCGCAGGTGGTGTGGTTCTTCGGGGACTCTCCAGTACCACTAATGATTTAATCACGTGTTGACCCAACTATCAGATCGGCTTGGTGAAGGCGATGACCGCCGCCAAAGAATCGGTTAGTCGCCAGTTGCTTTAAGAATTACCAATTGTCCTCCTAACGCACAAAGTCTATGGCTTGGTGCCACACTGACCCATAGGGATAGCGGCTCCTCGTGCCGAGCCAGTCCTATCTTGGAGCTATCACTTCATGATCAATATCGATGATTTCCGCTTAAAGTCTCACCATCTTTTGCTGGAACTGGACGCTGCTACGAATCACATGATGATGCTGGTATCAGCACGGAAAATCACTGGCGATCCGTGGAGTGAAGCTGCCGAACGACAGAAACAGGCATACGAGGCATGGGCTGCCTTTCTTTCTGAATCAGAAACGAACCCTATGCCTTGTCTGGATGATCGAGCCGCAGATAGCTACGGGCCATTGGAGGACTGAAAATTTCAGCTAGTGTTGAACGTAGCGAATTTTCCCCTGATCGTCAGGAGACCCTATGAGTCGGCAAGAAGAGTTTCTAGCTAAAGCTTTGGAAATACATCATGAGTATCAAAGGGCGACAGCGGTCATCAATGACATGATGAAAAAAAATATGGCTGTAGGCCCTGATTGGGATGCCGCTGTTGCGAGACAGATTGCAGCTCTGGATGAGTGGATGGAGCTGCCCGGTGGATACGGCGACCTTAAGGGTGATGACTAACCTCAATTAGGTTCTCGCGTATTCTGTTAACGATCGAGTTCTCTACAGCGCAATCGAGAAGCAACTGAGCGATAAACTAGGGCGCGTTCCTTACCAACGCCCTCTGCCAGCCGCTGTTTTGAGTGGCCCAAAGCAGATCGCTTACAAAGCAGTATCAGGCATGGATCATGATTGTTCAGCTAGCTCATCTGCTTGATCTCAATATGCGTTCGGTATCACGCATCGCCTGAAGTGATGGTGTCGGTAGATATTTCTGACCGCCAGCATGGGTGATGCCCACGATCTGCTACCAGCGCAGCCAGCGTCGACCGAGTAATGCGCCTAGTACCGTCGGCACCAGCATGCCCAACAAGTACCACACTCCCCAAAATGGTATCTGCATCTCGGGGCAGCCAAGGGAGTAAGCAATCGTTGCCATTGAGCCTGCTAGCAGTCCGCCACAGGCTCCTGAGAGCGTCAGGTTGGTTGGCGCGAGACCGCGTAGCGCCCAAAACACAGCGATAAACCCCGGAATCGACAGCAAGGTTATGTTGCGTGCGCATACTCTCCAGGTTTCACCGAGGATGATCGCAAGGCGATCATCCGGTGGGGCCACCAAGAGTACATAGATCGATCCTACCCACACCGAAGCGACTGCGGCGAAAATCAGATTTTTTCCGGGGCCCGAGGCTATTCCAGGTCTAGCCAGCCTCATTACCATGCTCAGCGTACCAATCATCAGACAGAGCGGAAAGGCGATCTTAGCCCAAAAAATCGGTGTAGCCATGACCTGGCCCAAGTCTGGTCGAATGCCCATTATTGCTATTACCAGCAAAGTGGCGCCCAAGAGGCCGGCCAGAACCGCGCCGCTGAATCGCTTAGCAGGCGTCCTGCGGTCAACCGGGGTCACACCCGACGCGAGCAGGGAAATAAAATCATCAGTATTCATCGTGCACCTCTAACTCTTAACGCCAGTGCTTTAAGCCCTCGGTGTATCCCTATCTTCACCGCAGACTCAGATAACCCCGTCATTTGAGCGGTTTCAGTAACAGACAGCCCTTCTATTTTTACGTGCACGATAGGTAGACGCTGACGTTCAGGTAGCTGCTGAAGCAACCTGCCTAGGTCGCGACTGGCCTGCGCAGGTTCAAGATGTGGCTCGGCAAATAGTTCTGCCGCATCGTCGAGGGAATCGTTGAACACGTCATGACGTGACCTCCCTCGGAAAAAGTCGATGAGCTTGTAACGCGCAATGGCAAAAACCCACGCCGTCAGCGGTTGGTCTATCCGATAAGTCTGGCGCGCATTATGAACGGCCAGCAAAACCTCTTGCAGCAAATCCTCGACTTCACCAGGTCGCTGCTGAACTCTCGAGCGTAAAAAACCACGAAGATGACCACTTAACTCCGATAAAAACGTTCGATAAGACCCCTCATCTCCGTCCAGACCTGCGATAAACAGAGCCTGAAGGTGGAGCTCTCGACTGCGCAACACATCGTTATGTGTAGTTCGTTCCATCGCTCGCTCTAGTTACACGAAAAGTAAAAATATCTCGCTCCTGCATGATGCCGGCGTTAGTGACGAGCAGCAGATCTAACATGCGGTTACCGGCATAAGGTAACAAGCGAATCAAATTTTGTAGGTTTGAAAAACATTTTGCAGTCGCTGTAACCGGAAGTGAAAAACCATCGAATTACTTTTTGGATCGCAAGCACGGTACTCAAGCGCTGATGCGACGACCACCCCCCATCATCTGGAGACACAACCATGAACAATCTCAAGCTTGCCACCCTTGCTGTCGCCTTCTCTACATTCGCTGCAGGTGCTATGGCTGCAGAGACTCCTGCTGCCGCAGGCGCTATGGAGAAATGTTACGGCGTTGCCCTAGCGGGCAAGAACGACTGCAAGGCGGGTGCCGGTACCACCTGCGCAGGCACCGCCAAAGTGGACTACCAGCCTAATGCCTGGAAAAACGTCCCTGCGGGTACTTGTACCTCCATCAAAACTCCAAAAGGCATGGGTACTCTCGCACCCAAGTAATCGTAATACCACGGGGGCACACCAACCATGAAAACTGCACGCCAGATGGGGGCCGGGCTCGGCCTGAAACCGAATCATTACTCAGATGCGCTTGACTGTACGGCTGAGGGGCTCTGGTTCGAAGTTCATCCGGAAAACTACATGGTAGGTGGTGGCCCCCGTCTCGCATGGCTGGAGGCAATTGGGAATCAACACCCGCTGTCGCTGCACGGCGTTTCACTTTCACTGGCTGCCGATTGTCCGCCGGACGAAAACCATTTGAAGCGCCTGAAAGCGCTGGCAGATCACGTTCAGCCTGCGTTGATTTCCGAGCACCTAGCTTGGTCAGCATGGCGTGGTCAGTATCATCCTGACCTTTTGCCATTCCCTCGCACGGTTGAGGCATTGCAGCGCATCGTAAGCAATATCCAACGGACACAAGACGCCCTAAGACGTCCTATTGCCATTGAAAACCCCACCCATTACCTATGCCTGGATGGTCATGAATTCAGCGAACTCGACTTTTTGACCGAGCTGAGCGCGAGAACTGGCTGTGGGTTGCTGCTGGATATCAATAACGTCCACATCAGCGCGCATAACTTGGGCTTCGATGCGTCGATGTATCTGGATACCTTCCCGGCCAAGGCGATTGTGGAAATCCATTTGGCAGGCCATGCAGTGGATCCGGGAGATACGCGGTTGCTAATAGATACTCACGATGCCCCCATCGCTGACGAGGTCTGGTTGCTGTATCAACGCGTTATCGAACGGATCGGCATGCGCCCGACCTTGATCGAGCGCGACGACAATATCCCAGGGTTCGATGTCTTGCTGGCTGAACGAGACAGAGCACAGACGCTGTTGAACATCGGTAAGAGGCGACCATCGGAAGTGACGATATGAACACCTCACTCGCAAGCTTTCAGGATGCATTCGTCGATGCGTTATATGAGCGAAATTCGACTGGAATGACTGCACTAATCGAACAGCCCGGTTTTTTGGTGTACCGCAATACTGTCTTGAAAGGATCCACGGACGCATTGCTCGCGAACTTTCCCACCATCGAGCGTTTGGTCGGGACAGAGTGGCTTAAGGCCGCTGCTGCGATCTATGCCCGGCAGTCGCCACCGACGGATTCCCGACTGCTGCACTACGGCGCTGATTTCCCGGATTTTCTCGACGCTTTTGGACATGCGCGAGAAATGCCTTATCTGGGCGACATTGGCCGCCTGGATCTGCTTTGGATACAAGTCCATTGCGCCAAAGATGAGCCCGACATTGATCCGAGTTTATTTGCGAACATGTCCCAAAAGGACTTGGCCCGCAACGGACTCACACCGAAGGCCGCTTCCCGTTGGGCTTGGTTCCCAGACCACCCGGCCTACACCATCTGGCGCTTCAATCGCGAACAGCGGGACATGCCTGACGAACTCGACTGGCGCGGCGAAGGAGCGCTTCTGACGCGCAAGCAAGGCCGGGTTTGTTGGGAAGCCGCCAGTGCTGCGGATTGCACGTTTCTAGACGCCTGCGCGGCATACCTGCCGCTTGAACTGGCTGCAGAAAAAGCCCTTGAGGTTCAGTCTGATTTAGATCTGGCAGACCTCATTGCCCGCTTGTTCAGTGCCGACGCGTTCGTCGCTGTAAACACCCACAGCTCTCTCTGAAGATTAACCAACGGAGACATCATGGACGTGATACGAAATACTTCGTCAACAGCCGACAAATCTTTGCGAGGCATGTGGAACCGCATTGCAGACCGACTTGGCTTAATGATTGGTGACTCGCTATTGGTGCTGGTTGCTCGCCTATCCATCGCGGCCATTTTCTTGATGTCAGGACGCACCAAAGTCAGTGGTTTTTTGACGATCACGCCCAGTACCTTTGAGCTGTTTCGCACAGAATACTCACTGCCATTTATCTCTGCGGAACTGGCCGCGCACCTCGCTACCTACAGTGAACATTTGTTTTCACTGCTTCTTGTGCTGGGCCTGTTCTCACGACTATCAGCATTCGCGTTACTGGGTATGACGTTTGTAATCCAAGTATTTGTCTACCCTGATGCCTGGCCTACACACCTTTCCTGGGCGGGCCTATTACTTCTCATCGTCGCCCGTGGTGGGGGTGCAATGTCGCTGGATCGCCCGCTCGGCATCAAATGATGCTTTGGCGCGTGCCTCGCACTGTCTGACGGGAGGATTACGTGCTCAGGCCCAACCAGGTATTTCGGACAGATAACCGGCTACCAGAGCAGCCCCGAATCGTCCTTCGATGAAGTGCTTTAGTCGTCAGAAGGTTCTTTGCTGGGGAGAGTTGCATCCCGCTCGTAAGCTACCATCATCGGGCTGGGTGCGTTCACCATGTCTATTTTCATTGCGTCGTTGGCATTTCCTGATCCTACGCTACTGTCTGCGGCAAAACTCAGTGTGCTCGCCGCGTCAGCTATAGCGGCAATCATCGGATTGATCTGGGGGAAGACGGAGTTCTAAGGGTACATGCCTTATATAAATATCCAACTGTGCAAACCCAACGACGCAATGGCTGATTAGCCACTGCGTCGTGATGATTTACAACGTGCTTATCTTCCTACGCACAACGGCAGCCCACTTAAGACTTTGTATCAACGACGGCTAATTGGCACCGTTACTGTCTTACCGAAGGCCGATTTGATGGTCGCTGTCGGGCTCGGCGACGGACCACTGCCGACGGTCGTCACCGCTATTCGCCAACGAGCGCCTGTAGGCGTACGTGTCAGGGTGGCGGTGCCAAGGTTCACCGTACCGGTTGTGGTCGTGGCCGTCGCCGTGATGGTATTGCCCGTGCCACGGGACGTGGTGCCGGACAGGACCCAATACCAGCGGCTGTTGCTGCGGGCGGTGACGGTCGCGCTGGTGACGATCAGGTTCTCGTTGACCGCTGCCGAGACCGCCACAGACACCGTCGCCGGGGCCGACTCGGCGCCCCTGGTATCGCTAGCCTGATAGGTAAAGGTCGCGGTGAACGGCGCGGGGATCGTGGCCGGTGGTGTGTAGATTACGCGCAGACCATCGGTGCTGACCACGCCCTTGCCGGAGTCCGGTTGCTCCAGGCCCACCACTTTAAGTGGCACGTTACCGTCAGGGTCGGTGTCGTTGGCCAGCACGTTGATGGTCACCGGTTGGCCGGTGTTACTGATGGCGCTGTCGGCGTTGGCGACCGGTTTTTGGTTGTCCTCGTCCTCGACACGTTTATCGCCAGTGCGGAAGGTCGGCAGCGCGGCGGAGTTGACGTAGGTGACACCGTCCCAGCCGGGCAGAGGCGTTGGCATCAACTGGAACTGGCCGGGGTGCTCGACATCCCAGCGCAGCAGCATGGCCGTGTCCTCGTGCTGGGTGTTGTGGCAGTGCTCCATATAGGTCCCGGCGAATTCGCGGAAGCGGATCGCAATGTCCACGTCCTGCGAGCTGTCGATTCCTACGCCGATGTTATAGACGTCCTTGCGTGCCCATTTTTCCCATTCCGGCGGCGCCTTGCCGTCACGGTTGAGGATGATGCCTTCTTCGAAATGCACGTGCACCGGGTGACTCCAGCCGTCGCCGCCGTTCCTGATTTTCCACACTTCCAGGGTGCCGTCGCCGGAGAACCCGGCCGGGGTCGGACCGTTGGCCAGTTGCGGGGCGGCGCTGATCCGGCGTGGGTCCATGGGGAAGCCTGGACCGCCGTCGGTCTTGATGGTCCAGGGTTGTTCGTCGGTGCCGTCGGAGCGGCCAAAGATGAACTCGCGATGCCGCGCCAGTTTCAATTTGGCTTGCACCGTCGGGTCGTCGCGGTTCAGGGTCAGCGGGATCATGGTCTTGCCGGCCGGTTTTCCCGGTTTGGCGGGTTCGAAGTCGGCGGGGTTCATGCTCACGTCCTGGCCGGCATAAGGCTGGACCACCAGCTGCATGAACTTGCCCACCGCCGGGTCGCCAGCGTCCCATTCCAACCCTTTGCTGCCCAGCTTGAGCACTGCCTTGTACTTGCCGGACAGGACATCGGCCAGGCTCAGTGCTACAGCCTCTGGACCCTTGCCGTCGTGGTGCTCCATCAGGTTGACGAAATACAGCTTGTCGCCGGTCTGGATCCCGTTTTTCGCAAAGTTGACGATGATGTCGTAACGCTCGGCGATGCTCTGGGTGGGCAGGATAGCGTTGTGGTCCTGCACATCGCCGTCGGCGTCCAGGTCCATGCTGCCATCGAACGGCACGGCGTGTTCCATGAGGTTGCCGTCGTTGGCGATCATGTGGAACGGCACGCGGGTGTAAGACAGGCCGGAACCGGTCGGGCCGGGGAATTCGCCACCGGTGCCGGCGATTTCACGCACCAGCGCGATCCTGAAATCGCGCGACACCGAAGCATTGAGGATGCGGAAGCGATAGCTGCGCGCCCGCACGTTCAGGCGCGGCTGGTACAGCCAGTTGACCAGGATCTGATCGCCGAGAAAGCCATCGGTGTTGAACGGGTTGAACCACAACTGGCCATTGGTGTCCCAAGCCTTGTCGGCCACTATCAGGTTCACATCGTAGTCGCGGTTGCCCCAGGGCAATGCCGAACCGCTGGGCAGACGCAGGTTGACGCCGTCTTCGAAGGCTTCGTTACCGCGATCCAGTGCGCTGTAGTAATTCATCATCACCGCGTTGCCCTTGTAGACGTTCTGCGCGGTGAAATCGAGCATGTGGTCATGGAACCAGTGGGTACTCATGGTTTCACGCCAGTCGCCACGGATCTTGATGCTGCCGTTGTTGCAGGTCTTGAGGCCCGGCGTGGCATCGTTGACATACAGGGTTTCGCCCGGGGCGCAGGGGAACGCCGCGCGCGGATCCTGGGCGCTGGTGTTGATGGTGTCGTAACCGGCCAGTTGCAGCGGCCAGCGATAGTCGTAGTACTGCCCGGGGAAGAAAAACGCATTGGCAAATCCGTCGCTTTCGCCTGGAGTGTGGCCGTTGTGTTCGTGGGTGGTGAGGGTGTGCAGGCCAAACCCCATGTTGGCCGACGGATCGATCGGCAGGGCGTTGTAGTGCCGCAACAGCACGGTTTGGCCGTACCGCACCATCAACAGCTTTGGCGGAAAGGTGCCGTCGAAGGTCCAGAGCGCCTTGTGGTTCTGAATCGGCATGTTGGGGTGAAAACGGACATTTATGCCTTTGGTGGTGCCCGCAATGACCGGGGTGGCCGAGGTCTGGTTGTAGAGCCCACCGGGCCCGAACTCACCGACGGCGTAGTTGTGCAACTGTCGGCGGTCGCGCATGCCGTTGTTGAGCTGGGCGCCCGCTTGCGCGGTCTTGAAGGCGACCTGTGGGAAGAACTCGTTCCAGCGCTGGTGCGACCAGCCTTTTCCTGGCGGACGACCTTCGGCCGGCGAGCCGACCGGATGGCGGTTGAGGAAAGCTTCGATTTGCGCTTTCCACGGATTGCGGTCCAGCACGTTGGAAAACTGCGATGGAAACGGGTACAGCCCCGGCTGGCGCAAGAAGGCTTCCAGTGCCGCCCTCGAAGGGCCGCTGCGGGCGATGTTGTTCGGGTCCTGCTGGGGGGCCGGGCCGACAATCGGAACCGGGAAGGTCAGGGGCGGTGCCGGTAGGGTCGGGTCGAGTTTTTCCGTGCCGAATTCTTCAAGCAGCAGCAGTTGCTGAGTGTACGGCAGAGCTCCGAACAATGGGCTGGGCTTGCCATTGGTGGGGATCTTGAAGGATGTCTGCAGGTTTGGCGGCAGCACGTTGTCGACCGTTGGCGTGGTGCGGGTGCCAAAAACGCCATTGGGCAGGGCGATGGCGCCCTGGTTGGCGGGTGGCAATGTCAGCAAGGCATCCAACGCGGCCTTGGGGTCGGCAGGGGGATTGGTAAACGCCGAAGGATCCGTTGGCGGCGGCGGACCGAAATCATCCAACGGTGCCGCACTGACCGAGGCAAGGCTGGTAGAGAGCACCATCACAGAGACCGCCCCCGGCGTCCGTAACAAGCTGAGTGAACTGAACCCTAGTGTAGCGAGTTTCATTTTTGTCCCCTTTCGTCATGCCCAAAAGGCGAACCCCCAGCCCCAATCGGGACGACAACTGCGGCGGTATAGGGACCACGGCAAAAGCTGGGCCAAGTGTAAAAGGATGAAAAAAATTACGACTTATCAATAAGTTATTTTTGCGAGTATCAGCGGCATGAAATACGCAGAGGGAGACCTTTGGGGGGGGATGGTCGTTTAAGCGGGTGAAATGCCCCTTATTTGGGGGGGGCAGTGGTGGCCATCTGTATGACATCCGGCGGTCTACACACCTTCATGGCGTTCAAACGCATCTCATCAGTGGTAATTCTTTGAGGCCTCACTGGTGGGGATCTACGCCGAGCTATGCATAATGTAGCGGCGCCACGCCCGGCAAAAAATTGTTCAACGTGAACCACATAATTGTCGAGCGAACAAAAAAAACCCGGCACTTAGCCGGGTTGATCTGCGCTTCTCAATTACGCAGTTCCCATATGAGAGGGATGGAGAACTGACAAAGGAGCGCAGAAGGTCGATATTGCCAAAAGTCATTTTTTTAAGCAATCAGGCAGACAGGAATCGAGCTGGTCGCAATCAACGAGAGACTCGGGCACCAACGTGGCTTTGAAGGAGTTTTGAACAAACTGGACGCTTGGCTCACGAGTGACATCTGCCGTACCGCTCGCCAACACTCAGCTCCATTTTCGCCTTTGGATGTTGACCCTCAAGCCGATGCTCTCCAGGAACAATTCAATTCTGTGCTGCTCGTACCACCACACAAGCTATCCAGTTACCGTATGGGGCTTTGCGCTAGGCTTCCCTAGCATATCCATGCTGAGTCCAGGCCGAATAAAAGAAAGCCAGATAAGGGGGGCACATATTCATCCTTTCGGTGCGTGTGAGCATCTGCTATTGGAAATATGTCCATCCGATGCCAGGCGGCGACGTTAAGGTAGGTTAAGAAAAATTTAATTTTCCTCCGTTGCGTTGGTCACTAGGGTACGGCTGCATCGGCTCTTGGCATTGAGCCGGAGGAAATGTAAACAGATTAAACGGAGGAAGTTATGAGCCGTGCGTTGGTTATAGAGGATGACAAAGTAACGGCGGAAATCATCATCACTGCACTCCAATGTCACGGTTTCAGTCCTGAATGGGCCGCCACCGGACGGGACGGACTGGCCTCAGCAATCGCAGGAGGATACGACGCCATTACTCTTGATCGGATGCTTCCCGATTTTGATGGGCTAACAATTGTCAGCACGTTGCGGGGCCTTGGTATCCAGACACCGGTCCTGATGATCAGTGCGCTTTCAGATGTAGATGAGCGCGTTAAGGGGCTTCGTGCGGGCGGCGACGACTATTTGACCAAACCATTTTCTCCTATCGAGATGGTTGCGCGTCTAGACGCACTGCTTCGACGTAGCAGTGCCGACTCCAGCCATCCGCATCTCAGTTGTGGAAACCTGCGACTGGATCTGGTGGAGCACACATTGACTCGAAACGACGAACACATTCAGTTGCTTCCAACTGAGTTCAAACTGCTTAATTACCTGATGCGTAGTGCTGGCCAACTGGTCACCCGTACTATGCTATTCGAAGAAGTCTGGGGCTATCACTTTGATCCGGGTACGAACATCATAGATGTTCACATTGGCCGACTGCGCAAAAAACTCGAAGGCGATGAAGGCTCTCCCGTCATCCATACAATACGTGGTGCCGGCTATGTCCTTGCTACCAAAGACTGAGGAATGGCGCTCATCCGGTAGTCGACTGATCGGGTTCTACGCCATATTTTTTGTCGCTTGGGGGGCACTTTTTACCGGTGTGTTGTACTGGGAAATCTCCAACTACCTGGGAACCGTTGCAGAGCGGACGTTACTGCAGCGTGCGCACTACTATGAAAAAATTGATGATAAAAAACTGGTGAAGGAACTGGCTGCCAGTGAAGCCTACTCGACGCCCGGGATCGATGCTTACGGATTGTTCACATCCGATGGACAACACGTCGCAGGAGACCTGCTCAAACTACGCTCCAGTCTGCCCGACGATGGCAAGGTCCACTACCTTGAGCGCGGATTGAGTATTGCGTTGCCCAATGAAGAAACAAGAAGTAGCTATGCCCTTTTAACACGGCGCCGCGACGGACATATTCTTATTTTGGCACGCGACGGTGGCTCGATTTCAGCTGTTGGTGGGATTATCGAGCAGGCATTGATGTGGGGGTTTTCGTTAACGCTCATCCCAGGATTGATTGGTTGGCATTTATTGCGGCGTCTGCCATTGCGCCGTGTCAAACGCTTGCAGCTTTGTACGGAGAGTATCGTTTCAGGCAACTTGTCGGAGCGTTTACCCTTGTCCGCCCGCCGCGATGAATTGGATATGCTGGCAAGCGCTGTGAATACGATGCTCGATCATATCGAGCAACTGATGCATGAGGTCAAAAGCGTCTGCGATGGTGTCGCCCATGATTTGCGTACGCCGCTGACACGGCTGCGAGCGAGGCTTTATCAGCTCCAGCAACTGCCATTGGACAGTGATCATGAGCAAACATTAAATCAGGCCCTTGAGGAAAGTGAATCGATCATGGTGCGTTTTCAAGGATTGCTTCGGGTTGCCGAACTCGACGACATGCGCCGCCGTTCGGCATTTGCTCCGTTTCAAATCATGGCGCTGTTACAACAAGCACATGATTTTTATGAACCTCTGGCACTAGATCGCTCTCAGACGCTCTCCCTGGAAATTACCAATGAGTTACCCCAACTGTATGGCGACGCTTCGTTGCTGTTTGAAGCCCTGGTCAATTTGCTCGATAACGCCATCAAATTTACGCCAGAGGGGGGGCATATCAAACTGCAGGGCAGTATCAAGGGTTCAACGGTCATCATTGAAGTCGCTGACGATGGGGCCGGCATACCCGAGACGGACCGTACACACGTCATCCGCAGACTCTATCGAGGGGATGCAAGCAGAATGCAACCCGGGCATGGCCTTGGATTATCGTTGGTCGCTGCCATCGTCAAATTGCACGGTTACTCCCTAGATATCCAGTCTGCCGCTATGCACAGCGGTACCCGTGTCTTGATTCACTGCCCAATGATCTCCGACTGATCTTCGGATTCAACAGAGGCTGAACATTAAATTTAATTTAATTAGCTTAATGTGAGTGCCCCAGTACCGTGCACTAGCCTTGCAGTACTGTCTGCTCAAGCTAAACCAAGGCTTCTGCTTGTGAAATGCCTATTGTTCCGGCTTGTGTTGGTCGTGCTCTGTGTCACAACGCTTCTTGATTTTGGTTAAGCATGCTCTGGCTGACACTGACACTCGAGGGTGATGGTTCCTGCGGCGCCAAATTTCGGGGCCCAAGCTTGAATACGATCTACGTGGCAACGGGAGGCGTTATTACCAGTCACAACAGCGATATGCGTCTACTCACATAGTCTGTGCTCTGGAAGGGTAAACAACGATTGATTGCGCTGGGGTTGCCGGACGATCTGACCCTCACCAAAACACAAATCGAAAAGTAGAGACGCCCCCTGAGATTGATGGACCGCTGGAGGCCCTCATTGCCGCTGATACCATCGTCGGAAGACTGGATCTGTACGATGACGGCCAGAAGCTGAGAGCTGGGTGGGTGGTGGCAGCGTTGGTGGGATGCGATGCATCTGTTTTTACCAAAATGGTCCGGGGCTGGTTTGTTGACACTGAGATTGCCTAGCCATCGGCAGTATCCATGTCACTCTGAGGCAAAAATACCCAGACGGATGATAGTGCTGGAGAAGCTGATGAACTCGGATGATTTACGAAGAGAGTTAGCACTCTCGAAATTTTTCAACGGTAATTCATCGCTCAATGACGCTGTCGAAGGGTTGAGTCTGGTCGAAAGAAAACTTTGCATTGAATCAGCCTTTGAGCAAGAGGCTATGCGTCTGGGAATCGAGGTGTGGGAGCTAACCCTCACAATGATTTCAGAGTCCCCAGAGCAACTGAAATACCTTACCCTAGAGTTCCATCGAGAAGTGGCAGAAATGGTAGAAATGGACTGGGAGGAGTATTGCCAACTAAATGGGATTAGCGGGTAGTCTTCTTAAATTGTTGAGGTGCGAACATGAATTATAAGGAAATTACAGCAGGTAACGAAGTCCCCGATGATTTCTTTACAGTTATCGAGATCCCTGCAAACCATTCTCCAGTTATTTACGCAATGGACAAATTAAGTGGCCAGGTTTTCGTTGACCGTTTTTTCAGCGCAACGATGCTCTATCCGGCCTACTACGGATTTATTCCAAATACACAGAGTGATGATGGTGATCCTCTGAACGTACTGATAATTTGCCCTTACCCAGTATCGCCTGGCGTTGTAGTTCGCAGTCGTCCAATTGGTGTGATGTACACAACAGGCGAAACTGGCCCGGGAGCCAGAGTAATCGCGGTACCTCACGAGAGCCTTAGCGCTATGTACAGCAACGTGAAGGAGTGGGAAGACCTTCCCGTAATGTTGCTCGCCCAGATCCAGGAGTATTTTGAAAACCACAAAACGTTGGAGCCGGGGAAGTGGGTGAAGATGGGCCGTTGGGGGAACTCAGATGAAGCGAGGGAGGAAATTCGCAAGTCGGTCGCCACTTTTGTCAGAAGACAGTAGATTGACGCACGCTTGAGCCACAGTTGTGAAGCGCCCCCTATCTCCATAGACAATGGACTAACCGCCGCGCCTGTATCGCCCATGGCTGTCTCAACTACGCTTTAAGTGAAGGTTGAAGACTGCCGAACCCGCAACTGGGAGGGTCCCGTGAACAGTCACTGGTGGCGCCGCCTGCTCTTGGTGATGATACTGGTCTGGCTACCGACGGTTTCGGCGACGGCTGCGGGCAGTGTCGTGGTCCTGACCGTCAACGATGCTATTGGTCCGGCCAGTGCCGACTACGTGGAACGCGGCTTGATGCGTGCGGTGACCGAGGGCGCGCAGTTGGTGGTCATCAACCTCGACACCCCCGGCGGGCTGGACACTTCGATGCGCTTGATCATCAAGGCGATTCTGGCCAGCCCCCTGCCAGTGGCCAGTTTCGTTGCCCCTAGTGGCGCACGCGCGGCCAGCGCCGGCACCTATATTTTGTATGCCAGCCACATTGCCGCCATGACCCCGGGTACCAACTTGGGCGCCGCTACGCCAGTGCAGATCGGCGGCCTACCCGGGACCGCACCCGAGCCACCGCGCTCACCCACCACACCCACCACTGACAAGAATTCTCCGCCTGAGCTACAGGACACCTTGACTCGAAAACAGATCAACGATGCGGCGGCTTACATCCGTGGTCTTGCGCAATTGCGCGGCCGCAATGCCGACTGGGCCGAACAAGCGGTACGTGAATCGCTGAGCCTGTCGGCCGACGAAGCGCTCAAACTTAAGGTGGTCGATTATGTGGCCAATGACGTGGCAGACCTGCTCAAGCAACTGGACGGTAAGAGCCTGAATGTCGCCGGTAAAACGTTGAGGCTAAGCACCGCCGGGGCTGCGCTCATCGACCATGCGCCTGATTGGCGCACACAACTGCTGGTGGTGATCACCAACCCCAGCGTGGCATTGCTGCTGATCATGTTCGGGGTCTATGGCCTGATATTTGAATTCATGAACCCTGGATCGGGCGTCGGAGGGGTACTCGGTGGCATCTGCCTGTTGCTGGGGCTGTATGCCCTGCAACTGTTACCCGTGAATTACGCCGGGGTCGGACTGATTCTGCTAGGACTCGCCTTCATGATCGCGGAGGCATTTCTACCGAGTTTTGGTGTAATCGGCTTGGGCGGGGTAGTTTCCTTTGTAGTAGGTGCAGTGATTTTAATGGACACCGATGTACCAGGCTTCGGCATCCCGTTGACGCTGATCATCGGTATGGCACTGATCAGCGCCCTGTTGTTGATGACTCTGGTCGGTATGGCGCTCAAGGCCCGACGCCGTGCCCTGGTCAGCGGCGATGCGGGCTTGGTCGGCAGCCTGGTCACGGTGACGGGACTGATGCCTGGCCTACCAATGAGCGGCTGGGTGCAACTGCAGGGCGAAAAATGGCAAGTGCAGAGCCGCTCGCCCCTGCATCTGGGCCAACAGGTCCGGGTGGTGGCGCGCACGGGCGTGATGCTGGACGTCACTGCGCTGGATGAAACGCCACCGCGAGGAGGTTGATCCATGTTCATCGAATTGGGTTTTGGCGCGCTGCTAGCCCTGCTCCTTGTGTTGGTGTTCTCGGCCGTCCGGATTCTGCGCGAATACGAGCGCGGGGTGGTGTTCCAACTCGGGCGCTTTTGGCGGGTCAAGGGGCCGGGATTGATTCTGTTGATTCCGATGGTGCAACAGATGGTTCGCGTGGATTTGCGCACCGTGGTGCTCGATGTGCCGACACAGGATGTGATTACCCGCGACAACGTCTCGGTGAAGGTTAACGCAGTGCTCTACTTCCGGGTTCTTGACCCGCAAAAGGCGATCATTCAGATCGAAGACTTCCTTATGGGCACCAGCCAGTTGGCGCAGACCACCCTGCGGGCCGTGCTCGGCAAACATGAGCTTGACGAGCTACTCGCCGGGCGTGAACGACTAAATACCGATATCCAGCAAGTGCTTGATGCCCAGACCGATGCCTGGGGGATCAAGGTGGCGAACGTCGAGATCAAGCACGTCGACCTCAATGAGTCGATGATCCGTGCCATCGCCAAACAGGCCGAGGCCGAGCGTGAACGGCGGGCCAAGGTGATACATGCTGAAGGGGAATTACAGGCTTCGCAGAAGCTCATGCAGGCCGCCGAAATGCTTGGGCGCCAGCCTGGTGCCATGCAATTACGCTATATGCAGACACTGGGTGCCATCGCCGGGGACAAGAGCTCGACCATTGTATTTCCATTGCCGATTGAGTTTTTGAAAGGAATGGCTGTTGGCGCCGCCGCCGCATTGACCCAGTTGCCGAGATGTCATTGACACCGTCTGATCCCTTGCGAACCATTGCCTGTGCTGGCCTTGCCCCGGTTATAGGTGAGTTAGTTTTCCATCGGCATGTGGGTCAATTCGGCGGCGGCGCCAACATCCAGACATCATGTCGTTACTTTTATACGAATCAGCTTTGGATGTACTGCAACCGATCTTGAACGGAACATTCGGCTGGCCATTTTAAGGGGCCGTATTTGGCTGTGGACTCAACCGGTCGCCGCAGCCAGCTTTGGTTTGGCCTTACGTGGCCGTGTCGGTACACGGCGAACCTAAATCCTTCAGCCGTGGTGGCCAAGGGGTTAGACCTGATCAGAGGGGACTCGCTACTGGAGAAATTCGTCATGCTGATAGAATCGTACCAGCTACTCATAACATCCCTCTGAGAATTGGCATGAACCCAGTATTAATTGAAGAAGAGATGCGCCAGGCGCTGTTCGGTGGTGGCGAGCAAGTTACGCATGGCGGTGCGCCTCCAGTGCAAAAGCCTCTCTCGGATATCGTGATCACGCAGTCGGCGAACGCGGCAGAGAAAAAGAAAGTTGCGAAAGCATTCACGCCCAGGCTGAGAGTCACGCTCCGGGTGGGCAATGAATTTGAAGGTAAGACGCACGAGATGGTCCATGAGGCCGATACGTTGAGTACCCTCCTAGCAGAGCAAGAAGCTACTAAGGCGGCTAGGAAAAAATTCCGATTTGTCGAAGTGGTTTCAACCAAGTCGATGTAGGTGGATTTTCACACGGCTTGCAGGCTAGGCGTTGAACGGCTTTCATTTGGTGGCTATTCGGTTCGTTGTCATGTTCTGGATAACTGCTTGTGGCCGAGTTCTGCCGGTCGCAACGACCAGGAATCAGTCGATTCCGTTTAGAAAGTCGGTTTTTCTGAACTGCCCGCTTAGAGGGTGGTGAAATGGCTTTTCTGCTCGAAGCTTAATATTTATGTCTTGCGCTACTCTATTTTTGGCTTGTAAGCATTAATGGCGCGTATAGCCTTTTGAATAGCTTGCGGCAGGAGAACCTCTAGATATATTCTAGAGTTACGTTGCTCAACAGCGTTAATGCAAACAGTCAGCCCAGTAAGTGCGCTTTTGATAAATTCATCTTGATCGTTTTGAATAATAGAAATCAGCTTGCTTTGGATTTATTTCGCTTCATTTGGTACGTAAAGGTTAATTAGTTTTACCTGGATTTTTCTTCAAGGTTTAATTATGAGTAGACAAAGCATATGGCGTAATGCGTTGCGCGATGTGGGTATTATAACGCTCCTTGTCCATGCGTAACTCATTGATCGGCTGAATCCCAGATGAGTAAGGACGACATGGGATTGGGAGAGTATGCGACATAATTTCTATACATTACGGACTCTCAGGCATGATGTCTATGGGGTACTTTTGGCCGCGTTCTGCCGATCATCGCGCCGACATTGTTCGTCAAGCGGGATGCAGTTGTCACAGGCACAGGCGGATGCTGCGCCAAATTTGACTAGCTGTCCGACGTCCGCTATTGGCCGAGGCTGTGTAAAAACGTTTTTGAGCGCGACAGGTACTCAAAATCGGACTGGAAATCGCGTTTCTACGCGAAATCCACATCTGCTGACGTGCCGATAAAATTTCAGATTTAACGTAGATGCGCATACTTCAATTTTTGTGAAGCGTTTTTTACACACTCTGAGCCGATTTCTGCCTGCCGCGAAGGGCTGAAAACGGCCAAGAGCAGCCGGTGGGCAGAACGATGGCAAATGAGAAGCTATGCTTGGTTTGCTGCCGGAATTGATTGAGCAGATTAGGCCTTCTGTCCATGGTGTATAACCCCCTTCTGCGGTCACAGTACCGTCACGATCCCCGGCCTAGTTAGGAGCGGACTAGAGAACAAGGAAATTTATGCCCGTGAAGGCGTTACCCCCCCACTTGACGCCTATTTAGAGTTGGACCTCATGAACAGAACGCTGAGAATTGTGCCTGTTACCGAATGGACGTTGGGACCAGAGATAACTTCTCGGCACTCACGTCTCCTGGAAGTACCCCAACCAGACCACCTACTTGCCAAAGTTATTGAGGAGGTTTCCCGCGTGGCGAAGAGCGGTCGTATTCGCTTGTGCTGGCAAGAGGCAAACGAATGCCAAGGATACTTTAGGCTTGTAGCCCAGCTTCCCTTGGAACAGGAAGCCACGTTTGATCAATTCTTTAACGGTCGTTCGGGTTACCGAGCCCAGTACTACCTCTCGCCAGAAGAAGGCGTCCTCTACAACCGTGATGTCCTGCGGGGGTTAAAGGACGCACTGAGTAGCGCTTATTACCAACAGCCCCTTGCTGAGTCACTGGAGGTAGTGCTCCGAACTATCTATGGTCCACATGCAAAGGTCTGGCTGTTCGACGAAATCGCAGCCTTCGACAGCTCGCCAGCAAGCTCCCTCAATCCGCAGCGGTGGATTGACAACGGCGCTAACCGTGGACGCCGCACTCCGCTGCCGTCGCACTTGACACTGGAGGTAAAGGGTACATTTATCAAGCCACTTACTGGAGAGTTGTTCGTTGATCCGCTCAAGCTCGACAGGGCGTGCGATTTGTTTCGGAAGGGATATACATGAGGTCCAACAATCGCTTCCAGCCGACGGATTTTCCTCCGCTTCTCTGCGGAAAATCCGCGGCTGAAGCAGGGTGTTAGGTCAAAACAGTTGAGGATTCTGCATGGACTGGTTCAAACCATTGATTTACCTCGATCTCTCCGATCCGCGATTCTTTGCCGATCTGCGTAATGAGGGAGAATCCAGAAAACTCGTATTCCAGGCCAGGCCTTCCAATGGTCAGTTTTTTATCCCTTCTCGCTTCGAAAATCCTGGTTTTGCTCCCTGGAGCAACCACGATTTCGGCCTAAAATATATAGAAGAAGGTCCGGTCCACATATGGGAAGGGACTTCGAAAAGTGGGCATCTCGGGAGTATCACCTATATACCTCCCTTTGAACATCAGCCTCATTGTTTTGAAATTCAAGTCTGGGTTTCTCGAGAAACCTTCAAGTTTTTACTGGATGTCTATCCAAACCAGACGAATTACATATTGGGGTTTACTTTTGCCCCAAAGGGCCAAGACATTGTGGAGTCTTTCTATGATGAGTTTTCCAAGCATAGCCTTACGGCTTGGGATGCTGAAGCTGAAAACCAGATCCTTGCTGATCAGGTGACAATACAAGTAGTCGGGAAGGCGCCATTAGCTCATAACGATCATTCGGAGGAAGAGCGCACAACAACGGAAGTCGCACCTCAACCAACTCATTCCGAACATGCCGAGCTCATTTCTAAGGTCGCCGAAATCAAGAAGATTGGGGGCTGGGTTGTCGCCTTGATGTGCACTATTCTAGTCATCATCCTCTTCTCCAGGAAGTGAATAAACTACCATTGCCGCGTGGTAATGGGGTCAGAAATAACGGTGATTTATTTCTGACCTCCACCGTCTGCTTCGGGTCGACGCGGCCCTTCGCGACAGGCAGCAATCAACACAAAGCGGTCATCCGTTCTTAAGCTAGTGAATGTCAGTGATGAAACAAAGAGCTTACGTCCCAGGTTGAGCTCTGCGGCGAAACTCTTGGAGCTCCCACACTAACAAGCTCTTTGGTGATGCCTTATGTCTGAGTTGATCAATCGCTTCTATATAATGTGATTTCGAGTCACTTGATGTCCAACCGTAGTTCAGGCACGCTAAGTCGCGTACGATCCCGTCTAGCGGACAGTGTGGTGGTTCAGAGCCCAAACCCGCCACCCACATGTACTTCAAGTGGATGTTGATTAGCTTCTGGGCGACGCCAAATCTGAAGCGGCCTTTATATAACGAACTTCCGTGCTTGGCTGAAAAGTAATTTGCGACATTATCGATATATTGAACATGTTCGCTTTCGTACACGATTTCAGTCGAGTACTTGGAAAAATATCATCAAGCACTTGCCGGAAACCGTGCTTAACTTTTTCTCGCTGATACTCCTTGCAGGAGGGCGAGTAGATGGGCCAATCTTTCGCTCGGGTTGAAAGCGCAGCCTTAAGGCTCAACAGGCCGATCTCATACACTAGAAAGTTGTTCTTTTCTTTGTTTAGCTCTGCTGAAAATAAATATTGAGATCCAAGAATCATAATTGTTCCTGTGCCTAAGGAGCCTTAATAAACTCCGACATGCATTGCTTTTCAGCAAATGTAGGGCTGAATAGTAGCCCGGCGCTATTGCTCTGACCACCGTTTGCTTCGACGATCGCCGACAGGCGGCTTGTGGCCGATCTCTGCCTTCCACGACCGGCTGAATCCGACCCAAAGTAGCCGGTCGCATACTATCGAAATCGATTAGGAGGAGGCACTTGTAAGCGCTTCCCAGCATAGAAGTTAACTAGCGTTTGACATGAGAGGCTGCCAGCGGCTTGCTGGACGACGTCCCCTCGGTGGAAGGGTTAGGCATCTGCTTGTCCTGGCTCTTTAGGGCCAAAGAGACGACCAAACACTTCATCAAAGGCTCGCTCTGTTTGTTCGCGTATCATCTTCTATCTGGACGTTGAGGCTCACAAATCGCAATGCTGAAGTTATCAGCTGCTTACAAATGTGGATGCGATTGCCTTACGAAGCTTCGACAGACTTAATTCCTAGGACTGAAATTGAAAACCGACTCTTTTGAGTCATCAACAGACTTAATTCCTCCGCCGTACCTCCTACCTTATCAGGGCTGATAGGGGCTAGCTGGGACCAGGCTCGACAGACTTAATTTTGAAACATCACTGTCGGAATTGTTTCCCGACATGTCTTGTTTCATTGCCGAGCCGGCGCTGTGCCATCAATCAATTTTGCTCTGCAATCGAACGGTTTAAGCTGTCGGGCATCTGTTCTACAGTCCGTTGCGTTTGGCCGAAGGCATGTCCGAACCGTTTTTTCTGATCCAGCACGTGCCAGGAACGGCGCGGGATTGCTCACGACAGGTTGTATTTATGCACCGCAGGAACTTGCTCAAAGCCTCCATGGCCATCGCGGCCTACACCGGTTTGTCCGCCACGGGCCTGTTGGCCGCCCAAGCCTGGGCCACCAGCGGCGGCACCGCTGATGGCGAGGCCAGCGCATTCGATTTCGAGGCGCTGAAGCTGCAGGCCAAACAGCTCGCCAGCAATCGCTACCAGGACACCAAGCAACAGTTGCCGCCGACCCTGGCGACCATGACGCCGCAGAACTTCAATGCGATCCGCTACGACGGCAATCATTCATTGTGGAAAGAACTCAAGGGTCAGCTGGACGTGCAGTTCTTCCACGTCGGCATGGGGTTCAAGCAGCCGGTGCGCATGTACAGCGTCGATCCGAAAACCCGGATGGCTCGCGAGGTGCATTTCCGCCCGTCGCTGTTCAACTATGAAAACACTACGGTCGACACCGCACAGCTCAAGGGCGACCTGGGTTTCTCCGGCTTCAAGTTGTTCAAGGCCCCGGAACTGGACAAGCACGATGTCGTGTCCTTCCTCGGCGCCAGTTACTTCCGTGCGGTGGACGCCACCGGCCAGTACGGCTTGTCGGCCCGCGGGCTGGCCATCGACACCTACGCCAAGAAGCGCGAAGAATTCCCCGACTTCACCAAGTTCTGGTTCGAGACACCGGACAAGGACAGCACCCGCTTCGTGGTCTACGCCCTGCTCGACTCGCCGAGCGCCACCGGTGCCTACCGCTTCGATATCGATTGCCAGGCCGAGCGCGTGGTGATGGAGATCGATGCCCACGTCAACGCACGTACCGCCATCGACCAACTGGGCATCGCACCGATGACCAGCATGTTCAGCTGCGGCACCCACGAGCGCCGCATGTGCGACACCATTCACCCGCAAATCCACGACTCCGACCGCCTGGCCATGTGGCGCGGCAACGGCGAGTGGATCTGCCGTCCGCTGAACAACCCGGCGACCCTGCAATTCAATGCCTTCGCCGACAAGGACCCGAAAGGTTTCGGCCTGGTGCAGACCGACCACGAGTTCGCCAGCTATCAGGACACCGTCGACTGGTACAGCCGCCGCCCGAGCCTGTGGGTCGAGCCGACCACCGCATGGGGCGAAGGCTCGGTCGATCTGCTGGAAATCCCTACCACCGGCGAGACCATGGACAACATCGTCGCCTTCTGGACCCCTAAGAAACCGGTGGCTGCCGGCGATTCGCTGAACTACGGCTACAAGCTGTACTGGAGCGCATTGCCGCCAGTCGGAACGCCGTTGGCACGGGTCAACGCCACCCGTTCCGGGATGGGCGGTTTCACCGAAGGCTGGGCGCCGGGCGAGCATTACCCGCCCGTCTGGGCCCGTCGTTTTGCCGTGGACTTCACCGGTGGTGGTCTGGACCGCTTGCCTGAAGGCACAGGCATCGAGCCGGTGGTCACTTGCTCGAACGGCGAGGTCAAGGATTTCAGCGTGCTCAAGCTCGATGACATCAAGGGCTACCGCATCCTGTTTGACTGGTACCCGACCAATGACAGCGTGGAGCCCGTCGAGCTGCGCCTGTTCATCCGCACCAACGACCGCACACTGAGTGAAACCTGGTTGTACCAGTACTTCCCGCCAGCGCCGGACAAACGCAAGTACACCTGATGATCGGGTAGCACCCTGCCAGCATTCGGTTTTCCGAACGCGACCTGCGGGTCGGTTCGGTTAACCGGATCACTTCACTGACATTTCAGCGCAAAAAATATTTAATTCCCTTATAAATCAATACTTTGACTAATTCAGACTGGTCTGGCACGAGTCATGCTCTACACTTCTTCGACGAATGTCCTTTGCGCTCACTCATCGTAGCGCTCAGGTGTTTTGCAGCACAAAAGGGCCGATGAACTGGCTCCATAAAAAAAACAATGTCGAGGAAAATTTGATGCGCATCGTTCCCCATATCCTGGGCGCAGCCATTGCTGCCGCTCTGATCAGCACGCCAGTTTTCGCCGCCGAACTCACCGGCACCCTGAAGAAGATCAAAGAGTCCGGCACCATCACCCTGGGCCATCGCGACGCTTCCATTCCGTTTTCCTATATCGCGGATGCTTCCGGCAAACCGGTCGGCTACTCCCACGACATCCAGCTGAAAGTCGTCGAAGCCCTGAAAAAAGACCTCGACATGCCAAACCTCCAGGTCAAATACAACCTGGTGACTTCGCAAACCCGTATCCCGCTGGTGCAGAACGGCACCGTGGACCTCGAGTGCGGTTCCACCACCAACAACGTCGAGCGTCAGCAGCAGGTTGACTTCTCCGTCGGCATCTTCGAAATCGGTACTCGCCTGCTGTCCAAGGCAGACTCCAAGTACAAGGATTTCCCTGACCTGGCCGGCAAGAACGTCGTGACCACCGCCGGCACCACGTCCGAGCGCATCCTCAAGGCGATGAACGCCGACAAGCAGATGGGCATGAACGTCATCTCCGCCAAAGACCACGGCGAGTCGTTCCAGATGCTGGAAACCGGCCGTGCCGTTGCGTTCATGATGGACGACGCCCTGCTGGCCGGTGAAGCAGCCAAGGCCAAGAAGGCAACCGACTGGGCCGTAACCGGCACTCCACAGTCCTACGAAATCTACGGCTGCATGGTGCGCAAAGGCGACGAGCCGTTCAAGAAGGCTGTGGATGACGCCATCAAGGCCACCTACGCATCGGGCGAGATCAACAAGATCTACGAAAAATGGTTCATGCAGCCAATTCCGCCAAAAGGCCTGAACCTGAACTTCCCGATGAGCGACGAACTCAAGGCCCTGATCGCCAATCCGACTGATAAAGCGGCTGACGACAAGAAATCCTGATTTCTGACTAACCTTATCTCCTGAAAGGGCCGCCGCCCTTTCAGGAGGTGGTCACTTCCTGCTGGAATTTTTGGAAACACTCGAACCGGTAGCTGTCGAGCCGGGAGCGTGTGCCTGATCGTCAAGGTCAGGCGGGAACGGAGCTTCCCCCAAGCGGGCACTTGTACATCGATTGAACTGAGGGGAGACCCTAATGAATTACAACTGGGACTGGGGCGTGTTCTTCAAGTCCACCGGCGTGGGCAGCGAGACCTATTTCGACTGGTACGTGTCCGGTCTGGGCTGGACCATCGGCATCGCCATCGCGGCCTGGATCATCGCCCTGACACTGGGCTCGATCCTGGGCGTCATGCGTACCGTGCCGAACCGCATCGTATCGGGCATCGCCACCTGCTACGTCGAACTCTTCCGTAACGTGCCGCTGCTGGTTCAGCTGTTCATCTGGTACTTCCTGGTACCCGACCTGCTGCCGGCCGACCTGCAAGAGTGGTACAAGCAGGACCTGAACCCGACCACCTCGGCCTTCCTCAGCGTTGTCGTATGCCTGGGCCTGTTCACCACCGCCCGGGTTTGCGAACAGGTGCGCACCGGTATCCAGGCCCTGCCCAAAGGCCAGGAATCCGCGGCCCGCGCCATGGGTTTCAAGTTGCCGCAGATCTACTGGAACGTGCTGCTGCCCCAGGCTTACCGGATCATCATTCCGCCGCTTACCTCGGAATTCCTGAACGTCTTCAAGAACACTTCCGTGGCGTCGCTGATCGGCTTGATGGAATTGCTCGCGCAGACCAAACAGACCGCCGAGTTCTCCGCCAACCTGTTTGAAGCCTTTACCCTGGCCACGCTGATCTACTTCACCCTGAACATGAGCCTGATGTTGCTGATGCGCCTGGTCGAGAAGAAAGTCGCCGTACCGGGCCTGATCTCCGTAGGGGGTAAATGATGGAATTCGATTTCTCGGGCATCATCCCGTCCCTGCCGGGCCTGTGGAACGGCATGGTCATGACCCTCAAGCTGATGGCCATGGGCGTGGTCGGCGGGATCATCCTCGGCACCATCCTGGCGTTGATGCGTCTGTCCCACAGCAAGCTGCTGTCAAACATCGCCGGCGCGTACGTCAACTACTTCCGCTCGATCCCGTTGCTGCTGGTAATCACCTGGTTCTACCTGGCGGTACCGTTCGTGCTGCGCTGGATCACCGGCGAAGACACCCCGATCGGCGCGTTCGCCTCGTGCATCGTGGCGTTCATGATGTTCGAAGCGGCGTACTTCTGCGAAATCGTCCGTGCTGGCGTGCAGTCGATTCCCAAGGGCCAGATGGGCGCTGCCCAAGCCCTGGGCATGTCCTACGGCCAGATGATGCGCCTGATCATCCTGCCGCAGGCGTTCCGCAAGATGACGCCGCTGTTGCTGCAACAGAGCATCATCCTGTTTCAGGACACCTCGCTGGTCTACGCCGTCGGCCTGGTGGACTTCCTCAATGCTTCGCGCGCCAGTGGCGACATCATTGGCCGCTCCAATGAGTTCCTGATTTTCGCGGGTCTCGTGTACTTCATCATCAGCTTTGCCGCCTCGCAGCTGGTCAAGCGTCTGCAAAAAAGGTTCGCCGTATGATCTCTATCAAAAGCATCAACAAGTGGTATGGGGACTTCCAGGTTCTGACTGATTGCAGCACCGAGGTCAAAAAAGGCGAAGTGATCGTGGTGTGCGGGCCATCCGGTTCCGGCAAGTCGACCCTGATCAAGTGCGTCAACGCCCTGGAGCCGTTCCAGAAGGGTGACATCGTGGTCGACGGCACCTCCATCGCCGACCCGAAGACCAACCTGCCGAAGCTGCGTTCGCGCGTGGGCATGGTGTTCCAGCACTTCGAGCTGTTCCCACACCTGACCATTACCGAAAACCTGACCATCGCGCAGATCAAGGTATTGGGCCGCAGCAAGGAAGAAGCCACCAAGAAAGGCCTGCAACTGCTCGAGCGCGTCGGCCTCTCGGCTCACGCCCACAAGCACCCGGGCCAATTGTCCGGTGGTCAGCAGCAGCGCGTGGCGATTGCCCGTGCGCTGGCGATGGACCCGATCGTCATGCTGTTCGACGAACCGACCTCGGCGCTGGACCCGGAAATGGTTAACGAAGTGCTCGACGTGATGGTGCAACTGGCCCACGAAGGCATGACCATGATGTGCGTGACCCACGAAATGGGCTTCGCCCGTAAAGTGGCCGACCGGGTGATCTTCATGGACCAGGGCAAGATCATCGAAGACTGCAAGAAAGAAGAATTCTTCGGTGACATCAATGCCCGCGCCGAGCGTACGCAGCACTTCCTCAACAAGATTCTGCAGCACTAAGAAAAACACCGCTCCTCAAATGTGGGAGCGGGCTTGCTCGCGAAGACGGCGGCACATCCAACATAGATGTGACTGACACACCGCTTTCGCGAGCAAGCCCGCTCCCACACTGGTTCAGTGGTGATCTTGAGATTTGCGTTGTGGTTGACCCAAGGCATCTGTGATGAAATGCGACCCTAATCTTTATCGCGCAGCGTCGCCATCACTCGCCGTGAAACCCCGTCTGGTTCGTCATTTGTTCCTGCCGCCACTGATCATCGCCATGATGATCGGCCTGGGCTATATCGGCTTCTGGATCAGTGAGCACTATGGCATTCGCAGCCTCGGCGAGAACGGCCAGCGTCAGCTGGAACTGCACGCCCGTGCCGTCGAAAGCGAAATCAGCAAATACACCTACCTGCCCAGCCTGCTGGAGCTCGAAACCAGTGTTTCGCAGTTGCTGGCCGACCCGACCCCGGAACACCGGCAAACGGTCAACGATTACCTCGAAGGCCTGAACCGGCGCAGCCGCAGTCGGGCCATCTACGTGATGGACACCACCGGCCGCGTCATGGCCACCAGCAACTGGCGCGATGTCGACAGTTACCTGGGTGAAGACCTGTCCTTTCGCGCCTACTTCCAGAACGCCGTGCGCGGTCAGCCGGGGCGTTTCTACGGCATCGGCAGCACCAACGGCGAACCCGGTTACTACCTGGCCCATGGCCTTGAAGAACACGGCAAGATCATCGGCGTCGCGGTGGTCAAGGTGCGTCTGGAAGCCATGGAAGAGCGCTGGCAGCGCGCGCGGCTGGAAGCTTTCGTCAGCGACGAGAACGGCATCATCATTCTCTCCAGCGATCCGGCTCGACGCTTGAAATCGGTGGTGCCGCTGAGCGAAGAAACCAAGGAAAAACTTGCCCGCAGCCTGCAGTACTACTGGTTCCCGCTCAACGAATTGCAACCGCTGGCCCGGGAAACCCTGTCCGAAGGCGTGGAAAAACTCACGTTCCCGGCCAACAGTGAACTGCTGCTCCAACAAGATCGCGACGATGAAAACATCAGCTACCTGTCGCAAACCCGGCCCTTGAGCGATACGCCGTGGAATTTCACCCTGCTCACGCCGCTCCAGGACTTGCGCCGCGAAGCGATCAACCAGGGGATTCTGGTGGCCGTGGCGTTTGCCCTCTGCGCCTTTCTGTTGATCGCCTGGAACGAGCGGCGCAAGGTGATCGCCACCCGCCTCGCGGCCCGGGAAGCCTTGCAGGAAGCCAACAACCAGCTGGAACGTCGGATTACCGAACGCACCACCGACCTGCGCGCCAGCAACGAACGGCTCAAGGGGCAGATCCGCGAACGCCGGCACGCCGAAGAGACCTTGCGCCGCGCCCAGGATGAACTGGTACAGGCCGGAAAACTCGCGGCCATCGGCCAGATGTCCACCAGCATCGCCCACGAACTGAACCAGCCGCTGGCGGCGCTACGCACCTTGTCCGGCAATACCGTGCGCTTCCTCGAACGCGGCCAGCTCGATGTCGCCAGCACCAACCTCAAGACCATCAACGAACTGATCGACCGCATGGGCCGCATCACTGCCAGCCTGCGCTCGTTCGCCCGGCGCGGTGACGACAAGGGTCAGGCCTGCCTTGGCAAAGCGGTGGACGCGGCCTTGCAATTGCACGGCGCACGGGTGGAAAACACGCCTCTGCAATTGCACCGCCATTTTGACGCGGTGCAGGTGCAGATCGACCAGACCCGCCTGGAACAGATTCTGGTCAACCTGATCGGCAACGCCCTCGATGCCATGCAAGCGCAGCCGCAACCCGAGCTGTGGCTCGAAGGCGAAACTTTCGATGGCAAATACCGGCTGCGCGTGCGTGACAACGGCCACGGCATCGACGCCGAAGCGCGCAAGCACCTGTTCGAACCCTTCTTCACCACCAAACCCGGCGAACAGGGCCTGGGCCTTGGCCTGACCCTTTCCGCCAGCCTGGCCGCCGCCACCGGCGGTCACCTGGGTGTCGAGCACCCGGCCAGCGGTGGTACCGCATTCGTCCTCAGTTTACCGTTGGTAAGCCCCACTCCCGCCGAGCCAATATGAACAACGACCTTAGTGTATTGATCGTCGAAGACGACCCCCATGTGCTGCTCGGCTGCCAACAGGCGCTGACCCTGGAAGACATTCCCTGCATTGGCGTGGGCAGCGCCGAAGAAGCCCTGGTGCGGGTCGGCGACAACTTCGCCGGCATCGTCATCAGCGATATTCGCCTGCCGGGCATCGATGGCCTGGAGTTGCTGACCCGGCTCAAGGAGCGCGACCGCAGCCTGCCGGTGGTGCTGATCACCGGTCACGGCGACATCTCCATGGCCGTCGGTGCGATGCAGAAAGGCGCCTACGACTTCATGGAAAAGCCGTTTTCCCCTGAGCGCCTGGTGGACGTAGCCCGCCGCGCCCTCGAGCAACGCAGCCTGGCGCGGGAAGTGTCGTCGCTGCGCCGGCAACTGGCCGAGCGCGACTCCCTCGAAGGGCGGATCATCGGGCGCTCGCCGGCCATGCAGAACCTGCGGGAACTGATCGCCAACGTCGCCGATACGTCGGCCAACGTGTTGATCGAAGGCGAGACCGGCACCGGCAAGGAACTGGTCGCTCGCTGCCTGCATGATTTCAGTCGGCGGCACACCAAGCAGTTCGTCGCCTTGAACTGCGGCGGCCTGCCGGAAAACCTCTTCGAAAGCGAAATCTTCGGCCACGAAGCCAACGCCTTTACCGGTGCGGGCAAGCGGCGGATCGGCAAGATCGAACACGCCGACGGCGGCACGCTGTTCCTCGACGAAGTGGAAAGCATGCCCCTGCCCTTGCAGATCAAGCTGCTGCGGGTATTGCAGGAACGCACCCTCGAACGCCTCGGTTCGAACCAGAGCGTGGCGGTGGATTGCCGCGTCATCGCAGCGACCAAGTCCGACCTCGTCGAGTCGAGCAAGGCCGGCGAATTCCGCAGCGACCTGTACTACCGCCTCAACGTGGTGACCCTGGAACTGCCGCCGCTGCGCGAGCGCCGCGAGGACATCCTGCAACTGTTCGAACACTTTCTGCAGCAGTCGTCCCTGCGCTTCGATCGCGCGGTGCCGGAGCTGGACAACCAGACCGTTTCCAACCTGATGAGCCACGACTGGCCGGGCAACGTGCGTGAATTGCGCAACGTTGCCGAGCGCTTTGCCCTGGGCCTGCCGGCGTTCAAGAAAACCGGTGCCGGCGGCAGCAATCAAGGCCTGGCGTTTGCCGAAGCGGTGGAAGCCTTCGAGCGCAACCTGCTCAGCGATGCCTTGCAACGCAGCGGCGGCAACCTGACCCAGGCCAGCCAGGAACTGGGCATGGCCAAGACCACGCTGTTCGACAAAGTGAAAAAGTACGGCCTGAGCCATTGAGCTGTGTGGACCTGATTCTCAAAACGACCCTGGGCGCGGCGGTGGTGGTGAGCCCCCTCGCTGGCCTGACTACGCTTTCACAGAGAAATACATTCTCCTGTGGGAGCGGGCTTGCTCGCGAAAGCGGTGTGTCAGTCAACTCAAATGCCAACTGATTCTCCCTCTTCGCGAGCAAGCCCGCCCCCACACTGGACCGAGGGAGCTAGAGAAGATTGTGATCGGCCACAGGCTCGATCTGCGCCCAGTGCGAAGTGTCTTCACGGTGCTCGCGCAAGTACGGCAACACCGCCGCCAGCAACGGCACCTTGAATGCCTCCTGGAAACGATGGGCCAGGCCCGGAATCAAGACCAACTGACTGCCCCGCAGATGCGCCGCCAGATGCACCCCGTGCATCACCGGCAGCAAGGGGTCGGCCGTGCCATGCACCACCAGCGCCGGCACCCGCAACCGGTTGAGCAGCGCGACCCGGCTCGGCTCGGCGAGAATGGCCATGATCTGGCGTTTCACGCCCTCGGGATTGAACGCCCGGTCATAGGACTGCGCCGCCTGATGCAACAGCACCTGACGATCATCGCTCACCATCGGGCTGCCCAGCGCCGCCAGCAAGTCGGCCTGTTGTTCCAGGGCCACCTCGCGGTTCGGTGCACCCCGCCGGGCCAGCAATTGCACCAGCGCCGCACTCGGCGCCGGCAAGCCTTCGGCCCCGGAGCTGGTCATGATCAGGGTCAGGCTCTCGACCCGCTGCGGGGCCATGGCCGCCATGTGCTGGGCGATCATCCCGCCCATGCTGGCGCCCAACACGTGGAATTGATCGATGTGCAAGGCATCCATCAAGCCCAGGCCATCGTCGGCCATGTCGGTCAGCGAGTACGGCGACGACACCGGCAATCCGAGTTTGTAGCGCAGCACTTCGAATGTCAGGTTGGCTTCGGCCGGTGCTTGCCGCCAGGTCGACAGGCCGACATCGCGATTGTCATAGCGAATCACCCGGAACCCTTGCTGGCACAGGGCGACCACCACCTCGTCCGGCCAGTGGATCAACTGCCCGCCCAGGCCCATCACCAGCAGCAAGGCCGGATCCGACACACGGCCGATGCTCTGGTACGCCAGGCTTACCTGGGCCAGATCCACCCGTTCGGTCGGAACATTGACGTCACAACGCGAGGCCGCCAACGACGGCAGGCCGAACAACAGCGCGGCCAGAAACATGATTCGTGAAAAGAATGCAGCACCCATGAAAAAACACCAAAACGCAGAACCCCAGTAGAGCGCGAGTCTGATGAAGTTTGTTCAAGCGCGCTGCCACAGTTCCATGACAGTTTGATGAAGAGCGCCGGGCGGTCATCCGGCGTCACAGCCGGTTTGGCGATAACTATGTACCGCCCCTCCTCCTGTCGAACGCCGCCTAATGCCCGTACCGCCGGCACGGCCCGGCCTTCTGGAGACTCATCGTCATGGTTGAACAAACTACCCCCCTTACGGCCGATTTCGGCCTCATCCACCCATTGCCCGCCAACCCGGACCAGGGCCTGAGCCTGAGCGCCTCGGCACGCTGGGAAGAATGCTGCGAGCAGTGGCTCAGCCTCATGGCGCAAAGCTCGCAAGCCCACCTCGACACCGCTTGGTGGAGCGCACGTGCGCTCGGCACCGATCGCTCGCGTCGGGAGCAAGCCATCCGCTTGTATCGCCAGCATTTCGAGGTGTCGAGCCAATGGGCGTTTGCCCAAGGCATCCTCGATACCGGGCAGATCAAAACGTTACTGGCGCTCCTCGACCCGCCAGCGCCAACACCGGACCAGCACCCTGTGTACGTCGAACAGTTGAATCTCAACGATGGCAACGGCCTGTCTGCCCCACTGTCGGGCGCGCTGGTCATCACCCGGGATACCGATCAACCGGTCGCTCAGCTGTTGTACCTGCCGTCGCACTCATCCGCCTGGATGACCTTTCAAAGCCGGATTGAACTGGAGCGCTGGTTGACCGAGCATCAACCACAGCGGTTCGACCAGCCCCGACTGTCGATGGACAAGGGCAGCGTCGATTACACGGTCCTCGACAAGGCTGTGCTGCGCACTGGCGCCGAAGCCCTGTTGTCCCGCTTGTCCGTCGCCCCCACGGACCGGCCCGGCAATGCTGCCGTGCTGGCCGCGCCCCCCGACCTGCCACTGGAGGAAACAGACGACAACGCTGCCCTGTTCGGCCAGCTCAACCCCGATATTCCCTTGGGCGTGCGGCACCGCGCGCTGGCACAACAACGCACGGCCCTGGAGAGTCTGCTCGGCGATGACTTTGCGGGGGATGCCAAGGATCCACGTCTGCAACACCTGCAACAGCAACTCGAGGGCCTCAGCGCTGCCGAGCAGGCCAGCAACGCCGCCGCGACGGCGCTACTGGACGCAGCCGATGGCCTCAAATGGCTGGAGCTGCGCCACCAGCCGGGCCCGCATTACGCTGCCCTGCTCCAGGCACGCCAAGACGGTTTGCGCTCAGAAGCCGAACTGCAATTGAGCCTGAATCAGATCAGCAGTGAAGAGCATCAATGGCTCATCAGTGTGCTGGATGCCCCCGATCAGCCCCGCGCGGACGACCTGGTGGTCGCGCGGCTGGAACTGTCGGCAACCGACACCGAAGGCGACACCCGCCGCACGCAAACCGAGGAACTGGACGGCGTTCTGCTGTTTGCCAAACCCTCGGCGCTGCTGGCGAATTCGACCGACAGCCTGTTGCTGTACTGGCCCGGACGCTTCGGTGGACTGCAACGGTTTGCCTCTCGACAGCTGCTGGAACAATCGCTGTTCAAACGCCCGGTCAACGACCCTGCCCTGGCAGTGCACGTTTTACCGCTGAGCGGCTCGCCGTTTAAATACGCCCTGCAAATCCAGCTCCACAGCTGTGAACAACAAGCGGCCCGGATCATTGCAGCCAATCCTGTTCCGCTTCGTACCAGCCAGCGTGCGGCCGAACTGGAAAAACTGCGCGAGCAGACCCTCGCCTGCCTGACCGTCCCCCAATCCGCCGCCCGGGACTGGGTGTACGCACGCATCGTCGAGCAAAACCAGAGCAGTGCACTGGCCGCTCAATTGCCGTCGTGGCATCGCGAACTGCCTGCCCTGCAGCGTGACCGGCTCAAGACGCTGTTCAAATCCTGGATCGCCGCGATGCAGCGTTCCCACGCGTGGTTCGAACGCGAACTGCCGCCACGGGAAGCCTTCGCCATCAAGGCTGTCGACGCCCGGTTGCGCGTGGAATTCGACCTCACTCAACGGGTGGAGGTGCAGCTCGACGTTCCCGATTCCACTCGGTGGCAGAAAGTGGTGACTGAAGGCGCCGCTCCGGGCACCCCTCAACAAAATGTGCTGGTCGCCAGCGAGCAGCGCAGCAAGCTGTCACTGGGTGAACTGGCGCTGGGCAACATCGATCAGGAAATGTGGTGGCGACTGTCGTTCATGCAGGTCGAGGTCAGCGGTGCCGACGCCACACAACAGCAGAAACTGAAAAGCGCCATCACGACGTCCTGGCTGCGCAAGCTGGTCACCGAGCTGGATCTGGCCGGGCAATATGAAAGGCTGATCCGTGAGACGTTCCTCGGCACCTCGACGGCATCGACCTTCAGTAATGAATATCGACGCGAATGCCTGAGTGAGCCGTGGCGCCTTATGCTTCGCCTGCAAGGCGAATTCGCCGAGTTGGCAAAGGACATCGATGCCAGCGGCCGGCAAGTGCTGGAAATCGCCATCGACGCCAACAGCCGTGAAGCCTTTGCCAGCGACGGCAAGCGCATCGAGTTGCTGCCCGCGCACCTGACCGTGGGCGGCAAGGACACCCACGCCCAGGGACCGAGCACCTTGACCGGCGTCACCTTTATCGTGGAGCACGTCAGCGGCCTGACCCTGCTGTATCTGCCCGACAGCCCCGACGGCGTTTATCTGCGCCAGTTCGACAGCCTTGAACAGGCACGGATGCGCCTGTTCAACGATTGCCTGCGCAGTCCGATGGTCAACTACCTGGCCGGCCGCGCCTTGACGGGTGATGTCGCCCACCACATCAGTCGGATCAACCAGGCCCTATTGAAAAACTTCGACGGGCTGATCGGCGTCGGTACACCCTGGCCAGCCAGCACCTCCCTGGCAGCGCATCTGCTGAATGTACACATGGGCCGTTTGCTGGAGGCCCATCGGGCGACGTCGCGCTCCAATGATGCGTTGTACCTGGAACAGGTCGCCTTGAAGTCCGGCGCAATGTTCAACTACCTGAAAATGGCCGTGGGCATGCTGCCCTTCATCGGTACGACCATCGCCCTGTACGACGCCTGGAACAGCGCCAACCTGGCGGTGGCGGCCTTTCTGCGCGGTGATGTCGGCCATGGCCTGGCCGAGGTGGAGGCGGTGCTGTTGTCGCTGATCGACGCGGCCATGGACATTCTCCCCGGCACCTCTGCCACCCCTGCTACTGCCCGCGTCGCCACGCGCAGTCGTCAGTGGCGGGCGCTGGGCAAAAGTCCGCGAGCCCTGCAGCTATCGACGCAACCCCAGGCGCGGCGGTCGCTGGAGCGCTTCAAGGGTTATGAATATGAAAAACCGATTTCCCTCGCGGACCTGCAACCGGGCAGCGAAGGCATTTATCGCAACGTGTATCGCCACGCCGACGGCGACTTCATGCTCAGCCAGGGAAGAATCTATCGCATCGAACTGGAAGGCGAACCACCCCGCTGGCGCTTGAGTGGCACCAGCAGCCGGACCTACAAACAGCCAGTCGCCCTCGATGAGTCAGGCCACTGGAACACCCACTTCGCGGTGTACGGCACCGTGATCGAAGGCGGCGGCGTGGGCGGTGGCGCGGTGCTCGGGCACATGGCCGATGGATTGGACCCACTCTGGCCGGCCGCCATTCGCCGCTGGCTGCCGCGCTGGTGGACCGACCGCGCCTTGCGCCGGCAATTGACCCTGACCAATACCGCCGAGGCCTACAGGGCGCGGCTCGATACCCAGACCCGCAGCAACAACGCCCTGCTTGAGCACTATTTCGGCCTCGAACTCCAGCAGCGCCCAGCCCTTCGCACCCGTGCCGATGTCGCCTGCGCGAACGATATCGACCTTGCCCAGGCCCAATACCTGAATCTCGATGAGTTGATGCTGTATAGCCATGGCCGCAAACGCGTGCAGATCGAAGGCATCCAAAGCCGCTGCGCCTGGATCATCGTCGACCGTTCGGTGCGGCGGATCAACCTGGCCAAGGAACGGCTGGTGGAACACCTCAATCGTATCGATCAGCTGATCGCCCGGTCAGATGCCACAGCGATCACCGATACCGCCGCGCACTTGCAGTTCATGGCGCAACGCAAGGAGATCCGCAAAAACTTTCTCAAAGATTTCGATCAGCTGCATACGACGGTCGAGGAAGCCAATCGCTGGAACCGCCGTATCACTAACCCGGCGCAAAAAAAGGAGATTGCGAAGGCCATGACGAACGTGAATGAGAAACTCAGCGAGGCCAATCACTACTACCTGAAAACGGCGCACACCCTGGAAATCATCACCCGTTATGACGCGGTGACCGACCTGTCCTGGATGTACTTCCACGTACAGTTGAAAACAGCCCGCAACAAGGTCGGCCGCGCGCTGCTGACGCAACATCAGCTACCCCAGGTGAGCGCCAGCGTCAGTCAGCGCAGTAAAGTCCTCAAAGACTGCCTGGCCACCTATACCGAGTTCCGGCGTCAGCTGGGCGCCTGGACCCTCGGCTATCCGCAGCATTTGGACCTGGAACAGGTCACCGCGTTTCTGGACAACCTGGACAAGGTTGAAGATTTTGCACGCCGGGCCACCAAGACGCCCCCTTCGGTGGTACCTAAAGAAGGCCGGTCCGGACAGCAACTGTTCGAGACCGAAGACAACCAGTTGCTGATCGGCATCGCCAGCACCGACGCCGTCACCCGACAAAAGCGAATCACCATCGAAGGGGTCGATGGCCACACGGAAACCTGGCTGCCGCGCTCAAGCGGCAAATATCACCTCAGCGAGCCAACGGGCTCCGTGCAGCCGGAACTGCCCACCGATGTCGGGCCACTGCTGACAGAAGCCAGGAACAGGCTGGAGGCGGCAAATGCCTATACCCGCAAAGTCGAAGGCTATGCACGGCGGGACATGCGACCGGTCGACCTTGAGCACATGATGGGCAGCGAGGCCACCGAATTGACCATGCGTGCCCGGGCCATCGAACGCTTGTCCCCCACCGATGCCGTAGCGCTGCAACTGCGCAATCGGGCAGATGAAATGTTGCGCACGGGGCGTACCTTGCGCATCAATCAGAGCATGAGCAGTAAAACCCCGACTGAAGGTTATCTGGACTATCTGCGCGAACAACAAGTGGTGGACATCCGCAAGGAGGGTGGCTTGCGCGACCTGGGCAAACGCGCCGACGGACGACGGGATTTCCTGCAAGAGTACGAGGTGCGCGACCTGCGCAGCGAACCGGCGCAAACCCTATGGTACGCCCACTTCCACTACACTTCGGCCCAGCCGGCATTCGGTGACTTCGTCAAAGGCCATCTGAAACTGCCGGAACAACGCAACCTCGGCCTGAAATGGCAGCAGGCCGTGGTCGCCAGTGGCGGTACGGTCGACGCGATCTGGCGCGGCGACATCGGCAAGCCGCTGGGCAACAAGCACTTTTCCACGCTGTAAAATGACAACGACGGGGCACGCAATGTGCCCCGTCGTGGACAGCAGCACCAACATGAGACAAACTCAACCTTTTCGGCTTATCTACAAGTTTTACTCATGGAGCCTCCGGTGCTTGAAATCCGTCACCTCAAGACCCTGCACGCCTTGCGCGAAGCCGATAGCCTGGTGGATGCGGCCGATCGCCTGCACCTGACCCAGTCGGCCCTGTCTCACCAGTTCAAGGAGCTGGAAGAGCGCATGGGCATGCCGTTGTTCGTGCGCAAGACCAAACCGGTGCGCTTCACCAGCGCCGGTTTGCGCCTGCTGCAATTGGCCGACGCCACCTTGCCATTGCTGCGCGCCGCCGAACGCGACATCAGTCGCCTGGCCGGGGGCACCGCCGGGCGCCTGCACATGGCCATTGAATGCCACAGTTGCTTCCAGTGGCTGATGCCAACCATCGACCAGTTCCGCGATGCCTGGCCGGAAGTCGAGCTGGACCTGGCCTCGGGCTTCTCCTTCGCTCCGCTGCCGGCCCTGGCCCGTGGTGACCTGGACCTGGTGGTGACCTCCGATCCGCTGGATCTGGCCGGGATCACCTATGTACCGCTGTTCACCTATGAAGCGATGCTCGCGGTGGCCAACCAGCACCGCCTGGCCGGCAAGGCCTATATCGTCCCCGAAGACTTGCTCCCGGAAACCCTGATCACCTACCCCGTGGAACGGGACCGGCTGGACATCTTCACCCGCTTCCTCGAACCCGCCGACATCGAACCGGCCCAGGTCCGCACCTCGGAACTGACGGTGATGATGATGCAGCTGGTGGCCAGCGGTCGTGGCGTGTGCGGCATGCCCCATTGGGCGCTGCATGAATACAGTTCGCGGGGTTATGTGAAAGCCAAGCGGCTGGGTGAGAAGGGCTTGTTCGCCACGCTGTATGCGGCGATCCGCGCCGACATGCTCGATGCACCGTACATGCGCGACTTCTTGCTGACGGCCAAGGACACGTCGTTTTCGACGCTGGACGGCGTTAGTGCGGTTCGCTGAAATGCGATCAAATGTGGGAGCGGGCTTGCTCGCGAAAGCGGCATAACATTCAAGATTGATGTTGCCTGACACACCGCTTTCGCGAGCAAGCCCGCTCCCACAGGGGATCTGCGGTGACTTCAGAGCTCGCGCCACATGTGGATTTTGTCGAAGTAATCCTCCCCAACCCGCACGGCCATCGGTTCCAGGCCGAACTGGACGAAACCGCAGCGCCGGTAGAGATTGAACGCGGCATCGTTGCCGGCGGTGACGGTCAACTGGATCAGGCGCAAACCTCCATGGTGCTGCGCCTCGGCCAATGCCGCCTGAACCAGTTCATAGCCAAGCCCACGCTGGCGGCCCCCGGCGGTCACGTACATGCCAAACAGCGTCACCTTGTGCCTTGCCTTCTCCCGAGGCTCGAAGGCAAGGCCGACAATGCCGGCCAACCGACCGTCCTCGAACGCCCCCAGCACCAGGTCCAGCTTGCTCGTCAGGCGCGACTCCCACCAGCCCAGCGGCATCGCCGCCCGCTCACGCACACTCGAGGTGAAGGCTTGCGGGTGCAGATCGTAGGCTTCGAGCATCAGTGCCCGATAGTCCAGGGCATGGCTGGCATCCAGTCGCTCGATCCACATGCTCAGGCCATCCGTTTTTGCTCAAGCATCAGCCGCAGCGCCAGTGCCGACAACACGAAGCCCATGAAATAGCGCTGCATCGCCAGCCAGGTCGGATTGTTGACGAACCACGAGGCAATACCCGCGGCAAACATGGCGATCAGCAGGTTGACGCTGAAACTGACGCTGATCTGGGTCAGGCCCAGGATGATGCTCTGGCTGAACACTGAGCCATGCTCCGGCGTAATGAACTGCGGAAACACCGACAGATAGAACACCGCGATTTTCGGGTTCAGGGCACTGGTCAGAAAGCCCATCGTGATCAGCTTGCGCGACGAATCCGGGGGCAACTGCTGCGCCTCGAACGGCGAGCGCGCACCGGGTTTGACCGCCTGCCAGGCCAGCCACAACAGGTACAACGCACCGGCCCACTTCAACACCTCATAGGCCATCGGTACTGCCAGGAACACCGCAGTCAGACCGGCGGCCGCAGCAAACAGGTGCACGAAAAAACCCGCGACCACGCCGAGCAAGGAGATCACCCCGGCCTTGCGCCCCTGGCAGATCGAACGGGAGATCAGGTAGATCATGTTCGGCCCCGGGGTCAGTACCATCAGCAACGCGGCAGCAGCAAAAATCAGCAGGTCTTGAAGCGGGATCATGGGCGAGGTCCTTTGCGTGATGATCAGGCGATCGCAGTCAGCGATGCACGATAAAACGGCAGGATCAGGTCCCTTGTCAATGGCGCCAGACAGACACCGCCGTCGGTCACCGGGTCAATCCAGATCACCTCTTCGATCTCCGCCGCCGGGGTGACGTCTGAATCAATCCTCAGCTGAAACAGCTCGGCGTGTACGACAAAACCCGGCTCATTGGCCGCCGGTGCCGAAAAGTGACCGAGGTAAACGGCCTGCGCCGGGTCGATGTCCAGACCCAATTCTTCCTCCAGCTCCCGGGCCAGCGCATGAACCGGCAATTCATGGGATTCGATCTTGCCACCGGGCTGCATGAACGCCGTGGTACCGCGCTTGCGCACCAGCAATGTGCGGCCATCGGGGCCGATCAACAGGGCGGCGGCGATGCGGATGGTCCGGGAGGCAGGTATGGAAAACGTCGTCATAAACAGAAGGCCTTTGACTCAAAAGCGCTAAGGATCACATGTCCGCCCTGTAGGAGCGAGCTTGCTCGCGATGGTCGTGAACGAAAACGCGTAGAACCAGTTGCCCATCGGCGCCCTCAGGTTTATCGCGAGCAAGCTCGCTCCTACAGTTTCCTTTACGTGGCTTCCTGGAAATCCATCTCCGGCGGCTGCCGACGGAAACCGCCGGTCAACACCGCCAGGTACAACACGCCGATCGCCAGCCAGCTCAACCCCAGATACACCGCCAGGTGATCGAGGCTGACCATCAACCACAAATCCGCTGCCAGGCCGATGAACGGGAAAACACGGCCCAACCGGCGATGAACCCGAGTTTCGGGCTAATGGCCTTGCGCACATAGCTATAGGCCGAGCCGGCCACCGGGAAGGCCGAGGCCATGCGGCCGTAGCTCATTGCGGTGAAGAACATCGCCACCAACGCCGCGAGGTACGCGGCCGGTACCATGCCGACGGTAGATTGAGCGAGGATGCCAAAGGTGCCGATCACAATGATCGGCGTCATGCAGGCGATGCCAAAAAGCACCACCACCCCCAGTGACAGGGTGCGTTGCAAACGAGCCATGAGCGACCACTCCGAATTTTATTGGATTTATGGCAGAGCCGAGTTCGGCGCAAATTTCGGGTGTTGCGTTGTTGTTCTTCGGTGAATGATCAAGCAGGTATGTCGTTTGGAGGGCCTCTTCGCGAGCAAGCCCGCTCCCACATTGGTTTTGTGAATGCCCGAGATCAAATGTGGGAGCGGGCTTGCTCGCGAAGGGGCCAGCGCCAGCCACACAGAATCTGGATCAGCCCTTGGGAATCAGCAGCTCCAGCAATCCAGATGCATGCTCGACCACCTCCCCCGGCAACTTCAGCCGCTGATCATCCAGATACCGATAATCCTGACGCGCCGCCGTCAACTGGCTCAGGTCCAGTTCAACGGCAAACTGCCCTTCCTCGCGTCCGGCCTCGAACAGCAGCGTGCCCAGCGGATCGACCAGCGCACTGCCACCGGCAAACAACAAACCGCCATCCCCCTCTTCCACCCGGTTGACCATCAGCGCAAACGCCTGGTTTTCCTGGGCGCGGGCCATGATGGCGGTGCGGTGGGTCGGGCCATAGGGGTCCATGTTGCCGTTGGTGACGATCAACAGCTCGGCGCCCAGTTGCGCCAAGGCGCGGGCGCTCTCAGGGAATTCGATGTCGTAGCAAATCAGCAGGCCCACGCGCACGCCGTTCCACAGGCAAGTGGCGTAGCGATCACCCGCCTCGTACACACCGCGATCCGAGGCCCACAAGTGCGTCTTGCGGTATTTCAGCGCGATGCCTTCAGGGGTGATCAGCAGCGTGGTGTTGTAGAAGCGGCCGTTGTCGATTTCGGCCATGCCGATGGCTACGGCGATTTTGCGCTGGCGGGCGGCGTCGAGCACCGCACTGACGGACGGACCGTCCACTGGTTCGGCGACATCAGCCACGGACTCCGCCGAAGGGAAGCCCATCAAATGACCTTCAGGGAACATGATCAGCTGCGTGTCGGCTGCACACGCGGCGATGGCCGCCAGGGTGCGTTCGAGGTTGCAGGCCGTGTCGTTGTCACGGCCTGCCAATTGGGCGAGTTCGACCTTCATGGGTATTCCTTGTTGTGGCCCGGGCGGCAGAAAGATTGCCCGGTCGGTGTCTGTGCGCCAGTATGCGCAGCAAGCAACCGGGCGGGGAATTACGCCGCTGGGGTAACACGATAGGGGTAGATGCATGACACTCTCGTTGGACGACATCGCCTGGCACCGCTCGGTGGGGCAACTGATCGACGCCCTGGACAAGCCCAATTTCTGGACCCAACTGGTGCGTTTGCTGGATCAGTACGTGCCCTTCGACAGTTGGGTGGCCCTGCTTTTCAGCGCCGATCAGCGCCCGCAGGTGTTCGCCGAATGCCCAGGCGAGGACGGCAGCCCTGACCAGTTATTCCAGGACTACCTGCGCGGCCTGTACCTGCTCGACCCCTTCTACATCGCCTGCCGCGAGCAGTCGCGCACCGGGCTGTATCGTCTGTCGGAAGTGGCCCCGGAGCACTTCGAGCTGACAGAGTATTACCAGCGCTACTTTCGTCTGAATGTGGTGGCCGACGAAATCCAGTTCAATTGTCAGCTCGAAGGCGACCGCACGCTGTGCCTGTCCCTGGGCAGCACGCAGCGTTTCAGCGGCCAGCAGATCGCCTTGTTGTCGTTGATCCAGCCGTGGGTGCTCGGCCTGTTGCGCCAGCGTCTACCCTATGAAATCAACGAAGTGGTGGCCCTCGCTCCCGCACCGCCGCAAGCCGACTGGCGGGTGCAACTGGAGGCGTCGGTACTGCAGCTCAAAGGCGCGCAGTTGACCGCCCGGGAGCTGGATGTCGGGCGCCTGATGCTCAGCGGTTGCTCCAGCAAAGAAATCGCCCGTAAGCTGGAAATTTCTGTCGAAACCGTGAAAGTCCACAAGAAACACATGTACAGCAAACTGGGGATCAAATCCCAGTCCGAGCTGTTTTCGATTTTTCTCCAGGCACAAAATGCCTGAATGGCCTGTGGAACGCTTTGCCTTTCTGTGGGAGCGGGCTTGCCCGCGAAGAGGCCATTACATTCAACATTGATAGTGGCTGACACACCGTCTTCGCGGGCAAGCCCACTCCCACAGTGTTTTGTGTTTAGCCAAATTCATTGAGTCCGAACCCAAGGAAACCGTATGAGCCTGTCACTCCTGAGCCGCTACGCCTTCTTTGCCGTCTGCGTGATATTCACCCTCGCCAGCCTGCCCTTTCTTGACTATGACTGGCTCTGGCCGATCACCGCCGTCACCGGCGTCCTCAGCCTGATCGGCCTGTTCGATCTGCTGCAAAGCCCTCACGCGGTGCGCCGCAACTACCCGATCCTGGGCAATATCCGTTACCTGGTCGAAGGCATCCGCCCGGAAATCCGCCAGTACCTGCTCGAATCCGACAGTGAAGCCCTGCCCTTCTCCCGAGCCCAGCGCTCGCTGGTTTATTCCCGGGCCAAGAACGAAACCGCCGACAAACCCTTCGGCACCCTGATCGATGTGTATCAGTCGGGTTTCGAGTTCATCGGCCATTCCATGCGCCCGGCGCCGTTGAGCGACCCGAGCAGTTTTCGTGTCACCGTCGGCGGCCCGCAGTGCACCCAGCCGTATTCGGCGTCGGTGTTCAACATTTCAGCCATGAGTTTCGGCTCTCTCAGCGCCAACGCCATCCGCGCGTTGAACCAGGGCGCCAGGCTGGGCAATTTCGCCCATGACACCGGCGAGGGCAGCATCAGCCCCTATCACCGGGAACACGGCGGTGACCTGACCTGGGAGCTGGGCAGCGGTTACTTCGGCTGCCGCACCAGCGACGGTCGCTTCGACCCGGAACGCTTCGCCGCGCAAGCCCGCACGCCACAGGTGCGGATGATCGAAATCAAGATGAGCCAGGGCGCCAAGCCCGGCCACGGCGGCATCCTGCCCAAGCACAAGGTCACCAAAGAAATCGCCGAAACCCGCGGCATCCTCATGGGCGAAGATTGCGTGTCACCCTCGCGCCACACGGCGTTTTCGACGCCGATCGAAATGATGCATTTCATCGCACAACTGCGTGAGTTGTCCGGCGGTAAACCGGTGGGCTTCAAGTTCTGCCTTGGCCATCCGTGGGAGTTCATGGGCATTGCCAAGGCCATGCTGGAGACGGGCATCCTCCCGGACTTCATCGTGGTCGATGGCAAGGAAGGCGGCACCGGCGCCGCGCCCGTGGAGTTCACCGACCACATCGGCGTGCCGATGCGCGAGGGCTTGCTGTTCGTGCACAACACCCTGGTGGGCCTGAACCTGCGGGACAAGATCAAGCTCGGCGCCAGCGGCAAGATCGTCAGCGCCTTCGACATCGCCAGCGTGCTGGCCATCGGTGCCGACTGGGCCAACTCGGCGCGCGGCTTCATGTTCGCCATCGGTTGCATCCAGTCGCAGAGCTGCCACACCAACAAATGCCCGACCGGCGTCGCCACCCAGGACACCCTGCGCCAACGCGCGCTGGTGGTGCCGGACAAGGCCCAGCGCGTATTCAACTTCCACCGCAACACCCTCAAGGCCCTGGCGGAAATGCTCGCCGCCGCCGGCCTCGAACATCCGTCGCAGTTGTCGGCCAAGCATCTGGTGCGACGCATGTCGGCGACCGAGATCAAGCTGTTCTCGCAGCTGCACGTGTTCCTCAAGCCGGGGGAATTGCTGACCGGCGAAGTGAACGGCGAGTTCTACTCGCGGATGTGGCAGATGGCCCGGGCCGACAGTTTCGAGCCCAACGAGGTAGCCGCCGCCTGAGCCACCCTGTAGGAGCTGCGATCTTTTGATCTTCGCCCGTCACCAACGCAGCGATTTGCTCGGGGCCGGCTCCTTCATCACGATAAAACCGTAATCGCCAATCAGGTAAATCCGGTAGAACTGCCTGTCCACCAACGGCGGATAGCCCTGATAGCCAACCCGCGTCGCGTTGCGGCGCTCGCGCTCCGCCACCACATTGGTGATGCCCGCTTTCGGCAGATTCTCGGCCAGCATGTAAAAATCGGTATTGAGCAGGTAGTGCAGCACCGGCATCTGCTTGAACGTGCCTGCCGCCGCCACCAACCAATAGTCGGAGTAAGTCACCGAGAGGTATATCCGCCTGGCCTCGCGCAGCGACTGATGGCTGGCGATGTCGTACGCAAGGCTGGCCAGTGCCGTGGACGCAAAGGCTTTCTGCACCGTCAGCACCCGGCCATAGGCGAACGACAACGACAGCATCGCCAGCAGCGCAATGATCAACAACAGTGGCAGTCGCTCATGAATCGACGCCAGCGCCAGATGGCTCAAATAGCACAGCAACACCAGCAGCACGGCGAAGCCCATCAAGGTGCGGGCGCCCTCGTTGAAGTCGCGGAAAAACAGCGCGACACCGGACACCAACAGTGTCACCACCGGCACTGTCAGCAAGCACATCAAACCGATCAACAGTTTCTTCGGCCCGTCGTCCTGACGCGCCGCTACGTTCAGTCCCAACCGCACCGCCCCGGCTATCGCGAGCAACAGCAACCCGCCGAACACCCAGAGCCATCCGCCATGGAACAGCAGCACGACTTTTTCCAGGACCCGGGCCATATTGATCTGGATCTGCAATAAAGGATGCGCCGTCCAGTCCAGCAGCAATGTGCGATTGGAGTCCATGAACGGATAAGCGCTGGCGCTGTAGATCAACCCGCCGAGGATGACCTGGGCGGCTTTCCAGCCCAGCAGGTCGCGCCATGGCACCGGGACGGTTTTATCGTTGGCGGCCCTGAGCAACTCCAGGCAACACAGGCCCAGGAACACATTCAGACTGATCTGATACAACCCCAGCGCCAGTGCAATCAGAAACGAGGGCACCAGCCATTGCACGCTGCGCCACGGGTGACGAAAGGTGATCGCGTAGATCACCGCCACCAGGCTCAGGGTCGTGGTGGGACCGTCGTATTGATAGGACAGGTTCTGCAGGAAGAACGGGTTGTACCAGAGCGGCAACAGCACCAGGCAGCAAGCAATGGTCGGCTGGCGAAAATAATGGAAGGTCAGACTCGTCAGCGCGGCCGTCATGGCCAGCGTGGCGATCAGCAAGGGCAAGGGAAAGATGTTCGGCGCGGCATGGCTGAAGGTCAGCGCGTTGTAGAACAGCTGGGCGAAGAGTCGGCCCTGTTCGGACCAGGCCATGCCCGCCGCCAGCGAGCGCCAGTTGTCATCGATGTAGGGATAATCCGCGAGGATCAACGGCAGGACGTACACCAGGGTGGCAAGCAGAAAAAACCGCCAGACCTGATGCCGGCTGAGCTCGCGAACAAAAAAGTCGCTGAACCGGCCCATGCTAGTGCCCGCCCCGGTCTTTGCCGCCGACGATGTCCTTGATCACATAACGCGGACGGTGCTTGGCCTCGATGTAGATGCGACCGATGTACTCGCCGAGGATGCCGATGCCGATCAGTTGCACACCGCCGAGAAACAGGATCGCGGTCATCAACGACGGATACCCGGGGACGCTGTTGCCGAAGAAAATCTTGTCCAGCACCATGTACACCGCGTAAAACACCGCGAACATCGAGATGCCGCCACCCACATAGGTCCACAAGCGCAGCGGCACCGTGCTGAACGAGGTCACGCCTTCCAGTGCCAGGTTCCACAGCTTCCAGCCATTGAACTTGCTGCTCCCCGCCACCCGCCCGGCCCGCTCGTACTCCACCACCACAGTGTTGAAGCCAGCCCACGACAACACACCTTTCATGAACAACTGATGCTCGGGCAGGGAACGGATCACGTCGACCACCTTGCGATCCATCAACCGGAAATCCCCGACGTTTTCCTCGATCCGGGTGTAGGCGATGCGATTGAGCACGTGGTAGAAAATCGACGCGCTGTGCCGCCTGAGGTAGCCGTCGACGTCACGATTGCGGCGCTTGGCGAGCACCACATCGGCCCCCTTCTGCCATTGCTCGACCAACAGCGGGATGACGCTGATCGGGTCCTGCAGGTCGACATCCATGGGAATCACGGCATCGCCGCTGGCATGCTCCAGGCCGGCAAACAGGGCCGGTTCCTTGCCGAAGTTGCGCGAGAAATTGATCAGCAGCACCTGCTCATCGGCTTCGGCCAGCGCCGTCACCTGCTCGGCTGTGCGGTCGGAGCTGCCGTCGTTGATGAAGACGATTTCAACCTCGGCATCGCCCAGTTTCAACTCGCGACGCACCGCCTGGTAAAACAGGTTGATCGACTGCTCCTCGTTGAATACCGGGACGATGAGCGAGATTTTCATTGATCACGCTCGCGAAACACCACGTATTTGGAATACAGGAAACCAAACACCAGGCTCAACGCCGAAAACAGCACGACGGTGAGCAGGCCATGCAGGCGCCACACATCACCCAGGTGACCGATGCCCAGGCTCAGTGTCCCCATGCCCAGAAGAAACAGCAGATAACCGCCGATCGTGGCACTGGCGGCGAAGGTAAATTGCGCGTTCATGTAGAAGGAAAATGACGCAGCCACGCAGAAGGCTGCCAGGTTGCTGAGTGCCTGACTGAGGCCGGCCGCCACGCTCAGTAGAAAAAAGACCTGCCAGTGAATCAGGGTGTTGGCGACCCCGATCACCGTGTAGCTGGACAGCCCTTTCCACAACAGTCTCATGTGAGGCTCCCGTTTCAAGAACGTTGCACTTATTAGTATTTGAGCCTGTCTGCTGTCAGAAATCGCAGATTGACAGACCTTTCAGACCAGCGGTTGAGCCTTGGAGCAACGCCCGAGACATCCGGTAATATCCCGGTTTTGCAATTCACTGCGAATCACGCCACCCTGCGCGCCGCCGACTTGGCGCGCGGCCGTTTGCGCCCGCAGCCAATCCCATTTTCACTCGCTGATACGAGCCTGCTGTCATGACGTTAGCGCGCGATCACCGGATCGACTTTTTTCGTGGCCTGGCACTGATCTTCATCTTTTGGGATCACGTGCCCCACAACCCTTTGGGGCAAATCACCCTGCGTAACTTCGGTTTCAGCGATGCGGCCGAGGTTTTCGTGTTTCTGGCAGGTTTTGCGGCGGTGCTGGCGTACGGCAAAGTCCTGGCGCGCGAAGGCTTTCTGATCGCCTGCGTGAAGATCCTGCGCCGGGCGTGGGTGCTCTACGTGGTGCATATCTTCCTGCTGGCGATGCTGATGGGCATTGTGTTTTTCGCCAACAGTCACGTGGAAACACGGGATCTGGTGGAGGAAATGGGCATGCATCATTTCATCAGCAACCCACAGCAGGCCCTGATCGATGAACTGCTGTTGCGCTTCAAGCCGAACCTGATGGACCCGTTGCCGCTGTACATCGTGCTGCTGGCCGGACTGCCCCTGGTGCTGCCGATACTGGTGCGCAAGGCCTGGGTGGTGGTCGCGATGTCGGTGGCGCTGTACCTGATGGTGCCACTGGCGGGCTGGAACCTGGCGGCCATCAAGGACGGCGTGTGGTATTTCAACCCGGTCGCCTGGCAGCTGCTGTTCGTGCTCGGCGGCGCCGCTGCGATTCACAGCCAGCGCCCACGCCTGCCCGAAACCCGCCCATTGGTACGCCAGCCCTTGTTTGTGAGTGCGGCGCTGTATGTCGTGGTCGCGGGGGTGTTGACCGTCCTGTGGCGTTGGCCGGACCTGCACGATGCCGTGGTGCCGGCGAGCCTGCAAAACTTCCTCTACCCCATCAGCAAGACCAACCTGTCCCCCGTGCGCCTGCTGCACTTCCTCGCACTGGCCTACGTCACGGCGAAACTGGTTCCCGACAGCGGATGGACGCAAAACTGGCTGGCGCAGCAAAGCTGCCGCATGGGCCGTTTCTCGCTGGAGATTTTCTGCCTGGGCGTTCTGCTGGCGCCCTTGGCGGACATGGTCAATGCCCTGACCGACGATGCGTTTGCCATGCAGATCTTCACGGCGCTGGTGGGTGCCGGGTTGATGGCGTTGCTGGCGATGTGGCTTGAGTTCAACAAGCGTTTGAATCAATCACTGAAAACTGTGCCCGCCTGATGAAAAAGCCCCGGTCACTGGACTGCCTTATCTTATGTAGGAGCGAGCTTGCTCGCGATGGACTCAAGAGCGCCGCGTTTAGCCAGAAAAGACGCGTAATCGTTAACGACCATCGTCGGAACGCCGCCCGGAGCAAGCTCGCTCCTACAGTTTCAGCGTTACGACTCAGGAAACCGAACGCACCGCCCCCTGCGACACATGGGTCGGTTGCAGCTTGAACACGTAGAACAGCACCGTCAGCAGCACCAGGAACGCTGGCCCCACATACAACGCCACGCGGGTGTCCGGGAAGTACGCCATCAGCCCGACCACCAGCACCAGGAATGCCAGCGCCAGGTACGAACTGACCGGGTAGAGCCACAGGCGATATTTCAGGCCGGCCGCTTCGCTGGCGCTCAGGCCTTTGCGGAACTTGAGCTGGGCCAGCAGGATCATCACCCAGGTCCAGATCGCGCCGAAGGTGGCAATGGCCGTCACCCAGACAAACACCTTTTCCGGCACCAGATAGTTCAGCAACACGCCCAACAGCAACGCGCCAATCGACAGCAGCAATGCACGACGCGGCACACCGTTGTTCGAGGTCTTGGCAAAGCCGGCCGGGGCCTGGCCATTCTGCGCCAGGCTGTAGAGCATGCGCCCGGTGCTGAAGATGCCACCGTTGCAGGACGACAGCGCCGCCGTGATCACCACGAAGTTGATGATGCCGGCGGCGGTCTTGATACCCAGGCGCTCGAAGGTCATCACGAACGGACTGCCCTGGGTGCCGATTTCATTCCACGGGTAGATCGACAGGATCACGAACAACGCGCCGACGTAGAACAGCAGAATCCGCCAGAACACCGAGCCGATGGCGTTCGGAATGGTCTTTTGCGGGTTCTTCGCCTCACCGGCGGTCAGGCCGATCATCTCCACACCCAGGTAGGCGAACATCACCATCTGCAGGGACATCAACACGCCTTGCACGCCGTTGGGCATGAAGCCGCCATGAGTCCACAGGTTGGAAATCCCCAGGGCCACACCGTCGTTGCCGAAACCGAAAGCAATGATGCCGATGCCGCCGAACACCATCGCAATGATGGTGACGATCTTGATCAAGGCAAACCAGAACTCGAACTCACCGAAAGCCTTGACCGCGATCAGGTTGATCGAGCCCATGCTGATCAGCGCAGCGAGCGCCCAGATCCAGCGCGGTACATCGGGAAACCAGATACCCATGTACACCGCCACGGCCGTGATTTCCGCGACGCAGGTCACCAGCCACAGGAACCAGTAGTTCCAGCCGGTCAGGAAGCCCGCCAGCGGGCCCAGGTAGTCTTGGGCGTAACGGCTGAACGAGCCGGCAACCGGGTTGTGCACGGCCATCTCGCCGAGGGCGCGCATGATCACCAGGATCGCCAGACCGCCGATGATGTAGGACAGCATGATGGCCGGGCCGGCCATTTCGATGGCCTTGGCCGAGCCCAGGAACAGGCCGACGCCGATACAGGCACCGAGTGCCATCAGGCGAATATGCCGCTCGCCGAGTTCACGTTTGAGCGGACCGCCCTGAGCGGTCTCGCCTTGGGGCTGGTGATTGCCTACGGGCATGGGGAACAACCTCGTCTTGTTATTGGATAGGACCACCGAGTGGCGAAGCGCAGGCCGATAAGCCATCGCTTCCCGAACCGGCCCTGCCTCGTGGGCAACGCCGTCCTGTAGGAAAAACCCGCAAGATCAGTGGGAAAAGCGGCGCCGAGTATTGCACAACAATGGTGCATCGTCATGCCCCTGCAAAAGCCTGGAAAGCTCTAACTCAGGTGTTTCAGACAGCCACCTACTGTGGCGAGGGAGCTTGCTCCCGCTCGGCTGCGCAGCAGGCGCAAAACCTGTAACTGCAGTTGCAGGGTGTGGGGCCGCTTCGCAGCCCAGCGGGAGCAAGCTCCCTCGCCACAACAGCGCTACCTGGATCCGAATTCCACAATGAGTTGGGAAATTTCACTCAGCCAATACAGGTTCAAGCAGGAAAACGAGGAGCTAGCGTACTTAGACAACAGTTAAAGGACGCAACGGAATGCACCCACATCCAAACTCTCATCGACTGCGTTTCGGACGGTACTCAGAACCAGGACGGGGCTATCTGATAACCGCAGTCGTACATCAGCGCCGCCGAATATTCGCAAACTGGCGGGTTGGACGCCTTTTGGTTGAAGAACTCAGGCAAGCCCATGATCAAAAATGGGTCAATTCAATGGCTTGGGTCATCATGCCGGACCACTTCCACTGGTTAATCCAACTTGAGGAGCAAACGCTGGCGCAACTCATGCAAGCCATCAAATCCCGGAGCACCCTCACCATCAACCGGGCATTGAACGAAAGCGGAGCCTTCTGGCAAACCGGCTACCACGACCGGGCCATTCGCGATGGAGAAGATCTTCTGCCGTTCGCCCGCTACATTGTTGCCAATCCACTCAGGGCTGGGCTTGTGGACAAAATTGGCGACTACCCGCTCTGGGATGCGTGCTGGCTCTGAATAAAGCTCCCGATGTTTGCTCCTCTTTGTGGCGAGGGAGCTTGCTCCCGCTCGACTGCGCAGCAGTCGTAAAACCAGAGAACCAGATCAACCGGACGAATCGCATTTATCAGGCTGGGGGCCGCTTCGCAGCCCAGCGGGAGCAAGCTCCCTCGCCACAGGAAACGGCAATAACCCGACATTTTGCCCTTCACATTTTTTTCACCCTGGCCAACCACCGTCTAAGCTTGAGTCAAGTCCGATCAATCTGCGTGAATGGATCAATCGACTATGGGCGCTTTGTGGCAAACCGATTCGAGTAAAACCGTGGTTCCGACTGATAGTGTTGATGAAGCGCCTATACCTGAAAAACCCCGTCGTTCCAGACACGGATGGGGAGCGTTCTGGCTATTGTTATTGATTATCGCGATTGCCGTGGGGCTGGCCGCCATGAGGGAGATGCGCACCTCCAAGTTCCAGGCCCGGGAAGTCAGCAAATATGCCGCGTCACTGAACTATGAGCTCAAACCCGGCCCCAGCGATGCGATTCGCTATCCAGGCGATGGCCCGTTCGATCGGCGCCTGGGCTACAGCTCTATGGATGAGTTCCTGCCGCGCCTGATCAAGCGCAATTTCGTCGTTGAAGCACAAACCCGCTTTTCTCCGGAACTGTTGAAGTACACCGACAAGGGTCTGTTCGTGCCTTATGCCGAGAAAATCCAGGCCGGGCTGTCCATCACCGATTGCCGTGCAGCGCCGCTGTACCAGTACAACTACCCGCAACAGCTTTACTCAACCTTTGCCTCGATCCCGCCGGTGGTGGTCAACAGCCTGCTGTTCATCGAGAACCGCTTCCTGCTCGATCCCAGGCAGCCGCTGGCCAACCCGGCGGTGGACTGGCCGCGGTTCGGCATGGCGGCGTGGTCCCAGCTGGCCAAGATGTTGCACATGCCCGGCCAGTCCGCCGGTGGCAGTACCCTGGCCACGCAACTGGAGAAGTACCGGCACTCCCCCGATGGTTTGACGGTCAATGGCGCGGAAAAAATTCGCCAGATGATTTCTGCCACCGTACGCGCCTATCAGGCCGGGCCACAAACCCTGCAAGCGCGGCAGAACGTGGTTCGCGACTATCTAAACAGCGTGCCGTTATCAGCCGTACCGGGCCACGGTGAAGTGCATGGCATGGCTGAGGGTTTGCGTGTGTGGTACGGGTCCGATTTCGATAGCGCCAACAAGGTACTGAACAGCACCGCGACGGATCCAAAGACCATGGCGGAAAAAGGCCTGGCCTTGCGTGAAGTGCTGTCGTTGATGATTGCGCAGCGCCGCCCGTCGCATTACCTGACCAAGGGCCATGATGAACTGGCCGACCTCACCGACAGCCATATTCGCCTGCTGGCGCAAAACCATGTGATCGACGCCGATTTCGCCGCCGCCGCCCTGGCCAGCAAAGTGACCTACCGCGACTGGGCCACCCAGCCGACCCTGCAACCGATCGAAACCAACAAGGGCATCAGCGTGGCGCGCAGCCGCCTGGCCGGCATGCTCAATCGTCCGTTGTATGACCTCGACCGCCTTGACCTCTCCGCCACCAGCACCCTGCAAGGCGAGTTGCAATCCGAAGCCACCGAGTACCTGAAAAAGCTCGCCGACCCTGAGTTTGCCACGCAAATCGGCCTGATCGGCGAACGCCTGCTGACCACCACCAGCACCACCCAGGTGCGCTACAGCTTCACCTTGTTCGAACTGACACCGGACGGCTCGCGGGTTCGGGTCCAGACCGACAGCACCGACCAGCCCTTCGACATCAATGAAGGCAGCAAACTGGAACTGGGTTCCACCGCGAAAATGCGTGTGCTGACCACCTACCTGCAAATCATCGCCGAGTTGCACGACAAATACGCCGGCATGGCCGTTGCGGAACTGAAGAAAGTCGAGGTGCCGGATCAGGACCGCCTGAGCCGTTGGGCGGTTGATTACCTGGTCGAAAACAAGGACCGCGACCTGAAAAAAATGCTCGGCGCAGCCCTGGACCGCAAATATTCCGCCAGCCCCGGCGAGGCGTTTTTCACCGGGGGCGGCCTGCATGTGTTCAACAACTTCCGCAAGGAAGACAACGGCCGGATACCGACCCTGCGCGACGCCCTGCGCGAGTCGATCAACCTGCCGTTCATTCGCCTGATGCGGGACCTGGTGCGCTACACCACCTACTCCGGCCCCAACAGCAGTGCCGAACTGCTCAAGGACGACCGCGACCCGCGGCGCCAGGAATACCTGGCCGAATTCGCCGACCGCGAGGGCACTTCTTTCCTGCTCAAGTTCTGGAAGAAGTACAGGAACAAGGACACCCAGGAACGGCTCGAAACCTTCCTGGACGGTATGCGCCCTACGCCGATCCGCATGGCCGCCGTCCATCGCTACCTGTTGCCACAGGCCAGCCAGGAAAGCTTCAACGCCTTCGTACGCTCGCACCTGACGGGTGCCAAGCTCACGGAAAAACTCACTGACGAACGTCTCGTGCGGCTCTACGAAGCCTACGGTCCCGGCGCCTACGACTTGCCGGACCAGGGCTTCATCGCCAAGGTTCACCCATTGGACCTGTGGATGATGGGCTACTTGCTCAACCACCCCGACGCCAAGTGGGCCGACGTCGTCAAAGCCAGCCAGTTCGAGCGCCAGGAGGTCTACAGCTGGCTGTTCAAAAGCCGGCACAAGGGCGCCCGTGACAGTCGCATCCGCACCATGCTGGAGATCGAGGCATTCCTCGACATTCACCAGCGCTGGCAGAAAGTCGGTTATCCGTTCGACCACCTGGTGCCGTCGCTGGCCACCGCCATCGGCAGCTCCGGTGACCGTCCCGCAGCCTTGGCCGAATTGATCGGCACCATCCTCAACGATGGCGTGCGCATGCCAACCCTGCGTATCGACAGCCTGCATTTCGCCGCGCACACACCCTATGAAACCCAACTGATCAATGACCCCGACGTCGGCAAACGGGTGATGCCATCCGAAGTCGCCACGGCCATGCGCGAAGCCCTTTCGCAAGTGGTGGATGCCGGTACGGCCAAACGCGTGTCCGGCAGTTTCAAACTGGCCGACGGCAGCCCGCTGGCGATGGGCGGCAAGACCGGCACCGGTGACAACCGCATCGAGGCCATCGGTTCGGGTGGGCGGATCCTGAGCTCCAAATCGCTCAACCGCACGGCGACGTTCGTGTTCTACATCGGCGATAACCATTTCGGCACACTGACGGCGTTCGTGCCGGGCCGCTCGGCGGAGAGCTTCACCTTCACCTCGGCGTTGCCGGTGCAGGTGCTCAAGGGCATGGCGCCGATCCTGACGCCATACCTGCAACCGGGCACCCACACGATGTGCCAGCCAAAGGCGGCAACCGAGGCAACCGCCCGCCGCTAGGCATGGATCGGCAGATACGCCCGCGTGGCTGTAACTATGTATTTTTCACTCCTGATTTTTACCGGGTTCGGGGCGCAATCGACGTCGTTACGAACCGGTTTTTGCGCTTTTTTTGGGGCTACCGCCTGCCTAGTCTGATCGCTCCATCCATGATCAAAGGACGATCAGGCAATGCCCCACCCACATCGAATTTCAGACCCGGATCAAAGCATCCACTTCGACCTGGTCAGGAAGGCCATCCCCTCCTGGCTATCAGAGGCTTCACTCCCCCGTATCAACGCACTGAAAACTGACCGGGTAAGCATTCCCGACTGGCAGGCTGACGCCGCAAAAGCGTTACAGGAGCGTTTGAAACAGGGGATCAAGCTCGGCTGGAACGCGCAAAACGATGTCGATAGAGCGCTCAGCAAACTGCAGGATGTCTACGCCTTCGCCAAACCCTTGTTGCAACAGGCACTGAACGAACGTTTCGGTGTTGAAGATGACGTCGAAGAGACCTGGTTGCGGCTGTATGCACCAGCACAAACGTCATGGGGTCATAACTTTACCGGCGCAACCACCAGCCGTACCGTCTCGCTGCTGGATGCCGCCCTGCACAATTTTTCCAGTAAGGAGGTGTTCACCCAGGACTCCGAATTCATCACCCGCCCCGACGTACGCGGGCATTTCAGCGTGGTACAGCTCAAGCAAAAGCTGAGTATCGAGCAGTTCAAGTCGCTGTGCCGCGAACTGGATATCGGCAGCCGTTACCAACAACACCTGAAAGATTTCCTGCTGCCGCATAACCGGGTGGCCAGCAACGTCCTGCGCCACAAAGTCAGCCTCAGCCACAAGACCGCGCTCAACATCGCGGCGAACATGGCGCTGATGAAAAACGACATCGGGCAGGATGCCTTTGACCTGGTGCAGGGACTGCTCGATGACCGCAAGAACCTGCGCTGGAGGGGCCGCTCCGTCGACTGCTACAACCTGTCGATGATGGACATTCACCTGACCGGCATCGTGCTGATCACCCCTGATGCCAACACCGCGACCGATACCGTGCCCGTGATCGCCTATGTTCCCCATGACCCGCAGCACCCGCTCAAGCAATACCCGTCGTTGCTCGAGTTCATGGCCGAACTGACACGCCAACTGCGCGATACCAGCGCCCCTCGCAGCTACCAACAATTCTTCAGCCAGTTCGTGCCCCATCAGCAGCGCGGGCATTTTTTTGCCGGGTTGAACGCCCGATTGAGCAAGGTCAAATGGCAACCGGCCCCGGCCGGTTCCAACTTGCCGAGCTGGCGGGATACGCCGGTGGATAACCCCAACCTGCAATTTCAGCTGTCGAGCGTCAGGAACGATCGGGACACTGTTTTCAACGGCGACCTGTGGGGCTACTTCCACCGACAAAAAATCAACAAGGTACTCAACGACGCATGGGACATCGCGATTTCCACCGAGTACGCCGACCGCATGGCCCGCTGGGCCTGGTGGGACAACCTGGAGAAAATGCTCTCGGGCATTCTCAATGCCGCGTTGCTGGTGGTGACGCCACTGGTGCCCGGCATGGGCGAATTGATGCTGGCCTACACCGCGTATCAACTGACCGATGAGGTGGTCGAGGGCCTCGTCGATCTGGCCGAAGGCCGCGTCGCCGAGGCTGGCGAGCAAGCCATCGGCGTGCTGCAAAGCGTTGTGCAACTGGGAGCGTTCGCCGCGGGAGGCGCGATCGGCAACGTCGCAAGGACGAAACTCTCACCGTTTTTCGAAAGCTTGAAACCGGTGCAGTTGGCGAACGGTGAGACCCGTCTTTGGAACCCTGACCTCAGCCCCTATCAACGAACCGACGTGGATTTACCCACGGACGCCCGGCCCGATGGTCAGGGTCTTCACCAGCATCAGGGCCGGCGCATCCTGCGCCTGAACGATCAACACTTCGAAGTGCTGGACGATCCGGTCACCGGACAACAGCGCATCCGCCATCCGCAGCGTTTCGATGCCTACGCACCGACCCTGCGCCACAATGGTCACGGGGCCTGGGTCTGCGAAACGGAAAACCCGCGCGAGTGGGAAGGCTCGACATTGATGCGGCGACTTGGTCATACAACCGATACCTTCAGCGACGCGCAACTTGACCAGATCCGTCAGATCAGCAGTACCGAAGAAGCCTCCCTGCGCCGGATGCATGTGGAGAACGCTCCACCGCCTCCATTGCTTACCGATACTTTGCAGCGCCTGGGCGCACCGGTGAACCCACCAGTTGTGTTATCTCCCAAGATCACCTTGCTGTTCAGCGACTTCCCCGAGCTGCCTGCCCAAGTTGTAGAAAACATCATGGCGGGCGCAACACCCTCGGAGCATCAATATATTGAGCGAAAACTTCGGCTCCCCTTGCGACTCAAAACCCAGGCACGAGAGCTCCAGTTCGAAGTGCAATCGGTCCGTGCAGCCCAGGGTCTGTACCTCGACACATTGAGCAACATCGACACCGAACGCTTGGCATTGGGAGCGTTGCGACTTAATACAGATATGTTTGGCGACCTGCGTATAGAAATCCGTCAGGGAGCACTCGATGGCGAACTTCGTTGCAGTGCCGGGCCCGAGGACGCAACACAGGTTCGGGTATTGATTCGAGACAACTCGGGAAAATATCAGGTACGCGATGCTTCGAATCAGTCCATCCACGATGCTGATGCCTTCTTTGAGGCCTTGCTGCATGCCATGGGCAACGAAGGTCAAAAAGCGTTGGGGTACAAACCCGGCGATACAGAGCATTTCAGGCAGTGGGTCATTGTAAAGTCAGCACCGTCAAGCGAGCGCAGGACTGTCCTCGCCACGCCCCCCATCCGCCCGATTGTCGAGCATGAAACGATGCTGTTGGTTCGTGGAGGCGGTCTCAGCAAAGAAGGAAAAACACTGCACGAACGTATTCAGGATCTTCATCCGCACTTCAGCGAGGCTGAGATTGATGTATTTGCTAGTGCTTTGACCTCCCGAGGTGAACCACTTAAGGCTATAGAAGAGCAGGAAAAGGATCTCGCTGAGTTAAGGGGGATACTCAATCGCTGGGAGCCGTTGCAACTCTATAGCCCGGACTCGGAAGATTATAGAGTTTTCAACGATGGGGTAAGTCACATCGTCGAACGCCTTACCAACTGTTTCGAGCGAAAAAACACAGAACTTGGCAGCCGCACTGATCCATCCTCCTACTCGCTAGATCTCTCCGGGCTGATGTTGCCGTTAGATTTGGAAATTTGGTGGTCAAAGCTTCCGGCGCTAAGAAAATATCTCCACAAAATCACGGCCCTCAATCTCGACGACACAAAATTTTCAAGCGAGCGATACGGCGTGTTGAAGGACTTCCCTAATCTCAGGGAACTCAACGCCAACCGTTGCGAACTGAGATGGCTTCCATTTGACATCGGCGCGATGCATCGACTGGAATATCTGCGCTTGAGTGCTAACACGATTACTTTTACCCATGAAGCGGTTCAAAGACTATCTAGGTTGGTGAGTTTGAAGGTACTTGAACTAGACGATAATCCATTAACCATACCGCCCGATATTTCATTCATGAGAAAACTGATACGCCTCGGATTGAGAAACACTAGAATAACTACCTGGCCCGTAGGTATTTTCTCGAGAGCAGCACTTCGAACCTTTGTCTTGGATATGCGGGGCAACACAATCAACTTGATACCAGATGTGCGCCCAAGATCTAACCCTGCATGGATAATAGCTCAAACACGCCTCGACACTGAAAACCTATCGACTTATCACCAACTGGTCATTAATGAGATACGTCGACAATTAGCTCTTCCAAACGAGATAAGGGCGCTGCCTCCAACCGGTGTTTCACACCCAATTTCAATATGGATCGGTGTTCCTGAGTTGGCTGCTGAACGTGTTAAACATTGGGAAGAACTGAAAAACGAACCCAATGCCGAACCTTTTATGTCCTTCATTAACGCGGCACAGTACTTTGCCGATTATAAGACCGGCGGTGAAGCACGGACACAACTACTAGTACGCATCTGGCGCATGCTTGACGCCACCTATATTGATACTCCGCTTAGGGAAAAACTGTTCGCTATGGCCAGCGACCCCGTTAGATGTTCCGATGCCGGTGCACAATTGTTCAACAACATGGGTATCGAAGTACTTGCCTTCGAAGCGTATTCCGGCTCCACCGATACTGCGCAGCTTGAAAATAAGCTAGTGACACTCGCCAAAGGCTCGGCACGCCTTGAGCTGGTTAACGATATTGCCAGAGCCGATATGAGTAGCCGAGAAGGCGATCCAGACGAAGTTGAAGTTTACTTGGCCTATCAGACCGGATTGGCAAAACGACTGGGTCTCCCTTGGCAATCCGAAGGCATGCTTCACAGACTGGTTGCTGGCGTAACAGATACCATGATTGACGGCGCCTACGACACAGTTCTGTCCTTGGAGAAAGATGATGGACTGGTCAATAAAATGCTTGAGCTTGATTTCTGGGAACGTTTTCTTTGTGAAACATACCCTTCGCAGTTCGAAGAAAACAAACAGGTCTATCTGGGCAAGTCAGAACGACTCGATACTCTACGGAGCACCCAGCTTGAATGGGTCAATTCGACACAATTGACAACAACTCAACGCACGGAATTGCGAAATAGACTAATAGGACTCATGAACGGTTTTTCGATTCAGCAAGACATCGTATTTTCCGGCACTCCAATAAGTGAAGATATTTACAATCGGCTGCTCATCGACTTGGGAGACGAAGAAAAGGAACTATCACGGCGTCTGACTCGAGAAGCAATGACAAGAGCCAACATTTAAACGATCAATAACTTATACCGCCCCTGAAGAACTCGTAAATGAGTCTTCAGGGGCGTGCTATCAGATCACTTCCGAGTCCCAGATCACTGTGACATTCCCCATATAGGTTTTGGTAACCCCTTCGCGCAACATCTGTTCGACGTGCTCCTTAGCCACTTCAAAGTGCAGAGTTCCCGGCTTTCGATCGACGTATAAACCAGGCTGAAACAACTCAGTACCACTCCCATCAAGTCGGAGGGGGCGACGATCAACGAGTTGTCCCGCTCCATCGGTAAAGCCGTGTGGCAGTGTCACGCTGGTGCTCAAGGGCACAAGATCAGAAGAGTCGGCATCGCGCAATGCGCAGGTGTTGCCAACGGAATGCTGACATTCAAGCTGCATCTTGAACCGTGAGGAGGCCGAGACGTTGAAGGTCTGGTCGCGAAACAGGCGCACTGGCTTGCGTCCCTGATTCAACCAGGCCTGCCAACCGCCTTGGGGTACCAATTCGATACGATGGCCGCCTGGGGGGATTTCGACCTTGAGCGAATGCTCGACGCTCAAGGTGAAGTTGAGGGTGATGGCACTGTCGTTGGGGAGCAATACATCACCCATGTCGAAGTCCTTGCCTGGACCGGTGGTGTAGGTCAATGAGCCACGATATTCCCCTGACGACATGCCCAGGGGGTTGGGGGTCCTGAGCTCATAAACGTATTCGACTGAGCTGAACCTGAACCAGGGAATATCCATAGTCGGTACTAAGCCGCAGGCACCTGCTCCTTCAGGAATCAGCCAAAAGAAAAACGCGAAGTTAACTCCTGCAACATTAATGTTAAGACCGGTACAGGGGGATGGCGGTCTTACCCATGGACCGCGCCAATAGCCTCCCTCCGGCGGCGTCCATGCACTGACTCCTGGTGGGCGGGCGATATTCCAGGTACCACCGATGCCTGCAACTCGTACTTCAACGGTCTCTCGCTCACCTGTACGACTGTGGACAACGTCCAGTGCGCGCCAGCTCGACGGCACACTGAAGGTCGCCCCTTGCCGGGGATCGGCATGCCCGGCTGGAATAGGCTGCGAAGAATCAAATCTCAAACCGGGTACCCTCAGGCTGAAGATACCTAATTGCGCACAGCGGCCAGCTATATGGTTTGGGCACACTCCGCTCTGTGGGGTCGTGTTAACGAACCGGTTGATCAGGGGATTCGCCGGATCAGGCACGAACCTGGCGCTTATTTCCTGCTCCACCCCGCTGGCGGGCGTGGCATGCAACCCAGCCAACAAGCTTCCCATTAACAAGAACGTTGCCATTGTTCTTAGCGAAAAAAATAGCTTCATTATGAGTTAACCTGAAATTCCAACATGACGGAATACACGCCATTTATTGCGCCAAGGGTGATCAAGGAGCGATAGCCTCAAAAATCATATGCACACTGCCGTAGTACTCACCGGATTTGTAACCAACATCCGGTTTGACTGCTGCAATCACCAACTCCACGCGTTTGCCAGCTTTACCGTCCAGTTCCGAAATTACTTCGGCATTGTCCACCGTGAGTTTTATCCGATTGAACGTGACATCCAGCACAATGTTGTCGACGTCTCTGCCGTTACTTAAGTAAGGTTCCTCACTCAAACGCGCAGCAATCGCTCCATTGGCGTTTTTGACATCGAAATGTTTACGCAGCGATCCAAGCTCCTCCGTCGTCAGATCCCAGGGCAGTTTTTGTTCACGCCCTATCCACCCCGGATCCACCGGCAACACATAAAACTCCACAACAGGGATAGTCACTGACACTTCAAAGGTTTCGCGTTCCACTATTGCAAAGGCGTAAACACTCACCAGCGTCAGACACACCATCGAGGTGACAGTTATCCATTTTTTCAACATGATCTTCACCTGTTGCTTGCACTTCAATGTTGCAAACAAAGAAATCGATATAAAACTAAAAAGCCTGGAAGCAAATAGACGCTCACCCCACTACGGCTTCAACCCTTGATATCCAGGTTCTGGCTTTTGCTTCCTTCAACCATCGTAAAACGGTACTGCCGACCAGCCTGCTTTTCGAACTGGAATGTTCGGCCGGCCAGAATGTGATGCTTGGTGGTTGGCTGGCATTCCTGCTCGTTCTTGATCGAACAATCCTTGAATTCGTCGATCACCACCACACTATTGCCGTTGTTGCGGATCCGGTACTGTCCCGCCTCGTTCTCGATCACGCTGTCAAAGCGTGTCTCTCTCGGTCGAACAAAAAAAACCGTGCCATAACCCGCCAGTACGTTAACCCCGGCCGACAGGTTTTTCTTGTAGTCGTCGCGTTCCTGCTCGGAGATGACGAACTCATCTTCCTTTTCTGGCACTACCGGCACATAACGCACGCGGAAATAACGTTCTTTGTCACGCTCGCCCATGTACAACAAACGCGAACCCTGCATGCCATTGGCCGGCACGATCAGTCGCGCCGGACTGGCCATCAGCCCGTCACGTGACGTACCGTCCGCCTGGTTAACCAGAGGAACTTCCCGTGCTTTGCCATCGGCATCGTAGATAATTTCGAGAATATTGATTTTGACGAACGCAGTGCTGTCGCCACCATTGAATACACGCTTCAAATATGAACTTTTATCGCCATCCAGATACTCGTAGACCACCCCAACATTGATCTGCGGCGCGGCCAAGGCCACGTGAGAAAACAGCGAAAAACCAAACAGTGCCAACAGGCGCTTCATGACGTAATACCTCAATTTTTGAACACAGCCCAATCGGGCCGACCCTAATACGGCCTAAACTTCCGAATCCCAAATCACCGTGACATTGCCCGTGTAGGTTTTACCCACGCCTTCGCGCAACATCAGATCGACGTATTCCTTGGTTATTTCAAAGTGCAGGGCTCCCGGTTTGCGATCGACATAAATACTGGGTTGGAACAACTCGGTGCCGCTGCCATCGAGAAACAAGGGCCGTCGCTGGACGGTTCGGCCCCCAGCATCAGCCAGGCCACTGGGCAGGCTTACGCTGGTATTCAAGCGCACCAGATCAGCAGAGTCGGCGTCGCGTAATGCGCAGGTGTTGCCAACGACGTACTGACATTCGAGTTGCATCTTGAAGCGGCTCGAAGAAGAGATATTGAAGGTTTGGTCGCGGAACAGGCGCGTGGGTTTACGTCCCTGATTCAGCCAGGCTTGCCAGCCGCCTTGGGGTACCAATTCGATTTGATTGCCCCCGGGTGGGATATCGACTCTAAGGGCATGTTGAACGGTCAGGGTAAAGTCGAGCTGGATTACATCATCCGGGGGAGCAACGACATCACCCAAGTCAAAATCGCCGTTTGGCTTAATGGTGTAGACCTGTGTGCCGTCATAGATCCCCGTGGACATTTTCAGAGGATCCGGGGTACGCAGCTCATAGGTAAAGTCCAGATACTGGAAGCCGAATCCTGGAATTTGAAATTTAGCCTGTTTGGCACAGACTTCCTCTTTTGGAGTAAGCCAAAAGAACTCGTAGCCCGTAAAACCGTAGTAACTTTCTTTACCGATGCTGACGCAGGAATTCGGCGCAGTTGTCCATCGGCTTCCCCACAATCGTAAATGCGCCTGAAATAAATTCGAAACGCCGGTGAGTTCCTGAGCAGAATGACTCAGTGTGTAAACCCCCCCCATCCCTGCAATGCGCACTTCCACGGTAGCTGTTTCGCCGGTTTCGCGGTGCCTGACTTGCAATGAGCGCCAAGCTGCAGGGGTTTTGATCATCGCGCCCTTTCGCACATCTGCGTGATCGGGCTCGATGGGGCCATTGAGAGGGATGCCACCAACGTGGGAACGCAGGCTGAATATGTTGTGAGCCTGGCAAATAGCAGGATTGTTTTTGCAGAACCCGACATTGGGTGTTGTGTTCTTGAATTCGTTTTTCAAGGGGTTACCCGGCTCAGGATCAAAGGTTGCTGTAACAGGCAACACAATCGCACCAGCTTCCATGGCCAATACAGCTAGGCAGCAACCGATCACAATCGCCCTTGCCGTGGGCATTTGCGAGACAGTCCAAGGGTTCAACATAAAGACTCCAAACCGTAAGTTGCAATTTTCAACCGGCGCTCTGCACGATTTCAGCCACATCCGCCAACGTATCCGCGGTGCAGCGCAAATCCCCAATCATCAGCACATCGTTTTCACTACGTGCGTTGTTCGGGTCAAGGCGGAATTGACAGAGCAGCTGATTACCGAAACGCACTTCCAGCGTTGGCGAACTGGCATTCATTTCCATCGAAAAGAAGCCGTCGATCTCACTCACGCCACGACTGGCGTGGTTGATGATGTGGTGGCCCTTAAGCGGCTTACCCTGAGGGTCGACGAGGCGGCCGAGCACGGTGACGCTTTTGCTGACGGTGATCTTGCGGTACTCCACGCCGCCCTTGTTCAGGTGATAGCTGGAGCGGGCCGGCTGGATACTCGCCGCTGGCACATGATTGCCCTCGAAATCGAAGCTGACGGAACTGCTTTTGTACGCCGTGAGCGGCACGAAATTACGACCCGGGCGCAGTACCGCACTGCCGCCACTCAAGTCGTCGGCGCGTAGGACGATGCCATCGATATCCGACTCAACATCGATGATCATGCCGGCACCATCGCGGTGGTACTGGCTAGTCATGACCATCTTGCGCGCGCCGACGGCAATGGTGCTGTCCAGATTCAATCCGCCGGTAAGGTCGTTGTTGAAAGACGAGCGCTGGATAAAACCGTCGCCGTTGACCAAGTCTGATTGCATATTTGCCATGGCATTCAAGCCGACACCGTAGGTATCGGTAATGGCCGTGGCCGAAACACTTTGCAGCAGGTGGTCCTGAAGGTCTTTGCGATAGGTGATTGACGCGTTGTTATCCCGGCCACCCTCCCGAGCCGTACGGGTACCGATACTGCCGGAGATCTGCTCACCCGGGCCACCAAGGGCGATGTTGACGCTCAGGTCGATTCCTCGATTTCTGTCGTCACCTGAACTGAAACTGCCGGGGCGGTCGAACATAGACAACCTCCAGTTGGCATCACTGCCAAACAGTTGGGTGCGCTGGGTCCAGCCAAGGTCAATGCCCGTACCTTCGGTGTTGCCTTCGCTGTGGGACATCCGGGCATTGACCGAGTTTTTACTGGTCAACCGATGATTGACTGACAGCGAAGAGTTACTGGTCTGACCGACAAACACATTGCGCTGCCGCACTCGTGTACCGTCGGGCAAGGTGTCGTAGAGCCGAGTCGTGTCGAGCCAGCTGCGGTTGTGGCTGGCGACGATGCTGCCGCTACCGTAGGAGTAGAGCCCCTGCACGTCGAGGCCGGTGCCGTAGTTCTCGGTCTGATAGACATTGGCATAGAGGCTGGCATTGTTGACGACCGCCCAGTCGACCGACGTGCCGTATTGCAAGGCGTCACCCACCTGCCGCCCGCTCAGGCCAAGAATGACCCGTGGATGCAACAGGTAGTTGAACGCCGCACCGGCGATCATGTCGCCGTCGTCCTGTTCGTCCCAATTGCTTAGCACTTTGGATTCACGTCCGGCGAACAGGTTGTAGCGCCAGCGCTCGTCGTGATTGCGCCAATTGCTGGGCTTGTAGACCAGCTCCTGAGTGCTGGAGGTGATCTGACCGTCTTCGATCAGGCGTACTTCCACTTCATAGATCCCTCCCGGCAACGGCCGGGTATCGAGGGTCTGCAACCCGGCGGGCATTGCCTGGGTATTGATCAATAAGCCATCACGGTAGATTTCCACCGAGCCTTGCCGATTGGCGGTGACGTAGATCGGATAGACCGCCGGTTTCGGATTATTGATGGCCAGGCTGTCGGAGCTGCCGTACATGACGCCCAGCGCTGTGTCTGGACTGGTGCCAAAGGTGCGCGGCTGTCGGGTCAACCCTTCGGACGAAGGTGTGAAAAGGCCCAGGCGCAGGAAGCTACCCTCCAGTTCACGCTGGGTGAAAAGCTCATTCACCGAGTGATAGAGCGTGTTGTCCATACCGCCCAATCGGGACAATTGCATATTGATCGCCTGAGTCCAGCTGCCCAGGCTACTGCTGGCCTCAAGACCATAGCGTCCACCCAAATCCTGATTTTGGCCACCGTTGAGGTTCAGTTGATTACGTACGATCAACCCGGTGCTACCGCCTTCAGGCAGTGTGTAGTAACGCTGTGCCTGATCGTCACGTTCGGCATTTTCCGTGAGGATGGACACCAGCGAGTTTTCAAGGCTGTAGTGCACTGCCAACAGTTGCTCTGGGCACTTGGCCTGGCAGCCACCCAGTACGACACCCTGTTTCAGATAGTTCGACCAAGTGTCGCGTTCACTGGCCTTGATCGTGCTGTCGCCGACATCCGCGAAGTCAACAAGGGTGATTCGATCGTCGCGGGTTAACACCACCATCGCCTCCCCCAGAAATTGTCTATCAAGTTCCACGCGCACCGCTAATGGCACATCAAAAAAATGCTCTTCAAACTCGCTAGGCAAACCTTTGGCCTGCGCCAACAAACTTCGAGGTGTATGGGCGTTTTCCGCCGCTGTAGCCAGAGCCGTTGCGCAGAAAAAAAGGGCAAGCGCCGTCGCGATGGGAGTCATCGGGAACATGAACGAAATACTCTGAAGATAAGTGCGTTAAAACCCGATCGACAGGTAGTGATTTCCTATCGACCGGTAAGCGTTAACGAATAAGGGCAAGCCTTAAGTCATAACCCTTTTAAGGGATGCGCGGGATAGCATCGAAGATCACAACCGGATTGGCCGTGTAAAGCCCCGTTTGAGTGTCCAATGGCTTGGCCGCGGCAATAACCAGATCAGCGCGCATACCGCCGTTGGATTCGGTATCGCCTACCACTTCTTGAGAAACACCGGTCAAAGGCACACCGTTGAAGGTGTAGGTCAATGCAATGCTGTTGGCACCGTTGAACAGGGGCTGTGGTCCCCCTTCCACATAAGCGCCGACCGAGCCATTGGTATGCCGGACGTCGTAAGCAGCACGCAGTGAGCTCAGGGTACCATCTACCAAGTTGTAGTTCATTTTTTCATCTTTACCGAAGTCAGGGTTCACCGACTTGGCGTGAAATACACTAGTTGGGATGGTGGCGCTGATATTGATGGTGCTGCGCGCTTCTTCCGCGGCAAACGCCATCGAGGAACTCAATGCCAGAACAGCCAGAGGAGCAGCGAACGCGATTTTCTTGAACATCTTTCAGTACCTGTCGTTTAAAAAAAGGATCTAAGTATTGAAAGTTTCGCTGAAGCAAAACAGTCACGAGCAGTGATGTTCCAGCGCAACTCTCAACGCCGAAAGATGATCGTTCAAACAATCCGGAAAGTAAGCAGGCAAGTTCCTCAAAGCGCGTAGCCAAAGGGCCACGACCGTGGCATGAAAAATACTGAAATATTGATAAAGTCACTGTTCGACTGTCAGATCAAGACTACATAAAGCCAAATTACAGGCAATTAAGGTCGACAACGACACAGTAACTTCTGTAGGAGGGATATTACAAATCCAATGTATTAAGGCGTGAATCGTCAGTTTAGAGAGTTAACACTAATTCCAACTTGTTCGCCTGTTCTAAAAGCCTTTTTCGGCGCCGCGAAAGCGCCATTTTCAGTGGCGGTTTCGCCTGGCGTGGTGATCAGCCGTTGGTCGGGGGGGCTTGCGGCTTGCTTAAGATATATCTTAAGTTGTATCTAAACACGACGAAAGAGAACGCAAAAAATGAGAGACCATCATTCCCCCCACCGCGAACACGGCGACGGTCGCGATGGCTTCGAGAAACGCCCTGGCCGCGAACGCGGTGGGCGTGGCCCGCGAGTATTTGCCCCCGGCGACCTGAAACTGCTGCTGCTGGCGTTGATCGCCGAACAGCCGTGCCACGGCTACGACCTGATCCGCCAGATCGAAGGCATGTTCGACGGCGCCTACAGTCCCAGCCCCGGCGTGATCTACCCGACCCTGACGTTTCTTGAAGAAAGCGAATTGATTACCGGCGACGCCGAAGGCGGGAAAAAACGCTACAGCGTGACCGACGCCGGACGCCAGTCCCTGACCGAGCAAGCCGTCGCCCTTGAAGGTGTGCGGGTGCGCATCGATGTCAGCAAGCGTTCGTTGCGCGGCCATGATCGCCCGGCCGAAATCCACGAGGCAGTGCACAACCTGCGCCATGCCCTGCAACTGCATCACGGCCGCTGGAGCCCGGAAGAAATCCAGCGCGTTGCGGCCCTGCTCAACGACACCGCCAAAGCCATCGTCGACGGCCCTGCCGTTCAACCCGTTCAGGAGAAAGCCGAATGACTGAAGTGATCGCGCAATCCATTCACCGCGTCATGCATGAGATCAAACGCCGTCGCCTGGAGGTGTTGCGTGTGGTCGACCTGACCCCGCGCATGCGCCGCATTACCCTGGGTGGACCGGAGCTGGCAGGCTTCGTCAGCCTGGGTACCGACGATCACGTCAAACTGTTGTTCCCGCAGAACGCCGAGCAGGCTGCGGCACTGGAAACCCTGGTGCTGGGCGCCGGCAAGGACAACGGCCCGCTGCCCGAGATGCGCGACTACACGCCGCGCCGCTATGACCTGAACACCCTGGAACTGGACATCGACTTCGTGCTGCACGGCGACGGCCCGGCCTCGACCTGGGCCGAACAGGCCAAACCGGGGCAGTTCCTGCACATCGGCGGGCCGCGGGGTTCGATGATCGTGCCGGACATGTTCGACAGCTACTTGCTGATCGGCGATGAAACCGCCCTGCCCGCCATCGCCCGGCGCCTCGAAAGCCTGGCGGCCAACCGCCGTGCGCTGGTGATCGTGGAAGTGGAAAACGGCAAGGAGCAGCAAGTGCTGGAAAGCGCTGCCGAGGTCAATGTGATCTGGGTGCTGCGCGAAGGTGGCAAGGACAATCTGCTGACCACCGTGCGCCAGATCCAGGTGCCCGGCGGCAGCCTGTACGCGTGGGTCGCGACCGAGAGCAAGGTGTCGCGGCGGATTCGTCGGGTGTTGCTCGATGAGCATGGGCTGAACGAGCAGTTCGTCAAGGCGGTGGGCTATTGGCGGTTGGATGACAGCGACGAGGAGTGACCACCGTACCTGTGGCGAGGGAGCTTGCTCCCGCTCGGCTGCGAAGCAGTCGCAAAATCAGCAACCGAAGTTATCCAGACACAACCCGGTTGCAGGTTTCAGCACTGCTGCGCAGTGCAGCGGGAGCAAGCTCCCTCGCCACAAAAGTGCCTACATCCGAGCGCGCCACCGGTCCAGCGCCACCACCCACAATGCAATCACCACAAACCCCGCCAACAATCCCCCGGCGTTGATGAACACCTGTGGATAACCCAGTTTGTCCACGTCAATGAACGGGTATGGATAAGTCGCCAGCACATGCCCGCGCAGCAACGAGTAAGCGAAGTACACCAACGGATAAATCACCCACAACGCGATATGCCCCCAGCGCAACGAGCCTTTCGGTACACAGAACCACCAATACCCCAGGAACAGCAGCGGCATGACGTCATGCATCAGCTCATCGGCCAGCCATTGCCAGCCTTCGGGATGCCATAGATGACGAAGCAATACGCTGTACGCCAGGCCAACGACAGTGATGCTCACAGCAACGCCACTCATGACCCAGGGCTGTAAAAACCAGCGTCGCGCGGCGGACTCGCGGGACGTCAGTTCACAGGTCAGCACCGTCGCCACCAGGGTGTTGCTCAGCACGGTGAAATAGCTGAAAAAACTCACCAGCCCACCGATCAGGCTGGCCCCCAGCGTCCAGCGCGAATAGAAAATCAGGTACATCTGGATGCTCAATCCCGCCCAGCCGAGCATGGCGGCCACGACTACAAAACGGCGGCGCATCGCGCAAGGATCGACCATGTTCAGAGCGGTCGTTTGGTGCGCATCAACTTCACATACAGACGTTCGACCTTCTCCCGCGCCCACGGGGTTTTACGCAGGAACGTCAGGCTCGACTTGATGCTCGGGTCGCTCTTGAAGCAGCGGATATCGATGCGTTCGGCCAGCCCCGACCATTCGTAGTGTTCAACCAGGGCGTTGAGGATTTGCTCCAGCGTCACGCCGTGCAGCGGGTCGATGTTGTGTTCGGTCATGCCGGGCCTTCAAGCAGAGTGGGAATTGGAAGTCGCGCACCTTAGCCGAGGGTTTCGTCGGGTGGAAGCGATCTATCAAATGTAGGTGAATCTGTTGATGTAGGAGCGAGCTTGCTCGCGATGGACTCGAACGAAAACGCGTCAACCCAGAATGAACGCGTTATCGTTATCGACCATCGCGAGCAAGCTCGCTCCTACAACTGTTACCAAATCCGAAAGGCTGCATGTCAGTAAAAGCCCTTTCTCTATTTGTAACAGATGATTATCCTTGCGCCCGCTTTAGCTGAAACGCTTCTTCTAGCCATTTCTTCCGTTTAATCCCCAGAAAAAGATCAAGAATTTCTTCTCTATGCCTGATTTCCAGCTTTCGAAAGACAGCGCTGTCTTAAAACCTGTTGCCTGCCGAAACACCTTGAACCTGATAGGCGGACTCACCGCTTTGGGCCTTGCCACTTGCGCTCACTCGGCTCCGGCCTTCGATAGCGATTCGCCGTGGATGCTCGGCGACTGGAACGGTACTCGCAGCGAACTTGCGGAAAAAGGCTACGACTTCAAAGTCGATTACACCGGTGAAATGGGCAGCAATCTGCACGGCGGCTACGACCATGACCGCACCGCCCGCTACAGCGACCAGTTCGGCCTGGGCACCCATCTGGACTTGCAGAAAATCCTCGGCTGGGACGACGCCGAGTTCCAGCTGACCATCACCGAACGCAGCGGCAACAACATCAGCAACGACCGCATCAACGATCCGCGTGTCGGCGGCTTCACCTCGGCCCAGGAAGTCTGGGGCCGCGGCCAGACCTGGCGCCTGACGCAGATGTGGTATCAGCAGAAGCTCTTCGACGAAAAACTCGACATCAAGGTCGGCCGTTTCGGCGAAGGCGAAGACTTCAACAGCTTCCCTTGCGACTTCCAGAACCTGGCGTTCTGCGGCTCCCAGGTCGGCAACTGGGCGGGCGACATCTGGTACAACTGGCCGGTCAGCCAGTGGGCACTGCGGGTCAAATATCACCTGACGCCAGAGCTTTATGCACAGGTCGGCGCGTACGAGCAGAACCCGTCGAACCTGGATCGCAACAATGGCTTCAAGCTCAGCGGCAGCGGCACCCAGGGCGCAGTCCTGCCGGTGGAGCTGGTGTGGACGCCTAAACTCAACGGCCTGCCGGGTGAATACCGCGCCGGTTACTACTACAGCAGCGCCAACGCCACCGACGTCTACAAGGACAGCAATGGCCAGCCTGCCGCCCTGAGTGGCGAAGCCTACCGCAGCGCCTCGAGCAAGCACGGCATGTGGCTGGGCCTCCAGCAGCAAGTCACCCGCCTGGCCAGCGATCATTCCCGCGGCCTGAGCCTGTTTGCCAACGGCACGATGCACGACAAGAAGACCAATGCCATCGACAACTACGTCCAGGCCGGTCTCGTCTACAAAGGTCTGTTCGATGCCCGGTCCAGGGACGACATCGGTTTTGCCATGGCCCGCGTCCACGTCAACCCGGCCTATCGCAAGAACGCCGAGGCGACCAACCAGGCCAATGTCGTTTTCGACTACGACAATCCGTCCTACCTGCCACCCCAGGACACCGAATACAGCGCCGAACTCTATTACGGCGTGCACGTGACCAACTGGCTGACCGTGCGCCCGAACCTGCAATACATCCGCCATCCCGGCGGCGTGAACGAGGTCGACGACGCGCTGATCGGCGGGATCAAGGTCCAGTCGTCGTTCTGAGCAACCACACAAAAACCTGTGGGAGCGGGCTTGCTCGCGAAGGCGTCATCACAGCCAACATTTGTGCTGCCTGAGCCACCGCTTTCGCGAGCAAGCCCGCTCCCACAAGGGATTGCGTCAACCACACCGGTTTTATGAACCCTGCCCGCGCCGGATCGTCATCTACAGTGAACTGGCGCGGGACTACTTGAAACATCACGGAGAATCACACTATGAGCACTGATGGTGCCTTGGGTCGAAGCCGTCTGTTGCCGACCCTGCTCGGCATACTGCTTCTGCTAATGGGCCTGGCCATGCTGGCCGGGGGGATCAAGCTGAGCATGCTCGGCGGCTCGCTGTACTACCTGCTGGCCGGCATTGGCATTGTGCTGAGCGGCGTGTTGCTGATCGCCGCCCGCCGCGCGGTGCTGGGCCTGTACGCACTGGTGCTGTTCGCCAGTACTGTTTGGGCGCTGTGGGAAGTCGGCCTCGACTGGTGGCAACTGGTGCCGCGCCTGGCGCTGTGGTTCGCCCTGGGCGTGGTGATGCTGCTGCCGTGGTTCCGTCGTCCATTGCTGATCAACGGCCCTGCCCCCGTGGGCACTGGCGCCTTGAGCGTAGCCGTGGTCCTGGCTGGTGTGACCGCCGTGGCCAGCCAGTTCACCCACCCGGGCGAGACCTTGGGTGAACTGGGCCGCGACACCGCGGACATGACCAGCACCGCGCCGCAGATGCCCGAAGGCGACTGGCAGGCCTATGGCCGCAGCGAGTTCGGTGACCGCTACTCGCCACTCAAGCAGATCACCCCGGCCAACGTCGGCAAGCTGCAAGAAGCCTGGCGTATCCAGACCGGCGATCTGCCAACCGCCGATGACCCGGTGGAACTGACCAACGAAAACACCCCGCTCAAGGCCAACGGCATGCTCTATGCCTGCACCGCCCATAGCAAGGTGCTGGCGCTGGACCCGGACACCGGCAAGGAACTGTGGCGTTTCGACCCGCAGATCAAGAGCCCGGTGGGCTTCAAGGGCTTCGCCCACATGACCTGCCGCGGCGTGTCGTACTACGACGAAGCGGCCTACGCCCAGTCTGAAAACGCTGCCTCCGCCGTCATCTCTGAAGCCGGAAAAGCCGTCGCCCAGGCCTGCCCGCGTCGCCTGTACCTGCCAACCGCCGATGCACGCCTGATCGCACTCAACGCCGACACCGGCAAGGTCTGCGAAGGTTTCGGTAAAAACGGTGTGGTTGACCTGACCCAAGGCATCGGGCCGTTCACCCCCGGTGGCTACTACGCCACCTCGCCGGCTGCGATCACCCGTGACCTGGTGATCATGGGCGGCCACGTCACCGACAACGAGTCGACCAACGAGCCATCCGGCGTGATCCGTGCCTTTGACGTACACGACGGCCATCTGGTGTGGAACTGGGACAGCAACAATCCAGACGCGACCGAACCGCTGCCAGAAGGCGAACACTACAGCCGCAACTCGGCGAACATGTGGTCGCTGGCCAGCGTCGACGAAAAGCTCGGCATGGTCTACCTGCCACTGGGCAACCAGACCCCTGACCAGTGGGGCGCAGACCGCACCCCGGGCGCCGAGAAGTTCAGTGCCGGCCTGGTCGCGCTGGACCTGGCCACCGGCAAGGTGCGCTGGAACTACCAGTTCACTCACCATGACCTGTGGGACATGGACGTCGGCAGCCAGCCAACCTTGCTGGACATGAAAACCGCCGACGGCATCAAGCCTGCGGTGATCCAACCGACCAAGCAAGGCAGCCTGTACGTCCTCGACCGTCGTGACGGCACGCCGATCATCCCGATCAAGGAAATCCCGGCTCCGCAAGGCGCCGTGAAAGGCGACCACACCGCACCGACCCAGGCCCGTTCGGACCTGAACCTGCTGGCCCCGGAACTCACCGAAAAAGCCATGTGGGGTGCCAGCCCGTTCGACCAGATGCTGTGCCGCATCCAGTTCAAGGAATTGCGCTACGAAGGCCAGTACACCCCGCCGTCGGAACAGGGCAGCCTGATCTATCCGGGTAACGTCGGCGTCTTCAACTGGGGCGGCGTTTCGGTCGACCCGGTTCGCCAGATGCTGTTCACCAGCCCGAACTACATGGCCTTCGTCTCGAAAATGGTGCCTCGCGCCGAAGTCGCGGCCGACAGCAAGCGCGAAAGCGAAACAGCGGGCGTGCAACCGAACACCGGCGCACCTTATGCGGTGATCATGCACCCGTTCATGTCGCCGCTCGGCGTACCGTGCCAGGCGCCGGCCTGGGGCTACGTGGCCGGCATCGACCTGACCACAGGCAAAGTCGTGTGGAAACGCAAGAACGGCACCAGCCGCGACAGCTCGCCATTGCCTATCGGCCTGCCACTCGGCGTGCCAAGCATGGGCGGCTCGATAGTCACCGCCGGCGGCGTCGGCTTCCTCAGCGGCACGCTGGATCAGTACCTGCGCGCCTATGACGTCAATACCGGCAAGGAGCTTTGGAAATCGCGCCTGCCGGCTGGCGGTCAGGCTACGCCGATGACCTACACCGGCAAGGACGGCAAGCAGTACGTGCTGTTGGTCGTCGGTGGCCACGGCTCACTGGGCACCAAAATGGGTGACTATGTGATTGCGTACAAACTGTCCGAGTAAGTTTTAGCGGCAGTAAAACGAAAGGCGACGCCCGTGAGGACGTCGCCTTTTTTGTGGCCGCAGATCTCAAAACACCACAGGCCCCCTGTGGGAGCGGGCTTGCTCGCGAATACGGTGTGTCAGGCAACATTTACATCGACTGATACGCCCTCTTCGCGAGCAAGCCCGCTCCCACAATTGACCTCGCACTGCCATGGTTCAACTAACCTGTCTCTGCGCTGAACACGCCTTCGAAACACGGCGTTGCAGAAAATGACCGTTGAAACCACCGCCAACCTGCCCCATCTAAGACCCATCCCCATTGTGCAGGTGCCCCCATGAGCGACCAGCAAGAATTCCCCGAAGACCCGAGCGAATACGCCGATCCACAAAGCGCTCCACAGCACAAACCCGGCAAAGGCCTGGCCCTGCCCGGCCAGAACCTGCCGGACAAGGTCTACATCATCCCGATCCACAACCGGCCATTCTTCCCGGCCCAGGTCCTGCCGGTCATCGTCAACGAAGAGCCGTGGGCCGAGACCCTCGACCTGGTGGCCAAGTCTGAACACCACTCCCTGGCCCTGTTCTACATGGACAGCCCCCAGGAAGATCCGCGCCACTTCGACACCTCGGCCCTGCCGCTCTACGGCACCCTGGTCAAGGTGCACCACGCCAGCCGCGAAAACGGCAAACTGCAATTCGTCGCCCAGGGCCTGACCCGTGTGCGTCTGAAAACCTGGCTCAAGCACCATCGCCCTCCGTATCTGGTGGAAGTCGAATACCCGCACCAGCCCACCGAGCCGACCGACGAGGTCAAGGCCTACGGCATGGCGCTGATCAATGCGATCAAGGAACTGCTGCCGCTCAACCCGCTGTACAGCGAAGAGTTGAAGAACTACCTCAACCGCTTCAGCCCCAACGACCCGTCACCGCTGACCGACTTCGCCGCCGCGCTCACCTCGGCCACCGGCAGTGAGCTGCAGGAAGTGCTCGACTGCGTGCCGATGCTCAAGCGCATGGAAAAAGTCCTGCCGATGCTGCGCAAGGAAGTCGAGGTCGCGCGCCTGCAAAAAGAGATTTCCGCCGAAGTTAACCGCAAGATCGGTGAACATCAGCGCGAGTTCTTCCTCAAGGAGCAACTCAAGGTCATCCAGCAGGAGCTGGGCTTGACCAAGGACGACCGTAGCGCCGACCTCGAACAGTTCGAGCAGCGGCTGGTGGGCAAAGTCCTGCCGGCGCAGGTGCAGAAACGCCTCGAAGAGGAAATGAACAAGCTGTCGATCCTCGAGACCGGCTCGCCGGAGTATGCGGTCACCCGCAATTACATCGACTGGGCGACCTCGGTGCCGTGGGGCGTGTACGGCGAGGACAAACTCGACCTCAAGCATGCGCGCAAGGTGCTGGACAAACACCACGCCGGCCTCGACGACATCAAGGACCGCATCCTCGAATTCCTAGCAGTCGGCGCCTACAAAGGCGAGATCAGCGGCTCCATCGTGCTGCTGGTCGGCCCGCCGGGCGTGGGCAAGACCAGCGTCGGCAAGTCCATCGCCGAATCCCTGGGCCGGCCGTTCTACCGCTTCAGCCTTGGCGGCATGCGCGACGAAGCCGAGATCAAGGGCCACCGTCGCACCTACATCGGCGCGCAGCCGGGCAAACTGGTGCAGGCGCTCAAAGACGTCGAAGTGATGAACCCGGTTATCATGCTCGACGAGATCGACAAGATGGGCCAGAGCTACCAGGGCGACCCGGCTTCGGCCTTGCTGGAAACCCTCGATCCGGAGCAGAACGTCGAATTCCTCGACCACTATCTGGACCTGCGGATGGACCTGTCGAAGGTATTGTTCGTGTGCACCGCCAACACCCTGGACTCGATCCCCGGCCCGTTGCTCGACCGCATGGAAGTGATTCGCCTGTCGGGCTACATCACCGAAGAAAAAGTCGCCATCGCCAAGCGTCACCTGTGGCCCAAGCAGCTTGAGAAAGCCGGCGTGTCCAAGGGCAGCCTGAGCATCAGCGACAGCGCGCTCAAGGCGCTGGTCGACGGCTATGCCCGTGAAGCCGGCGTGCGCCAGCTGGAAAAAAACCTCGGCAAACTGGTGCGCAAAGCGGTGATGAAACTGCTCGACGAACCGAAAGCGGTGATCAAGCTCGGCCCGAAAGATCTCGAAGCGTCGCTCGGCAAACCGGTGTTCCGCAACGAGCAGGTGCTGGCGGGGGTCGGCGTGATCACTGGCCTGGCCTGGACCAGCATGGGCGGCGCGACACTGCCGATCGAAGCCACGCGCATCCACACCCTCAACCGCGGGTTCAAGCTCACCGGACAACTGGGTGACGTGATGAAAGAGTCGGCGGAGATCGCCTACAGCTACGTCAGCTCGCACCTGAAGTCCTATGGCGGCGATCCGAAGTTCTTCGACGAAGCCTTCGTCCACCTGCACGTACCGGAAGGCGCCACGCCGAAGGACGGCCCGAGCGCCGGCGTGACCATGGCCAGCGCCCTGCTGTCGCTGGCACGCAACCAGCCACCGAAAAAAGGCGTGGCCATGACTGGCGAACTGACGTTGACCGGGCATGTACTGCCGATTGGCGGGGTGCGCGAGAAGGTGATTGCAGCGCGGCGGCAGAAAATTTTCGAGCTGATCCTGCCGGAGGCCAACCGGGGTAATTTCGAAGAACTGCCGGAGTACCTGAAGGAGGGCATTACCGTGCACTTTGCCAAGCGCTTTGCGGATGTGGCCAAGGTGTTGTTCTGATGCTCTTGTAGCGCCTGTACTGCCGTCTTCGCGGGCAAGCCCGCTCCCACAGGAATTTGAGTCGGTCACAAAACTTGTGTGCACCCTCAATCCCTGTGGGAGCGGGCTTGCCCGCGAAAGCGTCAGTCCTGACACCACCGTCCAGGCTGACTGTCACACTTTGTCTCATCTTCAGTTATGCTCGCCGTTCGTCGCCAACGCCGGAGCCACTGATCTCATGTCCCCCACTCGCCTGTTTGTCCCCCTCGCCCTCGCCTTGCTGGCCGCGTGCGCCACGCAACCTGCGCAAAACGTGACTGTGGAAAAACAGAGCGAATGCCCGGTGCAGCTCAGCAACGGACAAAACCTGATCCTGACCCTGCCGAGCAATCCGACCACGGGTTATCGCTGGGCGATCCAGGATTCGGCCGGCGGCGTACTGCACGCCTTGGGGCCAGAGGTGTATCGAAATCCGGAAGATGCCGGCATCGTCGGTTCGGCCGGGGTTTCGACCTGGCGCTTCCAGGCTTTTGCGACCGGCACGGGACGTTTGCGCCTGACCTCGCAACAGCCGTGGGCGCCGGAAGTGCTACCGGTGGACTCGTTCGATTGCGCGATTTCGGTTAACTGACCGTGGGCTGGCTGATTCTGGCGCTGATGGGCGCAGTGACCTTCCTTTATGGCCTGAGCGTGCATGCCTCGCTGCTGTGCCTGCTGGTCAAGCCGCTGCCGGTACTGGCCCTGCTCGGCTGGCTGCACGACGCACCACCCGGCGAGTACCGGCGCTGGATCAGCCTGGGCCTGATTTTCTCCTTGCTCGGCGACGTGTTGCTGGCGTGGCCGGGGGATTTGTTCGTGTTCGGCCTCGGCGCATTTCTGGTCGCCCACCTGGCGTATCTGAAAGCCTACTTGAGCGATTGCCGGCGCCTGGCTCTTTTACCCCTGATCATCGCCCTCGGCGTGGGTGCGGTGCTGTTGGGGATTCTGATGTCTCATGGACTGGGGCCACTACTGATTCCGGTGATCGTCTACGGCCTGGCGATCAGCACCATGCTCTGGCGCGCGCTGGCGCGGCTTGGCAGTGATGTGCCCAAGCGTTCGGCCTTGCTGGCTGCCGGTGGTGCGGTGGCCTTTGTGTTTTCGGACAGTGTGATTGGCATCAGCCGTTTTGTGGTGCCGTTCGATGCGGCGCCCTATGTGATCATCCTCAGTTATTGGCTGGGGCAGTGGGGTATCACGGCATCGGCGTTCACCCAAAGATCACGCTGAACCCTGTGGCGAGGGAGCTTGCTCCCGTTGGGCGGCGCAGCCGTCGTAAACCCTGTTAGTCGGGTGTATCTGTGATTACCCGGTTGCATGGTTTTGGGACTGCTTCGCAGTCCAACGGGGGCAAGCCCCCTCGCCACAAGAGCACTCTCGGCTTTCGAACTGCATCAACCCACCCGCTTTATCAGACAACCCGCGCATCCCCGCGCCAACTTGGCTAAAATGCCGGCCTTTTCACCGATACCGCTGGAACCGCCGTGAGCAAAGAACCCGATCGCCTTTTCGCCCAGCCTTTGGCCCAGGTGCCTGACTTCGCCTTCAACGAGGACGTGGTGCGGGTGTTCCCGGACATGATCAAGCGCTCGGTGCCGGGCTATCCGACCATTGTCGAAAACCTCGGCGTGCTCGCCGCGCAGTTCGCCCAACCGGGCAGCGTGCTCTACGACCTGGGCTCGTCGCTGGGTGCCGTGACCCAGGCCCTGCGCCGGCATGTGCGCACCGACGGTTGCCGGGTGATCGCTGTGGATAACTCGGCAGCCATGGTCGAGCGCTGCCGCGAATACCTCAATGGCCAGGACTCGATGTTCCAGGAGTTGCTGCCAGTCGAGGTGATCGAGGGCGACATCCTGGCGCTGGAGTTCCAGCCGGCTTCGGTGGTGGCGTTGAACTTCACCCTGCAATTCATCGCCCCGGACCAACGCACCGCGCTGTTGACGCGCATCCGTCAGTCGCTGCTGCCCGGCGGCGCCCTGATCCTCTCGGAAAAACTGCGTTTCGAAGACGAGCAGGAACACGCGTTGCTCACCGACCTGCACATCGCCTTCAAACGCGCCAACGGCTACAGCGAGCTGGAAATCGCCCAGAAGCGCAGCGCCATCGAAAACGTCATGAAGCCCGACAGCCTCGAAGAACACCGCGAACGCCTGCTGGCCGCCGGGTTCTCGAAAGTCGTGCCGTGGTTCCAGTGTCTTAACTTTGCCTCGTTGATTGCCCTGCCATGATTGATCTGTCTCCCCTCGCCCGCCGTCTGGCCGGCACGCCGCTGGCCGAATGGGCCAACACCCTGCAGGCGCAACTCGACAAGAAAATGGAAAAGGGCCATGGCGACCTGGAGCGCTGGCAAAGCGCGCTGGACGCCCTGCCAGGGATCCAGCCGAGCGAAGTCGATTTGCTCAACGGCCTGAAGCTGGACACCGATTGCAGCGACGAGACCCGCGCGCAAATGCGTTCCGCGTTGATGGGCCTGTCGCCGTGGCGCAAGGGCCCGTTCGACCTGTTCGGTGTGCACGTCGACACCGAATGGCGCTCGGACTGGAAGTGGTCTCGGGTCGCGCCGCATCTGGACCTTGCGGGCAAGCGCATCCTCGATGTCGGCTGCGGCAACGGCTATTACATGTGGCGCATGCTCGGCGCCGGTGCCGACAGCGTGATCGGTGTCGACCCGAACTGGCTGTTCTTCTGCCAGTTCCAGGCGGTGCAGCGCTACCTGTCCGAACCGAACGCCTGGCACCTGCCCTTCCCGTTCGAAGACCTGCCGCCGAACCTCGAAGGCTTCGACACGGTGTTTTCCATGGGCGTGTTCTACCACCGCCGCTCGCCCATCGAGCATTTGCTGGCGCTGAAGGACTGCCTGGTCAAGGGCGGTGAGCTGGTGCTGGAAACGCTGGTGGTCGAAGGCGACAAGCACCAGGTGCTGGTGCCGGAAGACCGCTACGCGCAGATGCGCAACGTGTGGTTCCTGCCGTCGGTGCCGGCGCTGGAGTTGTGGTTGCGACGTGCCGGGTTCACTGATGTGAAGTGCGTGGATGTGAGCACCACCACAGTCGAAGAACAGCGCGGGACGGAGTGGATGAAGTATCAGTCGCTGAGCGACTTCCTCGATCCGGAAGATCACAGCAAGACGATTGAAGGGCTGCCGGCGCCGATGCGGGCGGTGATTGTGGCTCGTAAATAACAGCCACTGAAGATCCCCTGTAGGAGCGAGCCTGCTCGCGATGGACTCAAGAACACCGCGGGGAACCAGATTGCCCGCGTAATCGTTCACGACCATCGCGAGCAGGCTCGCTCCTACAGGGGGGGTCAGTGTTTAGTCGGAAGGTTTTGCTCTTCGGGCCTTGAAGAATTCACTTAAAACAGCCCCGCACTCCTCCGCCAACACCCCACCCTCATGCAACACCCGGTGATTCAAAAAGCCCTGGGTAAAGAACTGCCCCTGGCTCTGCACAATCCCCGCCTTGGGCTCCAGCGCGCCATACACCACCCGCGTGATCCGCGAATGCACGATCAGCCCGGCGCACATACTGCACGGCTCCAGCGTCACATACAGCGTACTGCCGGGCAGGCGATAGTTGCTGACGGCCTCGGCGGCGGCGCGAATCGCGACCATCTCGGCGTGGGCACTGGGATCGCTGGTGCTGATCGGGCAATTGAAGCCACGCCCGATGATTTCACCGTCCTGCACCAGCACCGCGCCCACCGGCACTTCGCCCAGGGCCGCGCCTTGGGCGGCCAGGGCCAGGGCTTCACGCATGAATTCGCGATCACGGCTGCGGTCGATGATGGCGGCGGGACGAATCTGACGCATCACGCCACCTCGATGGCGGCCATCAGGCCGGTTTCCATGTGATCGATCACATGGCAGTGGAACATCCAGACCCCGGGGTTATCCGCCACCAGCGCCACTTGCGCGCGCTCGTTCTTGCCCAGCAGATAAGTGTCGGTGAAGTACGGAATCACCTTGTGCCGGTTCGAGGCGATGACCTTGAAGCTCATGCCGTGCAGGTGAATCGGGTGCTGATACTGGGTCATGTTCTTCAATTCGAAAATGTAGCTCTTGCCCTTTTCCAGCTTGGCAATCGGGCGGTCGGCGCAGGTCTTGTCGGTGATGTCCCAAGCCTTGCCGTTGATCTGCCACAGGCTCGGCGGCTTGCCATTGTCGACGTTGACCGACACCGAGCCGACCCACTCGAAATTGAAGTTGAGTTTCACGGCATTGGCCAGGTCCGGCTCGGCAATCGGGTTGGCCGGCAGTGCCGGCGGCCATTGGCTTGGTGCGTCGGTATTGGCCACTGAACGCAAGGTACCCAGGCGCACCGGGCCGTTGCGCAAGGACAACTCTTCACCGGCCGGCGGCGCCTTGATCGCCAGGCAAATGCGCATGCCGGGGCCGAGCCAGTATTCCTTGCCCAGCGGGCGCGGTTCGATGGGGTTGCCGTCGAGCGCATAGATCTGCGCTTCGACGCCGGGAATGTTCAGGCGATAGGTCAGGGTGTTATCAAGATTGAGAATACGCACCCGGGTGATCTGCCCGGCCGGCAAGTCGATCACCGCCTGCGACACACCGTTGATGGTCGCCAGGCGCCCCGCCGTACCGCCACGGGCCGCTTCACGGGGAATGCTGAACTCGACGAAATTGCCGACCTCGTCGACATGCCAGCTCTTGAGGCTCAAGGTCTTTTCGTACTTGAAACCGGTGGGCTCGCGCTCTTCGATGATCAACGGTCCCACCAGGCCACGGCCGAGTTCTTCGCTGCTGTTCACATGCGGGTGATACCAATAGCTGCCGGCATCCGGTACGCGGAATTTGTAGTCGAAGTACTCGCCCGGCAGCACCGGCAATTGCGAGACGTAGGGTACGCCGTCCATTTCCAGCGGCAGGCGGATGCCGTGCCAGTGAATGGTGGTCGCCACCGGCAAGTGATTGATGAAGCGCACCCGCAGCCATTCACCCTGGCGCACCCGCAACTCGGTGCCCGGCGCCGACGGACCAAAGGCCCAGGCCTGGGTCTTGTGCCCGGCCACCAATTCCACGTCCAACGGCGCCGCAATCAGCTCATAGTCGTGACCGGCATCCGCATCGGCCATCCTGCCCAGCCAGTAGCGCGACGCACCACCGGCTCCCACGCCTACGACAACAAGACCGGCCAGGCCACCGAGTATTTGGCGACGGGTAAAGGACATGAACTCAACTACCTCACAAATCAACGACAGGCCAGCGACCCGGAAAAGGCGAATACGATACACCTGCAACTGCGAAACAGTAAGGGCGATACAGTGACGCATGCCGGATCGCCCATGCATATAACTATGTAGTACACCTCCTCTGAACGAACGGGTCATGCTCAATACTCGTTTCTCAAGGAGTGAGACTGCATGAATCCGAATCAAAACCGGCCCCTGCCCAATGCAGACGACAAGGCCGCCCTCAAGGCCATCGCCACCCGCATCATCAAGACCTGCCCCAGCCTGCAAGACACCGCTCATGACGTCGCCCTTAACCTGCTGAAGAAGTACGGCATCACCGGCCTCGATCCGGACCGGGTGTATTTCCACCGCTTCGACGCGTCGCAAAGCAGCTCGAAGGCCTTCTCCGGATGGGAGCATGTCAACGCCACCCCGACGTCGTCCATGACCCTGACCCAACTGGTGATCCACCGCTTCCGCGCCGCCGATCAGGACAATGCCGATCTGCTGGATGTGTATGCGGGTTTCTATACCGCTGGACCGCGCACCGGGACTTTCAATGAAACCAACGAAGTGCGCCTGCACGGCAACGACGTGCTGACAGACTTCTGGAGCATCGACTTCAGCGCGGTCTACAACGAACGGCTGACGAGCTTCTGGAGCGAATCAGACGCCGACTTCCGTACCCTGGCCAAGTGCAATTTTCTCATCAACGCCTTGCGGGCCCGCGACCGTAAGAAGCTCAGTGACGCGGACTTCAATGTCGCCGTCACGGCCGTCATGGGCCCCATCACCTGGCCGGTCAGCCTGCAGATGTTGCAAACGCAATACGCCGATACGCATGCCCAGGTACGAATGCTGGATGTGGCCGGCTACCTGTCGAACAACATTGTGCGCATCAAGGCGCCCAAAGGCCGGCAGATTCTCTACCTTCCCGGAGAGGCCGAAGCCTTCAAGGTGCTGGAAACCGAAACGGACATGCACTTCTGGGTGTTGCTGCAAATGAATGACGAGGCGCGACGCCAGGCATTCATGGCGCACTTCTCCATGGCCGATCGCCAGGACATCGCTGACAACCTCACGGACCTGATGAACCGCCTGGTGGGCAGTTGGAGTGTGTACGACCATCAGTTGATCAATCAGGAAAACCGCGGCGTTGACGGTGACGTTTTCAGCTGGTTGCGAGACTCGACCAAGGCCGCGATGTCCGCCGAGGCCGCGCTGTCACTGACCTCCAATGGCGATCTGCGGGAAAAACTGTGGATCGGTTACCTCAGCGCCGGCGTGAAAGTGTTCGGTCCGATGGCGGTCGTCGGCTGGCCGGTCGCACTGCCGGTGATCGGCGCCAGCATCGCCAACATGGGGTTGAACATCGATCAGGCGGTCAACGGCAAAACCGCCGAGGAACGCAAGGCCGGTGTGCTTGGCGCAGTGCTCAGCGGTATCGACATCTTGTTCAACCTGCTCGTCCTCAAAGGTCCCGGTTCGCTGGAAGAAGCCGGCCCCGAAATCGACGCCGCCGAGGCGAAGGAAATGGCTGAGCTGAAGGAGACAACACCACCGGCCAAAGCCCCCAAACCTGCACCGACCGAGGTGGCCGTTGAAACACCGGACAATGCCGGACCTAGGGTGAAGGTGCCGGAATCTTTCAAGATCAAGGTATCGCTCAGTGACGACACACTGGTTCACGAACCGGGCAAGTTTCAAGGCACCTATCAGCTTGCTTCCAACCCTTCGTCCGCGATAAAGCTCAACGACAGCGCGTACTTCGTGCGCTATGAATCCGATATCAATGGCCGTGGCACCTGGGCCATCATCGACCCGGCCAACCCCCATGCATTCTCTGGTTCGATCCCCGTGCGTTTAAATGCTGCTGGCACCTGGGAGATCACCCCGCGCCTGGGACTGAGGGGCGGCATGATCGTATCGCCGGTTTCCAGCGCCGGTGCGACAAGCGAGCCCGTCATCGAAGAATGGGCGCGTACACCGGGCATTCATGTGCCCGGCCTCGAAGACCCGCAAATGAGGGCCTGGGCACTCGGTGGACCCGATGTACGTAATTTGTACAGACGTTTACGGACCTTGGGCAGCATAGATGTACACAGTGAGTTGATGTCCCCTATCGACGAATTCACCGAGTCCCTGAGCGAGTTCCAGCTGGATCAGGAAGAGCCACGCAATGAACTGATCAGCGATGCAAACGCCTACTACGAGCTCAATCCCCCAACCCCTCGCCTTCAAGTCCCTGCACGAGTGTTAAACGCATCGACCGAACTGCTCGACGTCGCATTCGCGGAAAAACCGGGACTGATCGTTGGCGAGAGCCGCGGCAGTATCGGCAGTAAGCAGTTCCTGATCGAAAACATGCCCGCCCTGGCCCGCCGCGGCGTGAAGACGTTGTACTTGCAGGAACTGCTGGCCAACGTCAATCAGCTTGATCTGGACGCTTTTGCCAGAACCGGCGAAATGCCGGAAGAGCTGGAGACCTACCTGAGAAAACTCGACATCAGGGCCGGCAACGATCCCGAGGGCAGATTCAACCTGCTGGCGCTGGTGAGGTCTGCCAACACCCAGCGTGTGCGGGTGCAGGCCATCGATATGACAACGACCTACAACATCAACGAAGACTCGTTTTCCCGGCATCCGGACAGCCAAATGGCAAGAAGTTACTTTGCTGGCGAGGTCATTCAGCTCAATGAAGAATTGAAGGGACCCGCCAAATGGATTGCCTTGGTCGATCAGGAACACATGACGAGTTTCAGAGGCTATCAAGGCATCAGTGAACAGACTGACGCCTTGAGTGTACGAATCGAAGACGTGACACCGGGTCAGGCACTGCCCATTGGTTCCGATCCGGGATTAGCGGTGGAATATGCGGACTATCCGGGCTCGCCTGTCGAGGAGGAAGGGTCCGGCATCACTGGTTTCGACCACATCCGAGACAGCATCAAAGGCGACTGGCGTGTACAAATGCAAACCCCGTGGGCCTACCGGACGCCACAAGAGCTGCGAGCGCTGTTACCGGAACCGGGGATGTTCACCTTTCAGCGCTACAGAAGCAGCCTGTTGGTGGTCTATCGCAATGCCGAGAACCGAATGGCCGACACTGTGATCAGAATGACACCCGGTGGCAGGATCAACCTGGATACTCCGCTTGGGCCGGCCTATGACTCCATGACAGTGGATAACCTGGGAGAACTGAAACAGGCACTGATTGAAAATGGCATGCAACCGATGGGTTGGCCGCCAGTGGCTGGAGAGGCCGAGAGTGCGGCATCGGAGCTCGAGGAGCTTGCCCGGGTACGACCTGAAGTCCAGCGGCCGAGCATACCCCAGCACTGGCAAGCCAACGAATTGCTGGAAGGGATAACACCCGAAACAATGCCCGGGAAATTCCAGGGCATCTATCGACTCGACGGCAATCCATCGACAGCCATCATGCTCAACGATACGGCCTGGTACGTGCGCTATGAAACCGACACCAACGGTGTCGGCACGTGGGCCATTATCGATCCTGAAAACCCGAACGCGTTTTCAGGCTCATTGCCGGTACGCCTGAACGCTCAAGGTGAGTGGGAGCTGGCACCACGCGCCGGCCTGAAGGGTGGCGGCAACAATCTGAAAGGAATGTCGCCAGGGGTCGCTCAACCCCAGCCGCAAATCGCGCTGCGCAAACCCGCCACAAAATACGACGCACCTGCCAGATACAGCCTCAGGAAGCTGGCGATGGGCAAACCGGAGACCCATGTCAAAGTCAGCCGTTTGCCCGACGGCACAATGAAAGGGATTACCACCTACGACGAATACGTCGCCGCCCCTCGTGCCGAGTTGTCACGGGACGCTCGAAGCTTCTTTGCCCGCAGCGGTTTCTCCACTTCCCTGCCTACCCGCCCGACCATCCCCACCGTCACGCCCTCGACCACCGCCACAGAACTGGTCGAGCAGGCGCTGGATGCAGCAAATGGCCTGGTCATCGGTGAGAGTCAGGATCGCATTGCCAGTATGCGTTTTCTCATCGAGAACATGCCGACACTCGCCAGACAGGGGGTCAAAACACTGTATTTCCATCGCCTGCTCAACGATTTCAGTCAGCTGGACTTGAACACATTCTTCAGCACCGGGGAAATGTCCGATGACCTGGAGGAAACGCTGCAACAACTGCAAAGCGACCCGTCAGGGCGGTATACACCGCTTGAAGTGGTCAGGGCTGCGCGACTCAACGGCATTCGGGTTCAGGCGACGGACTGTCTGGCGAGCTATCGCTATCCCGCCTCGCCACTTCCCGACATGCATGAGCAAGCCATAAAGAACTACCTCACCCACACGATCATGCACGCCAACGAATCCCTCAATGGCGCAGGTAAATGGGTGGTACTGACCGATCAGGAAAACATCAATACCTTTCGCGGTATGGCCGGCATCAGTGAAATACAGGGCGGTATCGGCTTGCGCATCGAAGAAGTGTTGCCCGAAAAACGCCTGCTGATCGAGACAGACCGGGGCATCGAAGTGGGACGGGGCTTCACCACGCAACCGGACCATGTCAGTGGCGAATACGATACGTTGTACGCCGACCTGAGCCTGCAGATGCCGCTACCGCTGCTCGAGCGAACACCGGCGGAACTCAATCGGCTGCTGTTCCGGCAAGGCATGTTCACCTTCGAGAAGGTCGATGGAACCTGGACGTTGATTCATCGCGGCAGAGACCGCCAGATTGCGCGAACGCTGGTCGAGCGTACGGTTGACGGCAAATACCTGATCAATCGTCCGACCTGGACTGATGTGCATCAGGTGCCATACGCCAGTATCGTCGAACTGTCCTGGGCCCTGAGCCGCATGGGCATGGACCTCGAAGGGCGTCTGCCTCTGTAATTCGTGCCTGTTTCTGCCACGCCTGCATGCAAAAAGCCCCCGGTCTCGCGACCGGGGGCTTCTTTTACCGCTATCGTTTTGAGCCCGGGTTCACGGGCTCAAATACGATCATTCCCACTCAATGGTCGCCGGCGGCTTGCTCGACACGTCGTAGGTGACGCGGGAGATGCCTTCGATTTCATTGATGATGCGGCCGGATACGGTTTCCAGCAGTTCGTAAGGCAGGTGCGCCCAACGCGCGGTCATGAAGTCGATGGTTTCCACGGCACGCAGGGCCACGACCCAGGCGTAACGACGGCCATCGCCGACCACGCCAACCGATTTCACCGGTTGGAACACCACGAAGGCCTGGCTGACCTTGTGGTACCAGTCGGCCTTGCGCAGTTCTTCGATGAAGATGTGGTCGGCGCGACGCAGCAGGTCGGCGTATTCCTTCTTCACTTCGCCGAGGATCCGCACGCCCAGGCCCGGGCCCGGGAACGGGTGACGGTAGACCATGTCGTACGGCAGGCCCAGCTCCAGGCCCAGACGGCGGACTTCGTCCTTGAACAGTTCGCGCAGTGGCTCGACCAGTTTCAGGTTCATTTCTTCCGGCAGGCCGCCCACGTTGTGGTGCGACTTGATCACGTGGGCCTTGCCGCTTTTCGCGCCAGCCGACTCGATCACGTCCGGGTAGATGGTGCCCTGGGCCAGGTACTTGATGTTGTCCAGCTTGCAGGATTCGGCATCGAACACGTCGATGAAGGTGCGGCCGATGATCTTGCGCTTCTTCTCCGGGTCGGCTTCGCCGGCCAGGTTGCCCAGGAACTGCTCCTCGGCGTTGGCGCGGATCACCTTGACGCCCATGTTCTCGGCGAACATGGCCATCACTTGCTCGCCTTCGTGCAGGCGCAGCAGGCCGTTGTCGACGAACACGCAGGTCAGTTGGTCGCCGATGGCCTTGTGCAGCAGTGCGGCAACCACGGACGAGTCAACACCGCCGGACAGACCCAGCAGAACGTTGTCGGTGCCGACCTGGGCGCGAACCTGGGCGATGGCGTCTTCAGCGATCTTCGACGGGGTCCACAGGGCTTCACACTCGCAGATGTCGAGGATGAAGCGCGACAGGATGCGACCGCCCTGCTTGGTGTGGGTCACTTCCGGGTGGAACTGCACGCCGTAGTAGCGACGCTCGTCGCTGAACATGCCGGCGATCGGGCAGCTCGGGGTGCTGGCCAGGATGTGGAAGTCTTCCGGCATCCGGGTGACCTTGTCACCGTGGCTCATCCAGACGTCGAGGCCGAACAGGCCGTCGGCGTCGATGTGGTCTTCAATGCCGTCGAGCAGACGGCTCTTGCCGACCACGTCCACGCGGGCGTAACCGAACTCACGCAGCTCGGAACCTTCAACCTTGCCGCCCAGTTGCTCGGCCATGGTCTGCATGCCGTAGCAGATACCGAAGACCGGCACGCCCAGATCGAAAACGGCTTGCGGGCAGCGAGGGCTGTTGGCTTCGTGAACCGACTCCGGGCCACCGGCGAGGATGACGCCTTTAGGAGCGAATTCGCGGATCGCATCTTCGTCCATGTCGAACGGATGCAGTTCGCAGTACACACCGATCTCGCGCACGCGGCGGGCGATCAGCTGGGTGTACTGGGAACCGAAGTCGAGGATCAGGATGCGGTGAGCGTGAATGTCGAGGGCCATGGGGGAAACTCTTAAAAGCAGTTGCAAGCTTCAAGCTGCAAGCTGCAAGTAATCGGAAACCGCGCGGCACTGCACTATCACAGCACCGCTTGCAGCTTGTAACTTGTGGCTTATAGCTGTCGGCGTCAGCCGACCCGATAGTTTGGCGCTTCCTTGGTGATCTGCACGTCGTGAACGTGGGACTCGGCCATGCCGGCGCCGGTGATCCGCACGAACTCAGGCTTGGTGCGCATCTCTTCGATGTTGGCGCTACCGGTGTAGCCCATCGAGGAACGCAGGCCGCCCATCAACTGGTGGATGATCGCGCTCAGGGTGCCCTTGTACGGAACACGCCCTTCGATACCTTCCGGAACCAGCTTCTCGGCGCCTGCCGAGGAGTCCTGGAAGTAACGGTCGGAGGAACCCTGGGCCTGGGACATGGCGCCCAGCGAACCCATGCCGCGATAAGCCTTGTACGAACGACCCTGGAACAGTTCGATCTCGCCCGGCGCTTCTTCGGTACCGGCGAACATCGAGCCCATCATCACGCAGGAAGCACCGGCTACGATGGCCTTGGACAGGTCACCGGAGAAACGGATGCCGCCGTCGGCGATCAACGGCACGCCAGTGCCTTCGAGGGCAGCGGCGACGTTGGCGATGGCACTGATTTGCGGTACGCCGACACCGGCGACGATACGGGTGGTGCAGATCGAGCCAGGGCCGATACCGACCTTGACCGCGTCAGCGCCGGCTTCGGCCAGGGCCTTGGCGGCAGCGCCGGTGGCGATGTTGCCGCCGATGACCTGCACTTCAGGGAAGTTCTGCTTGACCCAGCGAACGCGGTCGATCACGCCTTTGGAGTGACCGTGAGCGGTGTCGACCACCACCACGTCAACGCCGGCGGCGACCAGGGCGGCAACGCGGTCACCGGTGTCTTTACCGGTACCGACTGCAGCACCCACGCGCAGACGACCTTGATCGTCCTTGCTGGCCAGCGGGTAAGCCTTGGCTTTTTCGATGTCGTTGACGGTCATCATGCCCTTGAGGGCGAATTTTTCGTCGACGATCAGCACGCGTTCGATGCGGTGCTTGTGCAGCAGTTCACGCACATCGTTCTTGTCGGCGCCTTCCTTGACCGTGACCAGACGCTCTTTAGGCGTCATCACTTCACGGACAGTGGCTTCCAGACGGTTCTCGAAACGCACGTCACGGGAGGTGACAATGCCGACCAGGTCGCCATTGTGCAGTACCGGAACGCCAGAGATGTTGTGCATGCGGGTCAGTTCGAACAGTTCGCGCACGGTAGCGTCGGCGACGATGGTGATCGGGTCCTTGACCACACCGGCTTCGTAACGCTTGACCTTGCGCACTTCGGCAGCTTGCTGCTCGATGGTCATGTTCTTGTGGATGATGCCGATACCACCTTCCTGAGCCATGGCAATTGCCAGACGGGCTTCAGTGACGGTGTCCATGGCAGCGGAGACCAGTGGAATATTCAGCTCGATGCCACGGGTAAGGCGGGTCTTGAGACTGACTTCGTTAGGAAGCACCTCGGAATAACCGGGCACTAGGAGAATGTCGTCGAATGTCAGAGCTTCTTGGCTGATACGCAGCATCGCGGGGGCTCCCGAGCGGGAAAATGGAAGCGCGCCATTATAGTCAGACACCCCCTCGGGTTCAATGTAAAACTCTGACTATTATTGGCATTACTGACATACGGGGCGCTTTTTTGTAGGAGCGAGCTTGCTCGCGATGGTCGTGAACGATAATGCGGGTTGCCTGGAAACCCGCGTGGCCTGAAAGTTCATCGCGAGAAGCTCGCGCCTACAGAAGTTCAGAGTTCGACTTTGACCCAGCTGACTGGCTGATCGAGCCAATCGGCGAATTCGTCGAGAAAGCTCTGTTTGAACCCGGCTTCGGCCCAGTTGTTGAAGATGAATCCGAGGTTGGAGAAGCCGCATTCCTGCAGGAACAGAAAGCCGTTGATGTCGTCTTCATGCCCGCATTCCGGACAGGTGAAGTTATCGGTGCGCCCCGGCATCCAGTCTTCCAGGCTTTCGAACAGCGCCTCACCGACTTCCTTGCGGCACTCGGCGCAGCCTGCTTCCTCAAGGAAACCCTTGGCCGGCGTATAGATGCAGCGCTTGGTAATGATCTCCAGGCCATTGATCGGCTCGCCGAACGGCAGGGCTTCGGGGTGCAGGACCACTGCCCGGGCACCGTCGGCGATGGCATGGGCCATGCGATTGCCAGTACGGCCACAGGTGGTCAGCTCTTCCTGGATGATGTTCTTGCGCACCAGCCAGCGCACAACGGCCCGGGCCCGGGGCTCGTGCACCGGCAGGGTGGAGATTTTCGGGACGATGATGCTTTGGGAATTCATGGGTACAGGCCTGGAGCTTGGATGAAGGGTCTTGGGCACCCCCAAATTATAGAGACTGAACACCGAACCTGTGGGAGCGGGCTTGCTCGCGAAAGCGGTGTGTCAGATACATTAATGTTGACTGACACACCGCTTTCGCGAGCAAGCCCGCTCCCACAGAGTTACGGGGGTTTACAACTCGACGACAACCGCTTGCGAAGCCCGGGTCGCCTTGGCGCGGGCGGCTTCGATCGATTCGTCGCGCGCCAGGGCCACGCCCATGCGGCGCTGGCCGTTGACTTCAGGCTTGCCGAACAGGCGCATCGCGGTATCCGGCTCGCTCAAGGCAGCGCCCAGGTTGGCGAAAGCGGTCTGGGTCGACTGCCCTTCCACCAGAATCACCGCCGAAGCCGATGGCCCGAACTGACGGATCAACGGGATCGGCAGGCCGAGAATGGCCCGTGCATGCAGGGCGAACTGCGACAGGTCCTGGGAGATCAGCGTGACCAGGCCAGTGTCGTGCGGGCGCGGCGAGACTTCGCTGAACCACACCTGATCCCCTTTGATGAACAACTCGACGCCGAACAGACCACGGCCACCCAGGGCTTCGGTCACGGCTTTGGCGACGCGCTCGGATTCAGCCAGGGCAATCGGGCTCATGGCCTGCGGCTGCCAGGACTCCTGGTAGTCACCCTTCTCCTGACGGTGGCCGACCGGCGCGCAGAAGGTGGTGCCGCCGACGTGGCGCACGGTCAGCAGGGTGATTTCGTAGTCAAAATCGATGAAGCCTTCGATGATCACCCGACCTTTACCGGCGCGGCCACCTTCCTGGGCGTAGTCCCAGGCTTTCTGCACGTCATCGACGCTGCGCAGCAGGCTCTGGCCCTTGCCCGAGGAACTCATGACCGGCTTGACCACGCACGGGAAACCGAGGTCTTCAACGGCTTTGCTGTAGTCCTCGAAGGTGTCGGCGAAGTGGTACGGCGAGGTCGGCAGGTCCAGCTCTTCAGCGGCCAGGCGACGGATGCCTTCGCGGTTCATGGTCAGTTGCGCGGCGCGGGCGGTCGGGATCACGGTGAAACCTTCAGCTTCCAGCTCCACCAGGGTCGCGGTGGCGATGGCTTCGATTTCCGGGACGATGAAATGCGGCTTCTCGGCCTCGATCACGGCACGCAGGGCAGCGCCATCGAGCATGTTGATCACGTGGCTGCGGTGCGCCACCTGCATGGCCGGTGCGTTGGCGTAACGATCCACGGCAATCACTTCAACGCCCAGGCGTTGCAGCTCGATCACCACTTCCTTGCCCAACTCGCCACAGCCACACATCAATACGCGGGTCGCGGTGGGCGACAATGGAGTTCCGATACGGGTCATCTGAAGGTCCTCAAGAAGCGGATCATCGAGGGAAGCACGCTTCCCATGGGGAGAAAGCGCGGCATTTTACATGAACTTCAGCCGACGACAGCCTGTTTGCGCAGGCGCCAGGCCATGATCAGCCACACGGCGGTGACCCCGGCGAATTTCGACCCCAGGGCGGTGAGGATCACCCCCGGCGTCAGGGCGTCGATCATGCCGAAGAAGATAAAGGTATCGAGGGGAATGCTCAGGGCCGAACTTATCCACAGGCGATCATGCAGCGGGCGCCGGGTGATGCTGAACACCAGCCAGTCGATGCACTCGGAAACCGCGAACGCCGTGGCGCTGGCCAGGGCGATGGACGGATCGGAGGTGGCGTAGGACAACACCAGCGCCACCAGCATCGCCACGAGGGCGCCATGCCCGAAACGGGTTTGCACCATGTCGCGCAACACAAACACCAGCCCGCCCCAGGCCGACCAGAGGATGTCCAGGTGTGGCGCGGTGGAAAAGGCGAAGTTGATCAGCACGACGCTGCTGATGTAGGTGATCAGGAAGAGCATAGGCTTGGAAAGCACCTGTGAATTTGCCGCACAGGATACTGTAGGAGCGAGCCTGCTCGCGATGGTCGTTAACGAAAACGCAGGGGAGTCTGGTTCCCCGCGGTGTTCTTGAGTCCATCGCGAGCAGGCTCGCTCCTACAACCGCGGTTTTGCCCCGATCATCCACACCAACCCACTGGCCTTGGCCCGCTCATGACACAACCCCAGCACCTTGCGCCGTTCGTCGTTGGTCATGCGGCTCCAGCGGGTGATTTCCTCAACCGTGCGCTGGCAACCGGTGCAGATATCATCGTCATCCAGCGCACAAATACTCACGCAGGGCGATGCCACCGGGCGTTCGGTGGCCGTCATTCTTCCTGCTCGACCAGATCGCGGGCATAACGCTGCGAGTTGTGCACATAGTGGGCTGCGCTGGCTTCCAGCATCTTGATTTGCGGTTCAGTCAATTCGCGCACCACTTTGCCGGGCGAACCCATGACCAGCGATCCGTCCGGAATCTCCTTGCCTTCGCCGATCAGCGAATTGGCGCCGATGATGCAGTTCTTGCCGATCTTCGCGCCATTGAGAATCACCGCGTTGATGCCGATCAGGCTGTAGTCGCCGACGGTGCAGCCGTGGAGCATGGCGTTGTGGCCGATGGTCACGCCGGTGCCGATGGTCAGCGGATAGCCCATGTCGGTGTGCATCACGGTGCCGTCCTGGACGTTGCTGTTCTTGCCGATCAGGATCAACTCGTTGTCGCCGCGCAACACGGCGTTGAACCAGACGTTGGCGCCCTCCTCCAGCTTGACCTTGCCCACCAGCACGGCATTGGGGGCGACCCAGCTCTGTGGATGGGTTTGGACACGGGCGTCGCCCAGGCGGTATTTCATTGTTGTTTTCCTCAGGGCTCGGGCAGTGCCAGTCGAACGATGGCTTCAGGTATTGATAAAGCTTTTGGGAGGTTGATGCAGGCTGATTTTGGCGTCATACAGCAGGTTGATCAACTCGACGATCATGATCGCCGTCAGTCCCCAGATCTTGTATTCGCCAAAACGATAGCTCGGCACGTACCAGCTGCGGCCCTGATAGTCGATGCGATGGGTATGTTCGCGGGGGTCTTTGCGGAAGAATTCCAGGGGCACGCTGAACACCGCGGCGATCTCGGCATCGTTGGCGCGGTATTCGACAAAATCCGGGATCACCCCGACATAGGGCGTGACCATGATGCCATGCAGGCTGATCAGCGGACTGAGCGGGCCGATCACCTCGACCAGCCCCGGTGGCAGGCCGATTTCTTCCTCGGCTTCACGCAGGGCGGTGAAAATCAGGTCGGAGTCTTCGGGGTCGCGGCGACCACCGGGGAAGGCGACTTCGCCGCCATGGGTCGACAGGCCGCTGGCACGCAGAGTCAACACCAACTCGGGTTCGTCACTGCGGGTGATGGGCACCAGCACCGCGGCCTCGGGAAAACGACGATCGGTCTCCAGTGTGCGTGGAGTGTGGTGACTAACCCGATGCAGTAGCTCGTCCAGCATGAGTGTTCTCGATTTGTGCCTTACCCGGCATCATGCACCAATCGCTGCGGTCGCCCAACCCCCGCAACCGCCCCATGTCGCGAAACGACAACTTGCCGACCGGCACTGCCGCACGCCAAGATAGGCGCAGCATTCAGGAACCCCAGCATGAAATTTTGCAGCCAGTGCGGTAACCCGGTGACCCAGCGTATTCCCGAGGGCGACTCGCGCCTGCGTTTTGTCTGCGACAGCTGTCAGGCCATCCACTACCAGAACCCCAATATCGTCGCCGGCTGCGTGGCGACCTGGGGCAGCAAGGTGTTGCTTTGCCGGCGGGCCATCGAGCCGCGCCGCGGTTACTGGACCCTGCCCGCCGGTTTCATGGAAAACGGCGAGACCATCGAACAGGCCGCCATTCGCGAGACCGCCGAGGAAGCCTGCGCCCGGGTGCGCAACCTGAGCATCTATACCCTGATCGACGTGCCGCACATCAGCCAGGTGCATGTGTTCTTCCGTGCCACACTTGCGGACCTGGATTTTTCTGCCGGCCCCGAGAGCCTGGAAGTGCAACTATTCGACGAAGCGGACATTCCTTGGGATGAGCTGGCTTTCCGCACGGTGGGCCGTACCTTAGAATGCTTCTTCGCTGACCGGCGGACCGAGGTCTATCCCGTACGGTCTGAATCGATTCCGCCGCTTGCTCAGCCTGCCATTATCTGATGCCATATTGGTATCATTCGTAGCCGCTGAAAAATCGCCCGAACGCGGCCCGAGCCTTCGGCGGCTCCCACAAAAACATCTATAAATAAATAGTCGCGACACCTCCTGGGGAATCGTTTCAATGCGCTGGTTGCTTGCCCTGTTCTGTTTGTCTTTCGTCGCGGTGTCCCAGGCTTCTGCCCTGGAACCCCTGGACGGCAAGGTCATCGAGAAAATCCTGGTTCTCAAGTCTTCCCATCAATTGCAATTGATCAATGACGGCAAGCCGCTCAAAACCTATCGCATTTCCCTGGGCAAGCGTCCCAAGGGGCCGAAACTGATGGAAGGCGACAAGCGCACCCCGGAAGGCCTCTACTGGGTCGACTGGCGCAAGATCAGTGATAAATTCAACCTGGCGATGCACATTTCCTACCCGAACATCAGCGACTCGGCCCGCGCCCGTCGTGAAGGCGTCGAGCCCGGCGGCATGATCATGATCCACGGCACCCCGGATACCGAAGACACCCCGGAAGACCTGTTCCACACCCTGGACTGGACCGACGGCTGCATCGCCATGCGCAACATGGACATGCGCGAAGTCTGGAACCTGGTGCCGGACGGCACGATGATCGAGATTCGTCCGTAATTCCTTCGACCATTGGTCGGCATCAAAAAATAAAATCAGAAGATCGCAGCCTGCGGCAGCTCCTACGGGGTGAATACCATTTCCCTCTGCAGGAGCTGCCGCAGGCTGCGATCTTTGTCGTTTTAAAGCCCACCGCTAATACCACTTAAAACCACCCAGTCTATAACCAGCCACAATTGGCACATTCCTGTAAAACACCCGCGTTGACATGGTATGCAAGTGGTATTAGTTTCGCCTCACAACCGGGCGACAACAATCCTATATCCGCATCGGACAATGCCTACATGAACGACCTACAGGCCCTGCGCCCCGACGACACCCAACCCACGCCGTTGTACCTGCAACTGGCACGCAATCTGGAAGCGGCGATCCATGCCGGCCAGTGGAAAGCCGAACAGGCCATGCCGTCGGAGCGCCATCTGAGCGAGACCCTGGGCATCTCCCGCGTCACTGCACGCAAAGCGCTGGAAGTGTTGTTCGAACAAGGCCTTATCCGCCGTAACCAAGGCTCCGGCACCTTCATCACGCCGCGCCTGGAACAACCGTTGTCGCGCCTTTCCGGTTTCAGTGAAATGCTAAGGCTCAAGGGGTTTGTGCCCAGTTCACACTGGCTGGAGCGGGAAATCACCCTGCCGACCCACGAAGAGCTGATCCGCCTCGGCCTGTCGCCCAACGACAAGGTCGCGCGGCTCAAACGCCTGCGCAAGGCCGACGACACCGTGATGGCCATCGAGATGAGCACCCTGCCCGCCTCGATCATTCCCAAGCCGCAATTGGTGGGTGATTCCCTCTACGAATTCCTCGACGGCATCGGCAAGCCGGTGGTGCGCGCCTTGCAGCATATCCAGGCAATCAACGCCTCGGACGAGTTCGCCGCGCTGGTCGGCATCGCCCCCGGCACCGCCATGCTGCTGATGACCCGGGTCGGCTACCTGGAAGACAACACGCCCATCGAAGTCACCGACACCTATTGCCGCAACGACTACTACGACTTTGTGGCAGAGCTGCGTCGCTGACAAACAGCCGGCCGCTAAAAACCGAGATCCCGACATGTCCGAAGACAACATCCTCACCGCCCACGGCTGGGTTCGCGGCCGACTGGTCCACGCCCACGGCAAGGTCGTGTCCATCGAAGGCGTCCCCTGCAATCCGGCGGACAACGACCTGCCTTATCTGCTGCCGGGTTTCATCGACCTGCACGTTCACGGCGGTGGCGGCAAAGACATCATGGAAGGCACGTCCGCCTTCGAAACCATCACCCGAACCCACGTGCGCTTCGGCACCACGTCGATGCTGGCGACCACCATGACGGCGCCGAGCGAAGAGATCACCAGCGTGCTCGAAGCCGTCGGCGAATTCTGTGAGCAGCGGCCACAAGGCTGCGCGCGGGTGCTCGGTGTGCACCTCGAAGGCCCCTACATCAACCCCGGCAAGCTCGGCGCGCAACCCAACTTCGCCCACACCGCGTTGATGGTCGAGGTCGAAGCGTATCTGGCACTGGCGCCGATCCGGGTGATCACCATTGCCCCGGAAATCGCCGGTCACGATGCCTTGATCCGCGACCTCAGCCGCCGCGGTATCCGCATGCAGATCGGCCACACCCTGGGCAGTTACGAGGAAGGCGTCGCGGCGCTGGAGGCTGGCGCCAGCAGTTTCACCCACCTCTACAACGCCATGAGCCCGCTGCATCACCGCGAGCCGGGGATCGTCGGCGCTGCACTGGCCCACGCCAAGTACGCCGAACTGATCCCGGACTTGCTGCACGTGCACCCCGGCGCCATCCGCGTCGCCCTGCGCTCGATCCCGTGCCTGTACTGCGTCACCGACTCGACCGCCGCCGCCGGCATGCCCGACGGCGAGTACAAACTCGGCAGCCACACCGTGACCAAGTGCCTGGGCGGCGTGCGCCTGCCCGACGGCACCCTGGCCGGCAGCACCCTGACCATGGATCAGGCCCTGCGCAACCTGGTGAAAATCGGCCTGCCCATCGCCGAAGCCTCGCAGCGCCTGTCGCAATTCCCCGCCGACTACCTCGGCCTCACCGAACGCGGGCGCCTGCAACCAGGGGCCTGGGCCGACTGCGTGCGGCTGGACCGCTCACTGAAACTGACCGCCGTCATGGTCGAAGGAGAAGACATTGACTTCAAAAATGCTTGAAGAGGCGCTGTCCTCGTTCGAGGCCGTGCAAGCCCAACTGCAGCAACTCGACCCGCAGATGATCGAGATCGCCGGACGCCTGCGTCGTCAGCCGCCACAAATGGCCATGACCGTGGCGCGCGGCAGCTCCGACCACGCCGCCAGTTACTTCGCCTACCTGACCATGCAGCTGCTAGGCATTCCGGTGGCGTCGTTGCCGATGTCGGTGGTGACCATGCAGCAGGCGCCGCTGAAGGTCAGCGGCCAGGTGGCATTCGCCTTCTCGCAATCGGGGCAAAGCCCGGACCTGGTCAACAGCCTGCGCCTGTTGCGCAAGCGCGGCGCATTGAGCATTTCGCTGGTCAATGCCGAAGACTCACCTCTGGAAGCCGCCTGTGAGTTCAGCCTGCCGCTGTGTGCCGGTACTGAAAGCAGCGTCGCCGCGACCAAGAGTTTCATTGCCACCCTGAGCGCCAGCGCACGGTTGATCGGGCACTGGAAGGAAGACGCCGAACTGCTCGAAGCGGGTTTGGCCTTGCCCGACGGCCTGCGCAACGCCGCGCAGCAGGACTGGAGCCCGGCCATCGAGGCCTTGCGCGATTGCCAGCGGCTGATGGTGATCGGCCGGGGCGCCGGTTTCGCCATCGCCCAGGAAGCGGCGCTCAAATTCAAAGAGACCTCGGCGATCCAGGCCGAAGCCTTCAGCAGCGCCGAAGTCCGTCACGGCCCGATGGCCCTGATCGGTGACAACTACCCTCTGCTGGTGTTTGCCCCACGGGGCGCCGAGCAGGCCGGTCTGCTGAGCCTGGCCGCCGACATGCGCCAGCGCGGCGCCCGTGTCCTGCTGGCCGCACCGGATGACGTGCTCGAGCGCGACCTGACCCTGACCCGCGCCGAACACCCGGCCCTCGACCCGATTCTGGCGATCCAGAGTTTCTACGTGATGGCCGCCGGCCTGGCCGTGGCCCGCGGCATGGACCCGGACCAGCCGCGGCACTTGAGCAAAGTCACCCGCACCCATTGAATCATTGTCCCCTGTAGGAGCGAGCTTGCTCGCGATGGACGTCAACGATGACGCGTGTCTCCTGAATGAACGCGTTGTTCTCAGGTTCTTCGCGAGCAAGCTCGCTCCTACAGGTGGCGAGCTGATCTGAACTTTTTATGAGACCGAGCCATGCATAACAACAATAAAGAGCTGACTTTAAGCGCCCCGCTCAGCGGCCCGGTGCTCACGCTCGCCAAAGTCCCGGACCCGGTGTTTGCCAGCGGCGCCATGGGCGACGGCATCGCCATCGATCCGCTCAACGACACGCTCCACGCCCCCTGCTCGGGTGTGGTGGTGCATGTCGCGCGCACCGGCCACGCACTGACCTTGCGTGCCGACAACGGCGCGGAATTACTCCTGCACCTGGGCCTCGACACGGTCGAGTTGCAGGGCCTGGGCTTCTCGATGCTGGTCAAGGAAGGCGCCCGCGTCGCCAATGGCCAACCCCTGCTGCGCTACGACCTGGACAAGGTCGCGCAACAGTGCAAAAGCCTGGTCAGCCTGCTGATCCTCACCAACAGCCAGGACTTTCAGGCGCGGCCCATCACCCTCAAATCGGTGAAAGTCGGTGAGCCGCTGCTGCACATCATTCGTCGACAGACATCGACCGCAGAGGTCGATGTCGAGTTTGCCGGCGCAGAGATTGTCGGCCTCGTACGCATTGCGCACCGTGGCGGCCTGCACGCGCGGCCGGCGGCGTTGATCCGTCAGACCGCACAAGGTTTCAAAAGCAAATCGCAACTGCACTTCGCCGGCAAGTCGGCCACCTGCGACAGCCTGATCGGCCTGATGGGGTTGGCCATCGGCGAGCAGGCAGAAGTCCAGGTCAGTTGCCAGGGCCCGGACGCCGAAGCTGCATTGCAAGCCTTGCTCACCGCCTTATCCACAGCCCTGGCCGAAGACAGTCACGCCGCCGCGCCACCGACGATCGCCCAACGCAATCGCCCCGTCGAAGCCGGTGTGTTGCACGGCGTCTGCGCAGCGCCCGGCCTGGTCGGCGGGCCGCTGTTTCGTCTGAATGCGATCAGCCTGCCAGTGGATGCCGGCCAGCATGATCCGCAACAGCAACGCCAGGTTCTGGACGCGGCACTGAGCCAGGTGCGCAGCGAAATCGACCACACCCTGACCCTGGCAAAAAAACACAAGGACAGCGCTGAAGAGGCCATTTTCGCCGCACACCTGGCGCTGCTCGAAGATCCGGCCTTGCTCGACGCTGCCAGCCAATCCGTCGCCCAGGGCACAGCTGCGACCCACGCCTGGAGCCAGGCCACCGACGCGCAATGCGAAGTGCTCCAGCAAACCGGCAGTACATTGCTCGCCGAACGCGCCAACGACCTGCGCGACCTCAAGCAACGGGTGCTGCGCGTATTGCTCGGCGATACCTGGCATTACGACGTGCCGGCCGGCGCCATCGTCGCGGCCCATGAACTGACTCCGTCCGATCTGCTGCAACTGAGCCAGCAAGGTGTCGCCGGGCTGTGCATGGCCGAGGGCGGTGCGACTTCCCACGTAGCGATTCTGGCCCGGGGCAAAGGCCTGCCGTGCATGGTCGCACTGGGCTCGACGCTGCTCGATCAACAACAGGGGCAACCGGTGGTGCTGGACGCCGACGGCGGCCGCCTCGAACTGACCCCCGGCACACAGCGCCTGGCCGACGTGCGCCAGCTGCAACAGCAACAGCAACAACGCCGGGCCGAACAACAGGCCCAGGCGCACACACCGGCGCTGACCACCGATGGCCTGTGCATCGAAGTCGCCGCCAACGTGGCGTCCAGCACGGAAGCGGCAGACGCATTGGCCAATGGCGCCGACGGCGTCGGCTTGCTGCGCACCGAATTTCTCTTCGTCGACCGCCAGACGGCCCCGGACGAACAGGAACAACACCAGGCCTATCAAGCCGTGCTCGATGCCATGGGCGACAAGCCGGTGATCATCCGCACCATCGACGTCGGTGGCGACAAGCAACTCGATTACCTGCCACTGCCCGCCGAGGCCAACCCGGTGCTCGGCCTGCGCGGCATTCGCCTGGCTCAGGTTCGCCCGGAACTGCTCGACCAGCAACTGCGCGCGCTGCTGCACCTGCGCCCGTTGTCACGCTGCCGGATCCTGCTGCCGATGATCACTGAGGTCGATGAACTGCTGCACATCCGCCAACGCCTCGATGCCTTGTGTACCGAACTGGGTCTGGCGCAGCGCCCGGAGCTGGGGGTGATGATTGAAGTGCCGGCCGCCGCGCTGCTGGCCGAGCAACTGGCCGAACACGCGGACTTCCTGTCCATCGGCACCAATGACCTGTCGCAATACACCCTGGCCATGGACCGCGACCACGCAGGGCTCGCCGCACGCGTCGATGCGTTGCACCCGGCCCTGCTGCGGTTGATCGCCCAGACCTGCGCTGGTGCGGCACAGCACAAGCGTTGGGTCGGTGTGTGCGGTGCACTGGCGTCCGATCCGCTGGCCACGCCGGTGCTGATCGGCCTGGGAGTCAGCGAGCTGTCGGTGAGCCCGGTACAGATCGGTGAAATCAAGGACCGCGTGCGTCATCTCGACGCCAGCGAATGCCGGCGCATCAGCCATGACCTGCTCAAGCTGAGCAGCGCCAGCGCCGTGCGTCATGCCTGTCACCAGCACTGGCCTCTGAGCTAGCTCTTTACAAAAGAAGAACAAAAATCCAGGGAGATCCGCCATGTACCAACTTTTCATTGAAGGCCTGCAGCGCCTCGGTCGCGCACTGATGCTGCCAATCGCGATCCTGCCGATTGCCGGTCTGCTGCTGCGCCTGGGCGACACCGACCTGCTCAACATCGCGATCATCCACGACGCCGGCCAGGTGATCTTTGCCAACCTGGCGATGATCTTCGCCATTGGCATCGCGGTCGGTTTCGCCAAGGACAACAACGGTACGGCGGGGCTTGCCGGGGTAATCGGTTACCTGGTGATGATCGCCACCCTCAAGGTCCTCGACCCGAGCATCAACATGGGCATGCTCGCCGGGATCGTCAGCGGCCTGATGGCCGGCGCGCTATACAACCGCTTCAAGGACATCAAGCTGCCGGAATACCTGGCCTTCTTCGGTGGCCGGCGGTTCGTGCCGATTGTCACCGGGTTCGCCGCCGTGGGCCTGGGCGTGGTGTTCGGCTATATCTGGCCGCCGATCCAGCACGGCATCAACAGCTTCGGCACGCTGATGATGGAGAGTGGCAGCATTGGTGCGTTCGTCTTCGGCGTGTTCAACCGCCTGCTGATCGTCACCGGCCTGCACCACATCCTCAACAACATGGCGTGGTTCGTGTTCGGCAATTTCACCGACCCCACCACCGGTGCGCTGGTCACCGGCGACCTGTCGCGCTACTTCGCCGGCGACCCGAAAGGCGGCCAGTTCATGACCGGGATGTTCCCGATGATGATCTTCGGCCTGCCCGCCGCGTGCCTGGCGATGTACCGCAACGCCTTGCCGGAACGGCGCAAGGTGATGGGCGGGATTTTCTTGTCGATGGCATTGACCGCATTCCTGACCGGCGTGACCGAGCCGATCGAATTCGCCTTCATGTTCCTCGCGCCACTGCTGTTTCTGCTGCATGCGTTGCTGACCGGTCTGTCGATGGCCATCACCAATGCGCTGAACATTCACCTGGGCTTCACCTTCTCCGGCGGCTTCATCGACATGGTGCTGGGCTGGGGCAAGTCCACCAACGGCTGGCTGGTGATCCCGGTGGGCCTGGCGTACGCCGTGATCTATTACGTGGTGTTCGATTACTGCATCCGTCGTTTCGACCTGAAGACACCGGGCCGCGAAACCAGCGCTGCCGCCCCGCAAGTGGCGGTGGCCGACAATGAACGCGCCGGGGCTTACATCAAGGCCTTGGGCGGCGCCGAAAACCTGATCACCGTTGGCGCCTGCACCACGCGGTTGCGCCTGGACATGGTGGATCGCAACAAGGCCTCGGATACCGATCTGAAAGCGCTCGGCGCCATGGCCGTGGTACGTCCGGGCAAGGGCGGGAGTCTGCAGGTAGTGGTGGGGCCGATGGCCGATGCGATTGCCGATGAAATTCGCCTGGCGATGCCGGCGCTGGGTCGTGCCATGGTGTCGTCACCGGCAGCGGAAATCGATGCGCCTGCACCGGCCGCCGTGGCGACACCTGAAGCGCAGCAATGGCTCAATGCGCTGGGGGGTGGCGACAATGTTTTGCAACTCGACTGCATCGCCATGACGCGCATCCGCCTGCAACTGGCCAATGGCAAGGCGTTGTCGGAGTGTGATTTGAAAGCGCTGGGTTGCCAGGGTGTGAGTCAGCTGGACGGCGGGATCTGGCATCTGCTGGTTGGCGACAAGGCGCCGAGTTTGAGTGATGCGCTGGAAGCGTTGGTCAATCGCAGTGAGGTCAGTGCCAAGGTTTAGGTTTTGGAAACACACCGAACCAGTGTGGGAGCGGGCTTGCTCGCGAAGAGGCCATCACATTCAGCATCAATGTTGCCGGTTAGACCGCCTTCGCGAGCAAGCCCGCTCCCACACTGGATCGGAGTACATCCTTTGAATCGCAACCAACAAAAAACCCGCTGAAATCTCTTTCAGCGGGTTTTTCATTTCAGCGGCACGAGAATCAGAAATCCTCCAGGCGCCACACTTCATAAGCCGGTGTCTCGTAGGGATGGCTCTGTTTCAGAGCCGCCACCACCGCGTGAATCAACTCATCAGTCACTACCAGCTCGACTTTCCATTCCTCGACCTGTTCGACCTGCCCTGCCTCGCCAATGAACGGCTGACTGCCGTCCAGTGGACGAAACTGGCCCAGGCCCAACACTTGCCATGCACAGTGATCGTAAGCACCGATCCGTCCGCCACCGGCGGCGAATACGGCACTTTTCACGTCTTCGACGTGACTGGTTGGAACAAAGAAGCTGAGCTTGTACACGGCGCTTAATTCACCCGTTCTTAGTTCACCCAGACCCGAGCATTACGGAACATGCGCATCAGCGGTGCATCTTCGTTCCAGTCATCCGAACGCCACGAGTTCTGCACGGCGCGGAACACACGTTCCGGGTGCGGCATCATGATGGTCACGCGACCGTCACGGCTGGTCAAACCGGTGATCCCGCGCGGCGAGCCGTTCGGGTTGGCCGGGTAGCTTTCGGTGACCTTGCCGTGGTTGTCGACAAAACGCATCGCCACGCAACCGGACAGATCGGCTTCCAGCAGTGCTTCTTCGCTGGCGAACTCGGCATGACCTTCGCCGTGGGCGATGGCGATCGGCATGCGCGAACCGGCCATACCCTGCAGGAAGATCGAGTTCGACTCCTGGATCTGCACCATGGCAACACGGGCTTCGAACTGTTCGGAACGGTTGCGCACGAAGTGCGGCCAGAACTCGCTGCCCGGGATCAGCTCGTGCAGGTTGGACATCATCTGGCAACCGTTGCACACGCCGAGGGTGAAGCTGTCGTTGCGCTCGAAGAAGCCCTGGAACGCATCGCGGGCGCGGCTGTTGAACAGCGCGGATTTCGCCCAGCCTTCACCGGCACCCAATACGTCGCCGTAGGAGAAGCCGCCGCAAGCGACCATGCCCTTGAACTCGTTCAGGTCGACACGACCGGCCAGAATGTCGCTCATGTGCACGTCGATCGCGTTGAAACCGGCGCGGTCGAACGCCGCCGCCATTTCCACCTGACCGTTGACGCCCTGCTCACGCAGCACGGCAACCTGTGGGCGGATGCCTTTCTTGATGTAAGGCGCGGCGATGTCCTGGTTGATGTCGTAGCTCAGCTTGACGCTCAGGCCCGGGTTGTCTTCTTCCAGCAGCACGTCGAACTCTTGCTCGGCGCAATCGGCGTTGTCACGCAGGCGCTGGATCTGGTAGCTGGTCTCGGCCCACTGGCGTTGCAGCAGACGACGCTGGCCTTCGAACACGGTGTCACCGTTGAAGGTGATGCCGATCTCGCCATTGTTGATTGGCTGACCGATCACCGACACGCAATCGCCCAGGCCGGCAGCGCTGAACTGCGCGAGGATGTCCGGGGTGGCGTCCTGGCGAACCTGGATCACCGCACCCAGTTCTTCGTTGAACAGGATCGCGGCGATGTCGGCGGAGGAATCCGCCAGGCTGTCGAGGTTCAGGCTCAGGCCGCAGTGACCGGCGAAGGCCATTTCAACCACGGAGGTCAGCAGACCACCGTCGGAACGGTCGTGGTAAGCCAGCAGGTGACCGTCGGCGTTGAGGCCCTGGATCACGGCGAAGAAGGCCTTCAGGTCTTCGGCGTCGTCGACGTCCGGAGCCTGCTTGCCGAGCTTGCCGTGGACCTGCGCGAGGATCGAAGCGCCCATGCGGTTCTGGCCCCGACCCAGGTCGATCAGGATCAGGTCAGTGGTGCCCTTGTCCATGCGCAGTTGCGGGGTCAGGGTCTGACGGATGTCAGTCACTGGTGCAAAACCGGTCACGATCAGGGACATCGGCGACGTGACGGACTTGTCGACGCCTTCATCGTTCCAGCGCGTGGCCATGGACATCGAGTCCTTGCCCACCGGAATGGTGATGCCCAGCTCAGGGCACAGTTCCATGCCGACCGCTTTCACGGTGTCGTACAGACGCGCGTCTTCACCCGGGTGGCCGGCAGCGGACATCCAGTTCGCCGACAGCTTGATGTCGGAGATCTTGCCGATGCGCGAGGCCGCGATGTTGGTCAGGGTTTCGCCGATGGCCATGCGGCCCGACGCCGGAGCGTCCAGCAGTGCCAGCGGAGTCCGCTCGCCCATGGCCATGGCTTCACCGGTGTAGACGTCGAAGCTGGTGGCGGTGACGGCAACGTCGGCCACCGGCACCTGCCACGGGCCGACCATCTGGTCACGGGCCACGAGGCCGGTGATGGTGCGGTCGCCGATGGTGATCAGGAAGCTCTTGCTCGCCACGGCCGGGTGATGCAGGACACGCTCGACGCAGTCGGCAATGTTCAGGGTCGACGGATCGAAGTCGTCGCCCAGCTCGGCTTCACGTACCACCGAACGGTGCATGCGTGGCGCCTTGCCCAGCAACACTTCCAGTGGCATGTCCACCGGGCTGTTGCCGAAATGGCTGTCGGTGACGGTCAGCTGGGGTTCGGCAGTGGCTTCGCCGACCACGGCAAACGGGCAACGCTCACGTTCGCAGATCGCCTTGAAACGCTCGAAGTCAGCCGGGCCGACCGCCAGAACGTAGCGTTCCTGGGATTCGTTGGACCAGATTTCGTGCGGGGCCATGCCCGGCTCGTCGTTTGGAATGTTGCGCAGTTCGAAACGGCCACCGCGGTCGCCGTCGTTGACCAGTTCCGGGAAGGCGTTGGACAGACCGCCCGCACCCACGTCGTGGATGAAGCTGATCGGGTTCTTGTCGCCCAGTTGCCAGCAACGGTCGATGACTTCCTGGCAGCGACGTTCCATTTCCGGGTTTTCGCGCTGTACCGAAGCGAAGTCCAGGTCCGCCGAGCTGGTGCCGGTGGCCATGGAGGAAGCCGCGCCGCCGCCCAGGCCGATCAGCATCGCCGGGCCGCCGAGCACGATCAGCTTGGAGCCAACGACGATCTCGCCTTTCTTGACGTGTTCTTCGCGGATGTTGCCCATGCCGCCTGCCAGCATGATCGGCTTGTGGTAGCCGCGAACTTCGTCACCGTGCGGGGTGGTGATCGACTGTTCGAAGGTACGGAAGTAGCCGGTCAGGGCCGGACGGCCGAATTCATTGTTGAACGCAGCACCGCCCAATGGGCCTTCAATCATGATGTCCAGCGCGGTAACGATGCGCTCAGGCTTGCCGTACGGCACTTCCCACGGCTGTTCGAAGCCCGGGATCTGCAGGTTGGACACGGTGAAACCGGTCAGGCCGGCTTTCGGCTTGGCACCGCGACCGGTGGCGCCTTCGTCACGGATTTCGCCACCGGAACCAGTGGATGCGCCCGGGAACGGGGCAATCGCGGTCGGGTGGTTGTGGGTCTCGACCTTCATCAGGATGTGCACCGGTTCCTGCACCGCGCCGTACTGGCGGGTTTCAGGGTCCGGGAAGAAACGACCGGCCACGGAACCGACGATCACCGAAGCGTTGTCCTTATAAGCCGACAGGACGCCTTCGTTGTGCATCTGGTAGGTGTTCTTGATCATGCCGAACAGGCTTTTATCCTGGCTTTGGCCGTCGATGTCCCAACTGGCGTTGAAGATCTTGTGACGGCAGTGCTCGGAGTTCGCCTGGGCGAACATCATCAGTTCGATGTCATGCGGGTTGCGCGAAAGGCCCACGAAGGCGTTGACCAGGTAGTCGATCTCGTCTTCGGCCAGGGCCAGGCCCAGCTCGGTGTTGGCTTTTTCCAGCGCGGCGCGGCCGCCACCCAGCACGTCGATGGCGGTCAGGGGTTTCGGTTCGGCGTGGCTGAACAGACCGGCGGCCTGTTCGAGGTTGCCCAGCACGATCTGGGTCATGCGGTCGTGCAGACCGTCAGCGATCAACCGGGCTTCAGCATCGCTGAACTGGCCGGCCACGTAGAACGCGATGCCGCGCTCCAGGCGCTGGATTTTCGCCAGGCCGCAGTTGCGGGCGATGTCGCTGGCCTTGCTCGACCACGGCGAGATGGTGCCGAAACGCGGCAGTACCAGGAACAGACGACCGGTCGGCTCTTGTACCGGAACGCTTGGACCGTACTTCAGAAGGCGCGCAAGCACCTGCTGTTCGTCGCCGGTCAGGACGCCGGTAACTTCGGCGAAGTGAGCGAATTCAGCATACAGGCCGCTGACAGCCGGAACCTTCTGGCTCAGTTGCTCAAGGAGCTTGCTGTGGCGAAAGGCGGAAAGGGCAGGAGCGCCGCGCAGGATCAACATCTTCGGGACAGCCTCGGGAAGGGGTGTGCTTTGAGGCCGTGCATTCTAGCCTAAACCGCCCGCGACATCACCCGAAACGCTACGCACGGTTGCACTCGGGTGTCGATCTGTGTTTCTGCCCCGAAAGTCAGGTTAACCGGGCGTGTGACGACAGCTTATTTTTACTGTCACAAAATGCAGACAAGGCCCGTTCCTGCGGGGTTTCGGCCGGTTTTGTGATCTCTAGCAGACTCGCCCTTCACTGTCGAGATATGGCGCCCGTGGTCCTTTGCGTATACTGCGCAGATGTTTTTCCCAATGGCTTTGCGTCCGCGGTACGCCAAATGGCTGATCGCAACCGGACTCTTCCTGATGCTCGGTGCCTGTGTTGATAAACCCAACACGCTCGAGCGCGTAAAGGAGGATGGCGTGCTGCGGGTGGTTACCCGAAACAGCCCTGCCACCTACTTTCAGGATCGCAACGGTGAAACCGGCTTCGAATACGAGCTGGTGAAGCGCTTCGCCGACGATCTGGGGGTCGAGCTCAAGATCGAGACCGCCGACAACCTCGATGACCTGTTCAACCAGGTCGGCAAGCCCAACGGCCCGGTGCTGGCGGCGGCCGGCCTGGTCAGCAGCGAAGAACGCAAGAAGCAGGTGCGCTTCTCGCACTCCTATCTGGAAGTCACCCCGCAGGTCATCTACCGCAACGGCCAGTCACGGCCGACCGACGCCAAGGATCTGGTGGGCAAGAAGATCATGGTGCTCAAGGGCAGCACCCACGCCGAACAACTGGCAAAGCTGAAACAGAAATTTCCCGGCATCGAATACGAAGAGTCTGACGCAGTCGAGGTCGTCGATCTCCTGCGCATGGTCGACGAAGGTCAGATCGACCTGACGCTGGTCGACTCCAACGAAGTCGCGATGAACCAGGTGTACTTCACCAACATCCGGGTCGCCTTCGACCTCGGTGACGCCAGCAACCAGAGCTGGGCCGTCGGGCTGGGCGAGGACAACAGCCTGCTCAACGAAATCAACGACTACCTCGACAAGGTCAAGAAAAACGGCACCCTGCAACGCCTCAAGGATCGTTACTACGGGCACGTCGACGTGCTCGGCTACATGGGCGCCACCACCTTTGCCCAACACTTGCAGCAACGCCTGCCCAAGTACGAACAGCACTTCAAGTCCTACGCCAAGAAAGAGAAAGTCGACTGGCGCCTGCTGGCGGCCATCGGCTACCAGGAATCCCTGTGGCAACCGGCCGTCACGTCCAAGACCGGTGTTCGCGGCCTGATGATGCTGACCCAGAACACCGCGCAGGCCATGGGCGTGTCCAACCGCCTCGATCCGAAACAAAGCATCATGGGCGGCGCCAAGTACCTGGCCTACATGAAAGACCAGCTCGACGACTCGATCCAGGAACCGGACCGTACCTGGTTTGCCCTGGCGGCCTACAACGTCGGCAGCGGCCATCTGGACGACGCGCGCAAACTGGCGGCCAAGGAAGGATTGAACCCGGACAAATGGCTGGACGTGAAGAAGATCCTGCCGCGCCTGTCCGAGAAGAAGTGGTACAGCAAGACCCGCTACGGCTACGCCCGCGGCGGCGAACCGGTGCATTTCGTGGCGAACATCCGTCGCTACTACGACATCCTGACCTGGGTAACCCAGCCACAGCTTGAAGGCGACCAGGTCGCCGAGGGCAAACTGCTGGTTCCGGGGATCGACAAGAGCAAGCCGGCGCAGGAGCCTGCGCCACTCTGACAGAACAACCGAGATCAAATGTGGGAGCGGGCTTGCTCGCGAAGACGGAGTGTCAGCTAACAGAGATGTTCACTGATAAACCGCTTTCGCGAGCAAGCCCGCTCCCACATTGGTAATCTGTTGGCTTTAAGATTTGGCGGCAGCCGCCAGAATCAGCGCCTTCATCTCCGACACAGCCGACTTGAAGCCAACGAACAACGCATGGGCCACCAGCGCATGCCCGATGTTCAGCTCGTTGATGCCCTTGATCGCGGCCACGGCTTCAACGTTGTGATAATGCAGGCCATGCCCGGCATTCACGATCAGGCCCTGGGCCAGGCCGAAGGCCACGCCATCGGCGACACGCTTGAGTTCTTCGGCGACTTCGGTCGGTGTCTCGGCATCGGCATAACGCCCGGTGTGCAGTTCGATGGCCGGGGCGCCAACACGGCGCGAGGCTTCGATCTGACGCTCATCGGCGTCGATGAACAGCGACACTTCGGAGCCGATCTTCGACAGGCGTTCGACCGCCGCCTTGATGCGCGCTTCCTGTCCCACCACGTCCAGTCCGCCTTCGGTGGTCAGCTCCTGACGGGTTTCGGGCACCAGGCAGATATGCGCCGGGCGGATGCGTTCGGCGAACTGCATCATTTCTTCGGTGATGCCCATTTCGAAGTTCATGCGGGTTTGCAGCACATCCTTGAGCACCAGAACGTCGCGCTCCTGAATGTGCCGGCGGTCTTCGCGCAGGTGCACGGTGATGCCGTCAGCGCCCGCCTCTTCCGCGTCCAGCGCTGCCTTGACCGGGTCCGGATAACGGGTGCCCCGGGCCTGACGCAGGGTGGCAACGTGGTCGATGTTCACGCCAAGAAGAATACGGGTGCTGGTGGTCACGGAAAGCGCTCCAGAAGAAGAGAAAGTTCGGTGCACAGCATACACGGGGAAATTACGGCTTTCGAAACAACTCGCGGGAAACCAGTGGGCGTCCACCCAGATGCACGGCCAATGCCTGACGCATCAAACGCTTGGCCGCCGACAGCGCACCCGGTGCGCTCCAGTCTGCATCGGCCATCGCCAGCAGTTCGGTGCCGTTGAACAGACCCGGTTGCAGCAGGTAGACCCGCTCCAGCCCGGCATCCACTTGCAAACGGTAGAGACCGTCGGGGGCGATGGCCTCATCGTGGATATCCGCAGTCAGTGAGAATCCGTAGCCAAGATCATCGAGCAAGCGCCATTCGAACGAACGCAGCAACGGCTCCAGCGCCCGACCTTCGGCCAGAGCAAGCAGGGTCGCGGCGTAATGTTCGAATACGGCGGGATGGGGATCTTCGGCAGGCAACAGGCGAATCAGCAGCTCATTGAGGTAAAGACCGCTGAACAGCGCCTCGCCATTGAGCCAGGTGGAAACACCGGCACTTTCCATGCGCCCGACGTTCTTCAGCTCGCCCTTGCCCCGAAACTCGACTTCCAATGCCACGAATGGCCGCGCCAGCGTCCCGGCCTTGCCCCGCGCACTGCGCAACACCGCCCGCAGCCGGCCTTGCGGCGTCAGGAAATCCACCAGCGCACTGTTTTCACGGTAGGCGCGCGAATGCAGGACGTAGGCGGGTTGGGCGATGGGCGGGGTTGAGGACATCAAGTCTCACATACTGTAGGAGCGAGCTTGCTCGCGATGGTGGATAACGATAACGCGGGCTTTCTGAATGAACGCGGCGCTCTCAAGTCCATCGCGAGCAAGCTCGCTCCTACAGGGGGGCTTTCGGGGTATTACAGGTCGCCGTAACCCAGCGAACGCAGCGCACGCTCGTCATCGGACCAGCCGCCCTTAACCTTGACCCACAGGTTGAGCATGATCTTGGAGTCGAACAGCAGCTCCATGTCCTTGCGCGCTTCGGTGCCGATTCGCTTGATGCGCTCGCCCTTGTCGCCAATGATGATTTTCTTCTGGCCATCGCGCTCGACGAGGATCAAGGCGTGGATGTGCAGGGTCTTGCCCTGCTGCTTGAACTCTTCGATTTCAACGGTGATCTGGTATGGCAGTTCGGCGCCCATCTGGCGCATGATTTTCTCGCGCACAAGCTCCGCGGCGAGGAAGCGGCTGCTGCGGTCGGTGATCTGGTCTTCCGGGAAGAAGTGATCATTTTCCGGCAAGTGCTCGGCAATCACCCGCTCCAGTGCATCGAGGTTGTGCCCGTGCTGCGCGGAAATCGGGATGATCTGCGCATTCGGCAGCTGCTCCTGCAACCAGCTCAGGTGCGGCATCAGCTCGGCCTTGTCTTCGATGCGATCGGTCTTGTTCAGCGCCACGATCAGCGGGCCGGTCACGTACTGGACGCGCTCGAGCACCATCTGGTCCTCTTCGGTCCACTTGGTGCGGTCGACCACGAAGATCACCACGTCGACGTCTTTCAACGCCGCCGAAGCGGTCTTGTTCATGTAGCGGTTCAGGGCCTTCTCGCCACCTTTGTGCATACCGGGGGTGTCGACGTAGATCGCCTGCACGTCGCCCTCGGTCTTGATACCGAGCATGTTGTGGCGGGTGGTTTGCGGCTTGCGCGAGGTGATTGCCAGCTTCTGACCCAGGATGTGGTTCAGCAGCGTGGACTTGCCCACGTTCGGACGGCCGACGATGGCAACATAGCCACAGCGCGTTGCGTTTGTATCAGTCATTGCCATTCTCCACACCCAGGGCAATCAGTGCTGCGGCGGCCGCTACCTGTTCGGCAATACGACGGCTCACACCCTGACCTCGGCTTTTCTCATTCAGTAAGATGATTTCGCATTCGACGAAGAACGTCCGGCAATGCGGCTCACCCTGGATATCCACCACTTCGTAACGCGGCAGCTCACAACCACGGGACTGCAGGAACTCTTGCAGGCGGGTCTTCGGATCTTTGTTGGTGTCGACCAGCGTCAGGCCTTCGAACTCTCCGGCCAGCCAGGCGAGCACACGCTCGCGGGCCACTTCCATGCCGGCATCGAGGTAGATCGCACCGATCAGCGCTTCGAGGGCATCGGCCAGAATCGACTCGCGACGGAAACCACCGCTTTTCAACTCGCCCGAGCCCAGTCGAAGGTACTCGCCCAGATCGAAACCACGGGCCAGTACGGCCAGGGTCTCACCTTTCACCAGGCGTGCACGCAAACGCGACAACTGGCCTTCGCGGGCCAGCGGGAAACGCTCGAACAACGCCTCGCCGGCGACGAAGTTGAGGATGGCGTCACCGAGGAATTCCAGGCGCTCGTTGTTACGCCCGGCAAAACTGCGGTGAGTCAGGGCCAGGACCATCAGTTCCTGATCCTTGAAGGTGTAGCCGAGCTGACGCTCTAGACGGCTTAAGGAGACGCTCACGGTTTACCCACGCTGAGTTCGTGGTTCGATTGCACTGCCATCGCCGTGAGGCGGCGCAGGCTTGGGACAATTAACGCTGTGTTCAAAAATAACGTCCTGAATATCATTGGCTTCATGCTTTTTCCGTCACCTTCTTCAGGTTCCAGAAATGCATTCGGCGCTGTGTTCAACAGCGCCGTGTTTGATTACTTGATCAGGCCAACCCGCGAGAAATTCGGCAGGTGACTGAGTTTGGGTTCCGGCCAGCTCATCCAGACCGCGAAGGCCTTGCCGACGATATTCTTGTCGGGAACCATGCCCAGCAGATCCTTGGGAATGCTCGGATCATCCCAGTAGCGACTGTCGTTCGAGTTGTCGCGGTTGTCGCCCATCATGAAGTAGTGCCCGGCTGGCACGGTCCACGAATGGTCCGGCATGGCGCGGTAGCGACTCATCTCTTTACGGATCATGTGCTCGGCGACGCCGAGTTTTTCCTTGTAGAGCTCGGCGCTGCCCAGCGTGCCCGGCTCGGAGCCGACCAGTTGCTCGGCAATCGACTGACCGTTGACGAACAGACGCTTGTCGGCGGTGTAGCGAACCGTGTCGCCCGGCAAGCCAACCACACGCTTGATGTAGTTGACGTTCGGATCGCTCGGGTAACGGAATACCATCACATCGCCGCGCTGCGGATCACCGACTTCGATGACTTTCTTGTCGATCACCGGCAAGCGGATCCCGTAGGAAAACTTGCTCACCAGGATGAAGTCGCCGACATCCAGGGTTGGCTTCATCGAACCGGAAGGAATCTGGAACGGTTCCACCAGGAACGAACGCAGCACCAGCACGATGAACAACACCGGGAAGAACGACTTACCGTATTCGACCAGCAGCGGCTCTTTGTTCAGCTGCTCGACCACGACCATGTCAGGCTGGCTGACGCTGCCCTGATAGGACGCGATGGCGGCACGCCGACGCGGGGCCAGGATCAACAGATCGAGCAACGCCAACAGGCCGCAGACAAATACGGCGATGACCAGCAACAGCGGGAAATTTAGTGACATAGGACCTAACTATCCAACCTGAGCACTGCAAGGAAGGCTTCCTGTGGAATTTCCACGTTGCCGACCTGCTTCATGCGTTTCTTACCGGCCTTTTGCTTTTCCAGCAGCTTTTTCTTACGGCTGACGTCACCACCGTAGCATTTGGCCAATACGTTCTTTCTGAGCGCCTTGACGGTTGTCCGCGCCACAATCTGCCCGCCAATGGCGGCCTGGATTGCCACGTCGAACATCTGCCGAGGAATCAGATCCTTCATCTTCTCGGTCAGCTGGCGACCTTTGTAGTGCGAATTGTCACGGTGCACGATCAGCGCCAGGGCGTCGACCTTGTCACCGTTGATCAGCACGTCCAGTTTCACCAGGCTGGCCGATTGGTAACGATCGAAATGGTAGTCCAGAGAAGCATAGCCGCGACTGGTGGATTTCAGACGATCGAAGAAGTCCAGCACCACTTCGTTCATCGGCAAGTCGTAGGTCACCTGTACCTGAGAGCCGAGGAACAGCATGTCGACCTGTACACCGCGTTTTTCGATGCACAGGGTAATGACGTTGCCCAGGTGCTCTTGCGGCACAAGAATATTGGCGCGCACGATCGGCTCGCGCATGTCTTCGATGGCAGACAGGTCCGGCAGCTTCGACGGGTTATCGACGTAGATCGTCTCGCCGGTCTTGAGCAGCAGCTCGAAGATTACCGTAGGCGCCGTGGTGATCAGGTCCAGGTTGTACTCGCGCTCCAGGCGCTCCTGGATGATTTCCATGTGCAGCATGCCGAGGAAGCCGCAACGGAAGCCGAAGCCCAGGGCGTCGGAGCTTTCCGGCGTGTATTGCAGCGAAGAATCGTTGAGGGTGAGCTTTTGCAGCGCCTCGCGGAAGTCTTCGAAGTCGTCGGAGCTGACCGGGAACAGGCCGGCGTACACCTGCGGCTGAATGCGCTTGAAGCCTGGCAGCACGTCGACGTCCGGCGTCGAGCTCAAGGTCAGGGTATCGCCCACTGGCGCACCGTGAATGTCCTTGATGCTGGCAATGATGAAGCCCACTTCGCCGGCCTTCAGGTCAACGGTCGGGGTGTGTTTCGGGTTGAATACACCGACGCTGTCCACCAGGTGGATCTTGCCGGTGGACTTGACCAGGATCTTGTCGCCCTTCTTCACGCGGCCGTGGCGCACGCGAACCAGAGAGACAACGCCCAGGTAGTTGTCGAACCAGGAGTCGATGATCAACGCTTGCAGCGGATCTTCGATGTTGCCGGTCGGCGCAGGAATGGTGGTCACCAGGCGCTCGAGTACTTCATCGACGCCCAGACCGGTCTTGGCAGAGCAAGTGACCGCGTCGGTGGCATCGATGCCGATGATTTTTTCGATTTCTTCCTTGACGCGCTCAGGATCGGCCTGTGGCAGGTCGATCTTGTTCAGCACCGGCATCACTTCCAGGCCCTGTTCGATCGCCGTGTAGCAGTTGGCAACCGACTGCGCTTCAACGCCTTGACCGGCGTCGACCACCAGCAGCGCGCCTTCACAGGCCGCCAGCGAACGGCTGACTTCGTAGGTGAAGTCGACGTGGCCGGGGGTGTCAATGAAGTTCAGCTGGTAGTTGATACCGTCTTTGGCTTTGTAATACAGAGTAACGCTGTGCGCCTTGATGGTGATCCCGCGCTCGCGCTCGAGGTCCATGGAGTCCAGGACCTGGGCTTCCATTTCGCGCTCGGCCAAGCCGCCACACATCTGGATGAAGCGATCGGCCAGCGTCGACTTGCCATGGTCAATGTGGGCGATGATGGAGAAATTGCGGATATGACTCAAATCACTCACGGATCAACACTCAAAAAGGCTGCAGGCATAGCCCGCCGAAAAATAGCCGGGAATTGTACCTGATCCACGGCACTAGCGTCACGTTCGCAGGTCAGACGGCACCTACAAAAACGCCCCGGTCTTGCGACAAGGGCGTTTTTGATCGTCAAAGCGCTCGGAAAAAGCCCGCCATCAACCGGCCCGGCGCAACAGCCAGAGCCCGGCCACGGCACAAATACCCGCCGGCACCAGCACCGAAAGCAACGGTGGGAAGCCGAACACCTGGCTCGAAGGGCCCAGCAGATCCTGAACGATGCGGAAGGTGAAGCCCACCAGCACGCCTGTGAACACCCGTTGACCCAGGGTCACCGAACGCAGCGGACCAAAGATGAAGGAGATCGCCATCAACACCAGGGCGGCAGTCACCAGCGGCTGCAACACCTTGACCCAAAATGCCAGCCAGTAACGGCTGTTGTTCAACCCCTGGTCCGCCAGGTAGTGGATATAACCCCACAGACCGCTGATCGACAGCGACTCTGGCACCATGACCACGGTGCTCAACAGTTGCGGACTCAAGGCCACGTTCCAACGCTCGACCGGGGTCGACACCACTTCAGTGCTGCGCTCGTGGAACACCGTGGTCGTGACGTCCGTCAACTGCCAGTGATCCGTGTCGAACTCGGCACGCTTGGCGAAACTCGCCGACAGCATGTGCCGCTCGCTGTCGATACGATAGCGAGTCACGCCGTACAGGATGCCATTAGGCTGCACCGAGTTGACGTGAATGAACTCATCGCCCTGGCGGTGCCACAAGCCGTGCTTGGCGCTTTGAGCATCGCCGCTGCCCTGGGCCAGCGAGCGATTGGCCTGCGCGGCGGTTTCAGCGGGCGGAGCGACGTACTCGCCAATCAGCAAGCCAGCCAGCATCAACACCAGCATCGGTTTCATGACCGCCCAAACGATCCGGCCGATCGACACACCGGCGGCGCGCATAATCGTCAATTCACTGTTGCTGGCCAGAGTGCCCAGGCCGATCAGGCAACCGATCAGCGCGGCCATCGGCAGCATTTCGTACATCCGGCGCGGTGCCGTCAGCGTCACATAGCCCAGCACATCGACCAGGGTGTAGGTATCGCTGACTTCACCCATCTCGTCGATGAAGGCAAACAGCGTCGCCAGACCAAGAATGATCCCGAGCACCGCGAGAATCGCCATGAACACGCTGCTACCAATGTAGCGATCCAGCTTAACCACGGGCCACCTCCAGCGCGCTGCGGCGACTCGCCCGCTTCAAACGCAAAGGCTCCCAATAAAGCAGGCCCAGGCCAATGGTCAGGAAAATCCCGTGCACCCACCACAAGCCCACCACTGCGGGGATCTTGCCTTTATCAAGGGCACCGCGGGCGGCAATCAGAATGCTCAGGTAAGCCATATAAAGAAGAATCGCTGGCAATAATTTGAGGAATCGGCCCTGACGCGGGTTGACCCGCGCCAGCGGCACCGCCATCAAGGTCACGATGAACACCAGCAATGGCAGCGAGATGCGCCATTGCAATTCGGCACGCATGCGAATGTCTTCACTCCCGATCAACGTACGGGTCGGCATCGCATCGCGGTCGGTGACTTCGTCGCTGACTTCCGGTTTTGGCAGCAACACACCGTACTCGTCGTACTTGATCGCCCGGTAGTCGGCCTGACCCGGACTACCGTCATAGCGATAGCCGTTATCCAGGATCAGGTAGCGGTTGCCGTCCGGGCGAATTTCCTGACGCCCCTTTTCCGCCACCAGCACGGAAATTCCGCGATCCTTGTTGTTGGAACTGATGTTCTTCTGCGAGATGAACACGCCACCCAGGTTCACGCGATCATCCGACATGCGCTCGGTGTAGGTGACCCGGGTGCCGTCACGCAGGGACTGGAAGCGCCCCGGCTCCAGGGTATCGAATTCGGTAAGGGCATCCTGCCTGTTCAGCAGCAACTGAAACTGATTGGCTCCCTGTGGCGCCAGGCTCAGGCTCAGCCACGCGACGATGAGTGCAACCAGGGTGGCCGGAAACATCGTCATCCAGACCAGCCGCTGCTGGCTCATGCCGGTGGCCGAGAGCACGGTCATTTCGCTTTCGAGGTACATCCGCCCGTAGGACAACAGGATCCCGAGAAACAGCCCCAGCGGCAGGATCAACTGGAGGAACCCCGGCATGCGAAAGCCCATGATCAGGAACAGCGAGCCCGGATCCAGCAGGCCCGAGGCGGCCTGGGCGAGGTATTTGATGAAGCGACCGCTCATGATGATGACCAGCAGCACGGCGCTGACGGCGCTCAAGGTCAACAGGACTTCGCGGGACAGATAACGGAAGACGATCAAACCAGACACTCCAGGGTTGTCAGGCTAAGGCGGCCAAACAAGCAAACGTATCGGGCGGCCCGCAAGACAGAGCCGCCGAAAAAAGATGGCGCATTATCCTGTGATTGGGTGCGCCTGTCACTGCGCAATGCATTGGGCAGGTGTAGGAGCGAGCTTGCTCCGGGCGGCGTTCCGACGATGGTCGTCAATGATAACGCGGGGAGCCTGAAGCCCCGCGGTGGTCTCGGGTTCTTCGCGAGCAGGCTCGCTCCTACTGGGTCGTCAATTCCGTGAAGATCGTACAACCGAGGGTTGTCAGCCGCCGGTAGCGAGGTTCAAACTGCGGCCTTTGTCGCCGGTCGATCCTGGCGCCTTTCTTTTATAAGCAATCGACGCACATAAGGTGTCGGGCGCATGCGTGATAACCATCAATTCAGGGACCCGGACATGGAACTGGTTGTAAAAAGCGTCAACCCGGAAACGTTGAAGACCGCCACTCTCGTGGTCTCCGTCGGCGAAGGCCGCAAGCTCGGCGCCGCTGCCAGACAACTCGACGAACTGAGCGGCGGCGCGATCAGCGCAGTGCTCAAGCGCGGCGACCTGGCCGGCAAGGTTGGCCAGAGCCTGTTGCTGCACAGCCTGCCGAACCTCAAGGCCGAGCGTGTGCTGCTGGTGGGCACTGGCAAGGACGACGAACTGGGTGACCGCCCGTTCCGCAAAATCATTGCCGGCATCCTCAACACCCTGAAGGGCCTGGGCGGCAGCGACGCGGTACTGGCCCTCGACGAAGTCGTGGTCAAGGGCCGCGACAGCTATGGCAAGACCCGCCTGCTGGCCGAAACCCTGGTGGACGGCGAGTACAGCTTCGAGCAGTTCAAGAGCCAGAAAGCCGAACCCCGCGCCCTGAAGAAAATCACCCTGCTGACCATCAAGGCCGCCCAGGCTGAAGTGCAGCGCGCCGTGACTCACGCCACTGCCATCGCCAACGGCATGGCCTTCACCCGTAACCTGGGCAACCTGCCACCCAACATCTGCCACCCGACCTTCCTCGGTGAGCAGGCGAAAGACCTCGGCAAGGAATTCAAGGATCTGAAAGTCGAAGTCCTCGACGAGAAGAAGATCAAGGCCCTGGGCATGGGTTCGTTCTACGCCGTAGGCCAGGGCAGCGCCCAGCCGCCACGCCTGATCGTCATGCAATACAACGGCGGCAAGAAATCCGAGAAGCCGTATGCGCTGGTCGGCAAAGGCATCACCTTCGACACCGGCGGCATCAGCCTCAAGCCAGGCGCCGGCATGGATGAAATGAAGTACGACATGGGCGGTGCCGCCAGCGTGTTCGGCACCCTGCGTGCCGTGCTGGAACTGAAGCTGCCGATCAACCTGGTGTGCATCCTGGCCTGTGCCGAGAACATGCCGAGCGGCAACGCTTCTCGCCCTGGCGACATTGTCACCACCATGAGCGGCCAGACCGTGGAAATCCTCAACACCGACGCCGAAGGCCGTCTGGTGCTGTGCGACGCCCTGACCTACTCCGAGCGCTTCAAGCCGCAAGCGGTCATCGACATCGCGACCCTGACCGGTGCCTGCGTGGTCGCTCTGGGTTCCCACACGTCGGGCCTGCTGGGCAACAACGACGAACTGATCGGCCAACTGCTGAGCGCCGGCAAGGCTGCCGACGACCGCGCCTGGCAACTGCCGCTGTTCGATGAGTATCAGGAACAGCTGGACAGCCCGTTCGCCGATATCGCCAACATCGGCGGCCCGAAAGCCGGCACCATCACCGCCGCCTGCTTCCTGTCGCGCTTCACCAAGAACCTGAACTGGGCGCACCTGGACATCGCCGGCACCGCCTGGACCAGCGGCGGCAAGGACAAGGGCGCCACTGGCCGTCCGGTTCCTCTGCTGACCCAATACCTGCTGGACCGCGCCAAAGCCTGAAACCAATGACCCTGGGGGGCATTGCTTTCGGGCAGTGCCCCCAAGGGCTCAGGAACCGCAATGACCAAAGTCGACTTCTATATCCTGCCCAGCGCCGATCCTTCGGCACGCCTGGATTTCGCTTGCAAGCTCACCGAAAAGGCCTGGCGCATGGGGCACCGTGTCTACCTGCATTGCAGTGACGCGGCCCAACGCAACGATCTCGACGCACGCCTCTGGACGTTCAAGGGTGAAAGCTTCGTTCCCCACGGCCCCGCCGAAAACGAACCGGATGGCTTGATTGTCCTGGGTCTGGGTGACGATTGCGGTCAGCATCAGGACTTGCTGGTCAACCTCGACCTGAAAGTCCCGGCCTTCGCCCAGCGTTTCGCCCGCGTGGCGGAAGTGGTGGTGGAAGACCCGACGATTCGCCAGGCCGCGCGGGAGAGTTTCCGTTTCTACCGCGAACAGGGCTATCCTCTGCAAGATCACCGTTTACAGCGACTCTGAGCCTTCCAATGGACACTCCAAAACCGCTGCAACAGTCCGCGCACCTGCTGGACGACCTTGAGTCGATCCGCCAATTGCTCGGCGATGACAACCTGCAACCGCCCCTGCTGACCGACACGGTCGAGGAAGGCGATCAGGAACAGATTCCCATGTTGTTCGACGCAGTCAGCGAGCCTTCGCCGCCCGTCGAACCGACAACCTCCGCCCCGATCGTAGAACCGGTCATCGCGGCTGCGCCGGCGCCTACCGCCAGCAAGAACCCGGATGACCTGTTGCACCTGGACAACGAACTGCGCGCCGCCGCGCAGTTGATCATGCAAGACGTGATCGACGATTTCGCCCCGCACATCGAGACCGAAATCAAACGCCGCCTCAGTGCACGACTGGAGCGGTTGTTGAGCCAGTACAACGATTGAACAACTTGCGGTGAGGGCTCTTCTGTGGGAGCGAGCTTGCTCGCGATGAGGGCGTCATATTCAACATTGATGTGTCTGTTCGACCGCTATCGCGAGCAAGCTCGCTCCCACAAAAAGCCCCCTGCAACAGGTTGAATCTTCAGGTGCTGAGATAGCGCCCGATCAACGCAATCCCGCTGGCCAGCACCAGCCACGTCACCAGACGCACGAACCCCTCGCGGGACATCCGCATGGTCAGGCGCCGCCCAATCCACAGCCCCAGCACCATCGCCGGCAACAGACACACCGCCAGCACCAGCAATGGCAGATCGGCATACACACCGGCGATTGCAAACAGACTCAATCGCACCACCGTACTGCAACTGATCAGTGCGCTCTGGGTGGCCCGGGCCGCCTCCTTGGGCAACCGACTGTTCAGATAGATCGCATAGAGAAAGCCGCCGCTGCCAAACAACGCGCCAAACATCCCGCCCACAGTGCCCATCGGCAGAGCCCACACGGCAGACAACTGCGTCGGGCGGGTTTTGACCCACAGGCTGTAGATCGCATAGGCACTGATAAACAGCCCCATCAACAGCAGCAACAGATCGGACTTGAGGTTCAGCAGGAAAATCACCCCCAGCGTGCAGCCCACCGCCATGCACGGCAGCAGCCGCAATAGCTCCGGCCGGGCGACATCCCGCCGCGAAGGCAACAGGTTGCCGAATGCCGCGACGAAATCGAGCAACACCAGCAACGGCACGATCTTCGACAGCGGCATGAACAGAATCAGAATCGGCCCCGCGATCAACGCCGTACCGAACCCGGCGATGCCGAACACAATGTAGGCCAGGGCGATACCCGCGCCGATGACCAGCCAGTCCATGGCGCTGAAAGGCCATTGGTTCAACAACGTCAATACGCTCATTGCAGCGTTCCTCTACTTTAAGTTCGCTGACTTTAGCCATCGCTGAGCGTTGCGACTAATATCATCAAAGCCACCAACCCATCTCAAAAAGGCATGCCTTGTGCTTTCAACCCGGCAACTGCGTTACTTCGTTGAAATCGCTGAATGCGGCAGCTTCGGCGCCGCAGCCGAGCGCCTGTTCATCGCCCAATCGGCCCTGAGCCGGCAAATCAAGGACATGGAAGTCCACCTGCAAACCCCACTTTTCGAACGTACTGCGCGGCGGCCCCAGCTCACTCCAGCGGGTGAGGCTTTCTTACCCCGTGCCAAAAACCTGTTGAGCGAGCTGATCAAAGCCAGCGAGACGGCCACCAGGATCGGCAAAGGTCAACACGGCACCTTGCGCTTGAGCCATTCCAGCACTGTGCCCATGAGCGGCCGACTGCTGCGCAGCGTCGGCCGTTATCTCGAACATCATCCCGGCGTGTCCATGGACATCGCTCAGTTGTCTTCCGAGGCGCAGCTGCAAGAGTTGGCAGACGGCCGACTGGACATCGGCCTATTGCGCCTGCCAGTGCTGCGTCAGTGTGAAGAGGTGCAAATCGACCCGCTGTACGACGAACCTTTGCTGGTGGCAGTCCCGCCCGATCACTGGCTGGCGAGGGACAAATCCGGGCAGAAGATCAACCTGGGGCAGCTACGCGACGAAGCGTTTATTTCCATCCCTCATCCCCAGCGAGGCGGTCTAAGCTACCTTTCTGCCGAGTTGTGCATGCGCCAAGGCTTCTTTCCCAAAGCAGCTCGGGTAATTTCGCGTAAAACCACGCAACTGCAACTGATCCAGGCGGGATTTGGTATCGCCCTCTTGCCGGAATCGATGCGAGACATTGCGCCGCCCAACGTTCGTTTCCTGCCTTTGGCAGACCCCGGAAGCCATAGCTGCGTCGCTCTGGCGTACCGCAAACACCCCACAGCACTGGTTCAACAGTTCCTCGAGCATTTGGTCATATAGGGGTCGTGCATTCACTTGAAGAATGCCTTTAAACTGCGCCCCATGATTAAAGATCCCTTTGCAAGACTCGGCCTGGACCGCGAAGTCCTGACCGTCAGCCAGCTCAACGGCCGCGCGCGGGTGTTGCTCGAAGACGTGTTCAGCAACATCTGGGTAGAGGGCGAAATCTCCAATCTCGCCCGCCCGGCGTCCGGCCACGTGTATTTCACCCTCAAGGACAGCGGCGCCCAGGTGCGTTGCGCGCTGTTCCGGCAGAACGCGGCCCGGGTTCGCCAGGCCTTGAAGGACGGGCTGGCGGTCAAAGTGCGCGGCAAGGTCTCGTTGTTCGAGGGGCGCGGGGATTATCAACTGATCCTCGACACCGTGGAGCCGGCCGGCGATGGCGCCTTGCGCCTGGCTTTCGATGCACTCAAGGAAAAGCTCAGCGCCGAAGGCCTGTTCAGTGCCGAGCGCAAGGTCCCGCTACCGGCGCATCCGCAACGCATCGGCATCATCAGTTCGCCCACCGGGGCAGTGATCCGCGACATCATCAGCGTGTTCCGCCGTCGCGCACCGCAGGTGCAGTTGACGCTGATCCCCACCGCCGTACAGGGCCGCGAAGCCACCGCACAGATTGTCCGTGCGCTGAAACTGGCGGATGCCCGGGGTTTCGACGCCCTGATCCTGGCCCGGGGTGGCGGTTCGCTGGAAGACCTCTGGTGCTTCAACGAAGAAGCCGTGGCCCGTGCCGTGGACGCTTGCGTGACGCCGATTGTCAGCGCAGTCGGTCATGAAACCGACGTGTCGATCAGCGACTTCGTCGCCGATGTTCGCGCGCCCACCCCTTCCGCTGCCGCCGAATTGCTGGCTCCGGACTCCAGTGACCTGGTGCGTCGGGTCGAGAGCCTGCACCGCCGTCTGGTGATGCGCATGCGTGACCGTTTGATGCGCGACCGCCTGCGCCTGGAAGGTATCTCTCGCCGCCTGCGCCATCCCGGCGAGCGCCTGCGCCAGCAAGCGCAACGCCTGGATGACCTGGACATGCGCATGCGCCGCGCGTTCGAGCGTAGCCTCAACACCCGTCGCGAACGCTTGATCCGTCTGGAAACCCGTCTGGCCGCACAGCATCCTGGCCGGCAACTGGCAATGTTGCGCCAGCGCCTCGACAGCCTGGCCGAACGCCTGCCGCGCGCCATCCGCGAAGGGCTGAAGAACCGGCGTCTGCAATTGCACAGCCAGATGCAGACCCTGCATGTGGTCAGCCCGCTGGCGACCCTCGGCCGTGGCTACAGCATCTTGCTGGACGAGCGCGGCAACGCGATCCGCAACGCCGCGCAAACCCACACCGGCCAGCGCCTGAAAGCCAAGCTGGGCGAAGGCGAACTGCAAGTGCGGGTCGAAGACAACCACCTGACGCCTGTCACCCTTTCTTTACTGGACTGATCCATGCCGCGTTTCCTGGCTCCATTGCTGTTGCTGCTCCTGACCTTCAACGCCCACGCCGACAGCTACATCACCCGCCTGTTGAACAAACCGGTACCGGGCGGCGTGGCGGTGGTGGATCTGGGCCCGTCCGCCCAGGCGCCAAAAGCCAGTTATCAAGGCAAACCCGTGCTGGTCGTGAAGGAGCAGAACAACTGGCTGGCCATAGTCGGTGTGCCTCTGACGGTCAAGCCGGGGCCCCAATCGATCAACAGCGGTGGTCGCAATCTGAGTTTTACGGTTGGCGACAAGAAATACCCGGAACAACGCATCACCCTGAAAAACACCCAGCAGGTCAATCCGGACCCGGAAAACCTCAAGCGCATCGAGCGTGAACTGGCCGAGCAGATTGCCGCTTACCGCACGTTCAGCCCCAATACGCCAAGCAACCTGCTGCTGGACAAACCGGTGAACGGTCCGCTGTCGAGCAAGTTTGGCGTGCGGCGCTTCTTCAACGGTGAGGAGCGTAACCCTCATTCGGGCCTGGATTTCGCCGTGGGCGCCGGCACGCCGATCAAGACCCCGGCCGCGGGCAAGGTGATCCTGATCGGCAACTACTTCTTCAATGGCAATACGGTGTTCGTCGACCATGGTCAGGGCTTCATCAGCATGTTCTGCCATATGTCGAAAATCGACGTGAAGGTGGGGCAGCAACTGGCCCGGGGTGGTGTGGTCGGCAAGGTCGGCGCGACCGGCCGGGCGACAGGGCCGCACATGCACTGGAACATCAGCCTGAACGATGCGCGGGTGGATCCGGCTATCTTCATTGGTGCGTTTCAGCCCTGAATCTTCGCCGAGGCTGATGGCCTCTTCGCGGGCAAGCCCGCTCCCACAGGGATTGCTCTGTACCTGTGGGAGCGGGCTTGCCCGCGAAGGCGGCATTCCAGTCACCAGAAGATCCAAGGTTGCCGTTCCCTCCAATTGCGCACCACTCAAACCTCGCGCAAACAACAGAACAATCATTACCAATCACAGCAATAAAATCTCGATAAACACTCACCCACGAGTATTCCTCTCAATTTTTTTCGACTGCTTGCCATCCTTCCCCCCCAAGGTTAGGGTTGAAGGCATGAAAACCTCTCACACCCTCATTCAGCTCCGCCAGCACCGCAGCCTGTGCCTTGTCAGCGCACGACTGCCGGGCTGAATCGTGGTGCCTCGCCCCAAGCGTCAGTCCAAGAACTTTTGATCCACCGGCAGGCCGCCTTTTTTCGGCCCACACAATAAGGATTTCCCGATGAGCATGCTCAAAGACCCGTCTTCGAAATACCGCGCGTTCCCGACCATCGATATTCCGGACCGCACCTGGCCATCGAAAACCATCACCGCCGCGCCGATCTGGTGCAGTTCCGACCTGCGCGACGGCAACCAGTCGCTGATCGAGCCGATGGACGCCGTCAAGAAGCTGCGCTTCTGGAAAACCCTGGTGCAGGTCGGCGTGAAGGAAATCGAAGCGTCGTTCCCGGCCGCTTCGCAAACCGACTTCGATTTCGTCCGTACCCTGATCGAAGGCAACCACATCCCGGACGACACCACCATCCAGGTGCTGACCCAGGGCCGTGAAGACCTGATCGAACGCACCTTCGAATCCCTGCGCGGCGCGAAGAAAGCCATCGTTCACCTGTACAACGCGACCTCCCCTTCCTTCCGCCGCATTGTCTTCAACCAGGACAAGGACGGGGTCAAGGCCATCGCCGTGAACGCCGCCAAGCTGTTCGTCAAATACGCAGCCATGCAGCCGGACACCGAGTGGACCTTCGAATACTCGCCGGAGACCTTCAGCGCCACCGAGCTGGAGTTCGCCAAGGAAGTCTGCGACGCGGTCATCGAAGTCTGGAACCCGACGCCTGAGCACAAGATGATCCTCAACCTGCCGGCCACCGTCGAATGCGCGACCCCGAACATCTATGCCGACCAGATCGAATGGTTCGGCCGTCACATCAACCGTCGTGACAGCGTGATCATCAGCCTGCACACCCACAACGACCGTGGCACCGGCGTTGCCGCCACCGAACTGGGCCTGATGGCTGGCGCCGACCGTGTTGAAGGCTGCCTGTTCGGCAACGGCGAGCGTACCGGCAACGTCGACCTGGTGACCGTGGCCCTGAACCTCTACACCCAGGGCGTGAACCCTGAGCTGGACTTCTCCGACATCGACGGCGTGCGCAAAGTCGTCGAAGAGTGCAACCAGATCCAGGTACACCCGCGTCACCCATACGTCGGTGACCTGGTGCATACCGCGTTCTCCGGCTCGCACCAGGATGCGATCCGCAAGGGCTTCGCCCAGCAGAAATCCGATGCCTTGTGGGAAGTGCCGTACCTGCCGATCGACCCGGCTGACATCGGCCGCAGCTACGAGGCGGTCATCCGCGTCAACAGCCAGTCGGGCAAGGGTGGCATCGCCTACCTCCTGGAGCAGGAATACGGCATCAGCCTGCCACGTCGCATGCAGATCGAATTCAGCCAGGTCGTACAACGTGAAACCGACCGCCTGGGCCTTGAGATGACCGCCCAGCAAATCCACGCGCTGCTGCACAGCGAGTACTTGCAGGCCAACACCCCGTACGCGCTGGTCAGCCATCGCCTGCAGGAAGAAAACGGTCACAGCGCCGTCGAAGTGGAAGTGGCCAGTAAAGGCCAGGGCGAGACCAACCTGCACTGGCGCGGCAAGGGCAACGGTGCCCTGGAAGCGCTGGTGGCCGGTCTGCCGATCCCGGTGGAAATCATGGACTACAACGAGCACGCCATTGGCGCGGGCACCAATGCCAAGGCCGCGGCCTACATTGAACTGCGCGTGAACGGTGAACGTGCGGTGCACGGCGTCGGCATCGATGAAAACATCACCACCGCCAGCTTCAAGGCCCTGTTCAGCGCGCTGAACCGTTCGCTGAGCCAGCCGGAAGCGAAAGCGGCGTAAGTCACCGCTGAAACGCAAAAGGCCCCGGGGTGTGAACCTCGGGGCCTTTTTTTGCCTGCTTGTTTTGTGTTGTCTGAACTGGCCCCTTCGCGGGCAAGCCCGCTCCCACAGGGTATGTGGGCGTACACAAAATTTGTGTTCGCAACGGTCAACTGTGGGAGCGGGCTTGCCCGCGAAGAGGCCCTGTCAGGCAGCGAAAATCTCAGGTGAACTCGAAGGTATCGGCATCCAGATTCGCCGGAAACCGTGTGCGATAAGCTTGAAGGTCTGCGGCATTCAGAACGACCTGAAACACCCCATCCGCCTCTCCTGCGCTCAGCAACGTCTCACCCTGGAAATCCAGCACCTGGCTGTCACCGGTATAGGCAAAGCCCTTGCCATCTGAACCAATACGATTCACCGCCGCCACGTAGCACAGGTTCTCGATCGCCCGCGCCGGCAGCAGACGGTTCCAATGCTGGCGTCGCGCACCCGGCCAGTTCGCGGTGTACAGCAGCAGATCCGTGTCCTGAGCGTCACGACTCCACACCGGGAAGCGCAAGTCGTAGCAAATCAGCGGCCGCACGCGCCAGCCCTTTAACTCGAACTGCACCTGGCGCTCGCCCGGGGTGTAGTGGTTATGCTCACCGGCCATGCGGAACAGGTGACGCTTGTCGTAATGCAACACCTCGCCATCCGGGCGTGCCCATAACAGGCGATTGCGATGACTGCCGTCGGCGGCCTGGATGATCACGCTGCCGGTAATCACGGCATCAAGTCTTGCCGCCTGAGCCCGCAACCACTTGCTGGTGGGGCCGTTTTCCGATTCCGCGAGGGTCTCGGACTCCATGGAAAAACCGGTGGTGAACATCTCCGGCAGTATGATCAGGTCAGCGCCACGAGACTGCTCCAGCAATGACTCGAAATGCTCCAGGTTGGCCTGACGGTCGTGCCAGGCCAGGGATGTCTGGATCAGCGCCACGGTCAGGTTCGGCAATGCACTCAGATCACGCATAGCTTTTCCGCCGCCTCACGCAGGGTCTCCTCACGCTTGGCAAAGCACAGCCGCACCAGACGCTGCCCTTCAGGCGGTGTCTGGTAGAACACCGAAATCGGGATACTTGCCACACCATGCTCGCGAGTCATCCACAGGGCCATCTCGACATCATTGAGGTCCGGGCGGATCTGCGAATAGTCGACTAACTGGAAATAGGTGCCGGTCACCCGGGTGAAACTGAAACGCGACGGCACCAGCAGATCGCAGAACAGATCACGCTTGGCCTGATAGAAGTCCGGCAGCTCTTCGACGTGCTCCGGGTGTTCGGCCATGAAGTCGGCCAAGGCATATTGCAGCGGCGTCACACCACAGAAATTGACGTACTGGTGCACCTTGCGCAACTCCGCCGTCAGGGCCGGCGGTGCGACCACGTAGCCGGTTTTCCAGCCGGTGACGTGGTAGGTCTTGCCGAACGAACTGACCACGAAAGCACGCTGATACAACTCTTCATGGGCCAGCACGCTGACATGGGGTACACCGTCGTACACCAGGTGTTCGTAGACTTCGTCGCTGATCACATAAATGTCGCGATCGCGGATCATGGCGGCCAACTGATCGAGTTCGGCACGGCTGATCAATGCGCCACTGGGGTTGTGCGGGGAGTTGAGAATGATCATCCGCGTGCGCGGGCTCAGTGCCTGGGCAAGCTTCTCGAAGTCGATACTGAAATCGTTCAAGCCCAGTTGTACGTGCACGCAACGACCGCCGGCCAGCTCTACCGAGGGCTCGTAGCTGTCGTAGGCCGGGTCAAACACGATGACTTCGTCGCCGCTGTGGATAACCGCCTGAATGGCACAGAAAATCGCCTCGGTCGCGCCTGGGGTGACCGTCACTTCAGTATCCGCATCCACCTGCGTGCCATAGCTGCGGGCGATCTTCACCGCAATCTGCTGACGCAACACCGGCAGGCCGGTCATCGGCGAATACTGGTTGTGGCCACTGGCGATATGCCGGCCGACCGCATCGCACAGGGCCTGCGGGGCCGCGAAATCGGGAAAGCCCTGGGACAGATTGAGCGCGCCGGTCTGTGCCGCGAGCTGAGACATCTGCGTGAAGATGGTGATGCCGACATTCGGCAGCTTGCTGGTGATCATCGATAACCCCTTGCAGGTGAGCTGCAAGTTTCAAGCTGCAAGCTGCAAGTGGTCAAGCGCCAAACCTCCAGACGCAAAAAAGGGCCTTGGAAAGGCCCCTTTTTGCTTTGACTTGAAGCTTGCAGCTGCTTTTATCGCTTATCGCGACGCTTCTTGTCGGCCTTCTTGTGGTGCGACATCAAACGACGCTTCTTGTTGACCTGACGGTCGGTGAGCGTGTTCTTGTTGCCTTCGTACGGGTTCTCGCCACCCTTGAACTCGATGCGGATCGGCGTACCGACCAGCTTCAGGACACGGCGGTAAGTGTTTTCCAGGTAGCGCACGTAGGACTTCGGTACCTTCTCGATCTGGTTGCCGTGGATCACGATGATTGGCGGGTTTGCACCACCGAGGTGGGCATAACGCAGCTTGATCCGACGGCTGTTGACCATTGGCGGCTGGTGCTCGCTGACCGCATCTTCGAGGATCTGGGTCAGGCGGCTGGTCGGCCAACGGGTAACCGCAGACTTGAACGAGTTCTGTACCGACGCGTAGAGGTTGCCCACGCCGGTGCCGTGCAAGGCCGAGATGAAGTGGATATCGGCGTAGTCAACGAAGAACAGCCGACGTTGCAACTCGACCTTCACGAAGTCGCGCTCGCTCGGCGTCATGCCGTCCCACTTGTTGATCGCGATGACCAGCGCACGACCCGATTCAATGGCGAAGCCCAACAGGTTGAGGTCGTGATCGACCACACCTTCGCGGGCGTCCATCACGAAGATCACCACGTTGGCGTCTTTGATCGCCTGCAGGGTTTTGACCACGGAGAACTTTTCGACTTCTTCGTGGATCTTGCCGCGCTTGCGCACACCGGCCGTGTCGATCAGCGTGTACTTCTCGTCGTTACGTTCGAACGGGATGTAGATACTGTCGCGGGTGGTGCCGGGCTGGTCGTAGACGATGACCCGGTCTTCACCGAGCATGCGGTTGACCAGGGTCGACTTGCCGACGTTCGGACGGCCGATGATCGCGATCTTGATCCCGTCTTTTTCGCTTGGGCCAGGAATGCGCTTGGCTTCCTCGCCTTCGGCGACGACCTCTTCCTCTTCGCCTTCCTGCGGCTCGTCTTCGTCACGCGGGAATTCACTCAGTGCCGCTTCCAGCAACTGGGTGATACCACGGCCGTGGGCACCGGCGATCGGGATCGCATGGCCCATGCCCAACGGGGCGAATTCGGCGCGGGCCATTTCCGGGTCGATGTTGTCGACCTTGTTGGCGACCACGTGGGAACGCTTGTTACGTTTGCGCAAATGCTCGGCGATCATCTGGTCGGCGGCGGTAAAACCGGCCTTGGCATCTACCAGGAACAGAACGACATCGGCTTCTTCGATGGCCAACAGCGACTGCTCGGCCATCTTTTCGTCCATACCGTGCTCGTCACCGGAGATACCGCCGGTGTCGATCAGAATGTAGGAACGCCCTTGCCACTTGGCCTCACCGTACTGGCGATCACGGGTCAGACCGGACAAGTCGCCGACGATGGCGTCACGAGTCCTGGTCAGGCGGTTGAACAAGGTGGACTTGCCGACGTTCGGTCGGCCCACCAGGGCGATTACGGGAACCATGCGGCTCTCCACTTCGTTATTTCAGAAAATACAAAAGCCGCTGCGAGGCAGCGGCTGGTGCTCGGGGCAATCACGTTGTCATTTGTAGGAGCGAGCTTGCTCGCGAAAAACGCCAAGACACCGCGTTTATTCAGGCCGCCAACGTCATCGTTAACGTCCATCGCGAGCAAGCTCGCTCCTACAGTCCTACAAACGGTGAAGCCGCTTGGGGGTTAAAACCCAAGCATAGTCGTTACTTGATGGTCAGGGCTTCCAGTTTGCCGCTGTTGCCATACACATAAATCGTGTCACCCACCACCAGCGGACGGGCACGCAGGCCGTCGCTGTCGATGCGCTCGCGGCCGACGAATCGACCGTCCACCTGACTCAGCAGGTGCAGGTAACCTTCCAGGTCACCGACTGCAACGTAGCTGGAGAACACTTCCGGGGCCGACAGTTGACGACGGGCCAGCGAATCGTTGCTCCACAAGGCTGTGGTGGAACGCTCGTCGACGCCTTCAACGGTACCCGAAGACAGGCTTACATAAACGGTGCCAAAGCCTTGGGCGACACCGGCATAGCTGGAAGCATCACGCTGCCAGAGCTGACGGCCGCTTTGCAGGTCCAGAGCGGCAACGCGCCCTTGATAGCTGGCGACATACAGCGTCTCGCCCGACAGCAGCAAGCCACCGTCGATATCGACCACACGCTCCAGCTCCGAACGACCTTGCGGGATCGCTACACGCTGTTCCCACACTGGTACGCCGTTGGAGATGTCCACGGCAACCACTTTACCGGTCGACAGGCCAGCCACCGCCAGGCGGTTGGTCACGATCGGCGCACTGGTGCCCCGCAGGGTCAGAACCGCAGGCGTGCTGTCATAGATCCAGCGACGATTACCGGTGGAGGCATCCAGGCCGATCAGGCGATCGTCCTGAGTCTGAACCACCACAACGTCACCGTTGTTGGCTGGTGGTGCCAGCACTTCGCTGGACACGCGAGCGCGCCACTTTTCTTCACCGTTGATCGCGTCCAGGGCAACGATTTCACCCTTGATCGTACCGATGGTGACCAGACCGTAACCAACGCCGACAGCGCCGGAAACAGGCAGCTCGAGATCTTTCTTCCATTTGACGTCGCCCGTGTGGCGATCCATCGCCATCAACACGCCAGTGACGTCGGCGGCATAGATGGTATCGCCATCGATGGCCGGAACCAGCATGTTGTAGGTTTCGCCCTGACCGTCACCGATCGAACGACTCCACTGCTTTTGCAGAACCACTTCTTCCTTGAAGTCGACCAGTTCGGCCGGAGGCAGTTCTTTTTTGCTGTTGCTGCTGCAACCCGCGGCCAAAATGGCCAGGGCCAGCAATGCTGCATGTTTCCAACGAATCACGTCACGCATCCCCTTTGGCCAGGTCGTCCAGCTTGATTTGCAGGCCACCGACCGCCGCTTCATCCGACAGTGCCGCCTTGGCTTTTTGATACGCCGCGCTCGCCTCGTCGGTACGACCCAACTGCACCAGCAGATCGCCCTTGAGTTCTTCGCGAGTGGCCAGGAATGCCTTGTCGGCATCGCCTTCGAGCAGCTTCAGGGCTTCGTCGGCCTTGTTCTGCGCGCCGAGTACCTGGGCCAGACGCTGACGGGCGATTTCGCCCAGCGCCGGGTTGGCCGGTTTGGCGACAATGGCCTTGAGCTCGGTGGCCGCGTCGTCCAGCTTGCCGCTGTCGACCGCGACCTTGGCCACGAACAGGCTACCGTACTGCGCGTAGGCGCTGCCGCCGTACTCGCTGTTAAGCTTGCCGGCCAGGTCCGAAACACGGGCCGCATCAGGCTTGCCGTCAGGCGTCAGCGTGGTTTCGAGCAATTGCTGATAGAGAATCGAGGCGCCTTGCGACTGATTGCTCTGATACTTTTGGAACGCCTGCCAGCCGAACACGATGACCAACGCCAACAGGCCGCCAGTGACCAGGGGCTTACCGTTGCGTGACCACCATTCCTTCAGTTCCATCAAATGTTCGTCTTCGGTACTCGACACCCCAATACTCCTTAATCGCTAATTCGGCTGTTTAGACAGCTTCAACCCTGCACGACGCAGGTGGCCAGGTGCGCTGCAAGCGCATCCCAGGCAATGCTTTGTTGTTCGCCCTGGCCACGCAGGGGTTTGAAACCTACCACTTGCTGGGCCATTTCGTCGTCACCGAGGATCAGCGCGTACAACGCACCGCTCTTGTCGGCCTTCTTGAACTGGCTTTTGAAACTGCCGGCGCCGGCATTCACTTGCAGGCGCAGGTTGGGTAACTGGTCACGGACGCGCTCCGCCAGGGTCAGCCCGGCGAGTTCGGCGGCTTCACCGAAGGCGCAGAGGTAGACGTCAACCTGACGGGAGATTTCCTCCGGAATCTGCTCCAGGGTTTCCAGCAACAGCACCAGGCGTTCGATGCCCATGGCAAAGCCAACGCCGGCGGTCGGCTTGCCGCCCATTTGCTCTACCAGGCCGTCGTAACGACCACCGGCACACACGGTGCCCTGGGCGCCGAGTTTGTCGGTGACCCATTCGAAAACGGTCTTGCTGTAGTAATCCAGCCCGCGAACCAGCTTCGGGTTGATCACGTAAGGAATGCCAGCGGCATCCAGGCGAGCCTTGAGGCCCTCGAAGTGCACGCGGGATTCTTCGTCGAGGTAGTCGGCCATCTTCGGCGCATCGACCAATACCGCCTGGGTGTCGGCGTTCTTGGTATCAAGAACCCGCAGCGGGTTGGTTTTCAGGCGACGCTGGCTGTCTTCGTCGAGCTTGTCCATGTGCGCCGAGAGGTATTCGACCAGTGCTTCGCGATAACGACCACGGGATTCGCTGGTACCCAGGCTGTTGAGCTCGAGTTTTACCGCATCGCGGATGCCCAGTTCGCCCCACAGGCGCCAGGTCAGCACGATCAGCTCGGCGTCGATGTCCGGACCGTCGAGGTTGAACACTTCGACACCGATCTGGTGGAACTGGCGATAACGACCTTTCTGCGGGCGTTCGTGGCGGAACATCGGGCCGATGTACCAGAGTTTCTGAACCTGGCCACCGCCGGTGATGCCATGCTCCAGCACCGCGCGCACACAGGCCGCCGTGCCTTCAGGGCGCAGGGTCAGGGAGTCGCCGTTGCGGTCGTCGAAGGTGTACATCTCTTTTTCGACGATGTCGGTCACTTCACCGATGGAGCGTTTGAACAGCTCGGTGAACTCGACGATCGGCATGCGGATCTGCTTGTAACCGTAGTTATCCAGCAGGCGCGAAACGGTGCCCTCGAAATGACGCCACAGGGGGGTCTGTTCGGGCAGGATGTCGTTCATGCCACGAATGGCTTGCAGAGACTTGCTCACTTAAATTCCTTAATTCGTTCGATCAGCCACGCGCAATTACGGCAGCGTCAGCTTCGACCTTTTCGGCCGCTTTCTGACGGATCAAGCGTTCAAGCTCATCCACCAGATTGTCATTCGTCAGTTTCTGCGACGGCTTGCCGTCGATGTAAATCAGGTTCGGCGTGCCGCCGGTCAAGCCGATATGGGCTTCCTTGGCTTCGCCGGGGCCGTTGACCACGCAACCGATGACCGCGACATCCAGCGGCACCAGCAAATCCTCGAGGCGCCCTTCCAGCTCGTTCATGGTCTTGACCACATCGAAGTTCTGCCGCGAGCAGCTCGGGCAGGCGATGAAGTTGATGCCACGGGAACGCAGGTGCAGGGATTTGAGAATGTCGTAGCCGACTTTCACTTCCTCGACCGGGTCGGCGGCCAACGAGATGCGGATAGTATCGCCAATCCCTTCGGCGAGCAGCATACCGAGGCCCACGGCAGATTTCACCGTGCCTGAACGCAAACCACCGGCTTCGGTGATGCCCAGGTGCAGTGGCTGGACGATTTCCTTGGCCAGCAGGCGGTACGCTTCGACGGCCATGAACACGTCGGAGGCTTTCACGCTGACCTTGAAGTCCTGGAAGTTCAGACGCTCAAGGTGCTCGACGTGGCGCAAGGCAGATTCGACCAGCGCAGCAGGCGTGGGCTCGCCGTATTTCTTCTGCAGGTCTTTTTCCAGGGAGCCGGCGTTCACGCCGATACGGATCGGGATCCCGCGGTCACGGGCGGCATCGACCACCGCGCGCACGCGGTCTTCGCGACCGATGTTGCCCGGGTTGATCCGCAGGCAATCGACCCCCAGCTCGGCGACGCGCAACGCGATGCGGTAGTCGAAGTGGATGTCGGCGACCAAGGGGACTTTGACCAGTTGCTTGATCTTGCCGAAGGCTTCGGCGGCGTCCATGTCCGGTACGGAAACCCGCACGATATCGACGCCGGCCGCTTCCAGGCGATTGATTTGCGCAACCGTGGCCGCGACATCATTGGTGTCGCTGTTGGTCATGCTCTGCACAGCGATAGGCGCATCGCCGCCAACAGGCACGTTACCGACCCAGATCTTACGGGATTCGCGACGTTTGATTGGAGATTCGCCGTGCATGACTTATTGACCCAACTTCAGGCGAGCAGTCTCGCCACTGGTGAACGGAGCGACATCGACTGGCTGGCCGTTGTAGCTGACCTGAGCGCCACGGGCAAAGCCCAGGCGTACGGAAAACGGTGGTTTGCCATTGACTGCCAGGCTGTCGCCTTTGCGTTTGAGACCGCTGAACAGCACCTTGCCGCTACCGTCGGTCACTTGTGTCCAGCAATCGGAGGTGAACTGCACCTGAACCTGGCCTTGACCGGCCACCGGTGCGGCTGGCGCTTGAGCAGGAGCCGCAGCGGCTACCGGTGCAGTCACCGCAGGGACCGCGGCGGCAGGCGCTACCGGAGCCGGAGCTGCCGGGGTCACCGGCGCTGCGACAACGGGCGCGGTAGTGTGCGCGGGTGCAGCTGGCGTGGTCGGCGCTGCGGGGGCAACTGGCGCAGTCACTTGAGCCTGCTCCGGTGCTTCAGCCGGAGCCTCGGCCTGTGGCAGCGCGAGAGCGGTACCGCCTTCGGTCTGACCTTCCACGACGGCCTGGTCTTCCGGCTCGTCCAGCGGATGAATCTGAGTGGTACCGTCGGCGCCTTCGACTTCTACGTGCTCTGGTGCCAGACCGATCAGGTCCTTGGTGCGCATCGAGGTCTGATCCTGCCACCAGACGAAACCGCCACCGATCACCGCTACCAGCAACAGCAGGCTGACGATTCGCAAAATGGTGTGGGAAACCCGGACCGGCTCTTCAATACGACCCAGGCTGTGAACATTGCTGCCCTGGGAATCGGTACCGGTGGATTGATCGAATTGCTGGACCAGAACGGCCTGGTCCATGCCGAGCAACTTGGCATAAGCACGAATGTAACCACGGGCAAAGGTATGCCCGGGCAGCTTGTCGAAAGCGCCGGCTTCCAGATTGCTCAAGGAAGTGGTGGTGAGGTTGAGCTTGAGGGCCACTTCGGCCAGCGACCAGCCATTGCTTTCGCGGGCCTGGCGCAAAGTCTCACCGGGGTTAACGCGATTCGCTGCTACAACTTCGGGATGCGCCGCTTTCATCATTGCTCCGACAGGTATTGCTGATATTCCGGCGTACCGGGATAGAGTCTTTTTAGTTGCAGGCCTTTACTTGCAGCCTTGTCGCGATCTTCGAACACGTTTGCCAGCCGAACGCCGAGCAATAGACTACGTGCATTTTGCTCGGAGAGCTGGCTGAAACGGTCGTAATAATCTCGCGCGGGCACATAATGCCTGTCTTCGTAAGACAACTCAGCCATTTCCAGCAATGCACGAGGTTGTTGCCGGTTCAGGCGCAGGGCTTTTTCCAGTTGCTGCTGGGCCAGATCACGCTGACCGAGCATCGCAGCGGTCATGCCCAGGTTCTCGAACACCCGCGAACGCTCAGGATACAGCGTATCGGCAGCGGCTTGTTCAAAGCGCTCGTAGGCTTCCTTGTAACGTTTCTGCTCGAAAAGAAAACTGCCGTAATTATTGAGAATTCGTGCGTCGCCCGGACGGGAAGACAGCGCCTTGCGAAAATGCTCGTCGGCCAGCTCCGGCTCCATCTCGGCCTGGAACACCAGCCCCAGCGCCGCGTTGGCATCCGGGTCGGAGCCATCGAGTTCCAGGGCTTTTCTCAGCGGAACCTTGGCGCGCTCGGTCATGCCTTGTTGCAAATACCCGATACCGAGCTGCACATACGCCTCACGCGCTTCATCACGGCCCTTGCTGGTCTTCATCGGGTTGTAATCACCCGAAAGCACGCAGCCAGCACACAGGCTGGCCAACAGCAAAAGCAGCGCAAAGCGCAGGGACATAGAGATCCTCTCTTAATTGTTGTTCGCAGTGCTCGAAGCAACATCGCTGTCGGCGTTCAATTCACGCACGGCGATATAACGTTCGCTGCGACGGGTGCGATCCAGCACCTGCCCTACCAATTGACCACAGGCGGCGTCGATGTCTTCACCACGGGTGGTGCGGACGGTGACGTTGAAACCGGCATGATGAAGCTGATCCTGGAAACGACGAATGGCGTTGTTGCTCGGACGCTCGTACCCGGAATGCGGGAACGGGTTGAACGGGATCAGGTTGATCTTGCACGGGATGTTCTTGAGCAGCTCGATCATTTCCACGGCGTGCTCAAGCTTGTCGTTGACGTCCTTGAGCAAGGTGTACTCGATGGTCAGCACACGCTTTTCGCCCAGGGACGACATGTAGCGCTGGCACGACTCGAGCAGCATCTTAAGCGGATACTTCTTGTTGATCGGCACCAATTGGTTACGCAATGCGTCATTCGGTGCGTGCAGGGACAACGCCAGGGAGACGTCGATGTGCTTGGACAGCTCATCGATCATCGGTACCACGCCGGAGGTCGACAGGGTCACGCGGCGCTTGGAAATGCCGTAGCCCAGGTCGTCCATCATCAGATGCATGGCCGCGACGACGTTGTCGAAGTTCAGCAGCGGCTCACCCATGCCCATCATCACCACGTTGGTGATGGCACGGTCGACGGTTGCCGGGACGCTGCCAAAGGATTTGTTGGCAATCCACACCTGGCCGATGACTTCGGCGGCGGTGAGGTTGCTGTTGAAGCCTTGCTTGCCGGTGGAGCAGAAACTGCAATCCAGGGCACAGCCTGCCTGGGACGAAACGCACAAGGTGCCGCGTTTGCCCTGGGGAATGTACACGGTCTCGACGCAGCTGCCGGACGCCACGCGCACCACCCACTTGCGGGTGCCGTCGCTGGAGATGTCCTCGCTGACCACTTCCGGACCACGGACCTCAGCAACAGCCTTGAGCTTTTCGCGCAAGGCCTTGCTGACGTTCGTCATGGCATCGAAATCATCGACACCAAAGTGGTGAATCCATTTCATTACCTGACCGGCACGGAAACGCTTCTCCCCGATTGAGTCGAAGAATTTTTCCATTTCCTGTTGAGTCAGACCCAGCAGGTTAGTTTTTACAGTCGATGTAGTCATGGATTCACCTTCACTCTTAAGCCAATGCTTAGCGAGTGGTTACTTCAGTAGCTGCGAAGAAGTACGAGATTTCGCGAGCGGCAGCGGCTTCGGAGTCCGAACCGTGTACGGCGTTGGCGTCGATGGAGTCAGCGAAGTCAGCACGGATGGTGCCGGCAGCAGCTTCTTTAGGGTTGGTAGCGCCCATCAGCTCACGGTTCAGAGCGATAGCGTTTTCGCCTTCCAGAACCTGAACGACAACCGGACCGGAGATCATGAAAGCAACCAGGTCGTTGAAGAAACCACGAGCGCTGTGCTCAGCGTAGAAGCCTTCGGCTTCGGCTTTGGACAGTTGCTTCAGTTTCGAAGCTACAACGCGCAGGCCGGCTTTTTCGAAACGAGTGGTGATCTCGCCGATCACGTTTTTAGCAACGGCGTCAGGCTTGATGATGGAGAAAGTACGTTGAACAGCCATGGTGTAACTCCAGAAACGGTAATTTACGAAAAATTAAACCCGCGAATTATACGCGGGTTCTTGGGTATTGCCTAACCTGCGGCGTGGCTCAGTCGCGTTCTTCGATCCAGTGGGCCTGAATGGCCTCCAGGATCTTTTCGCCACAATGCTCAGGCATGTCGTCGAAATCGGGTAATTCCATTACCCATTTGCGCAGATCGACGAAGTTGACCGACATAGGGTCCACGTCGGGCTTGCTTTCGGCCAGCTGGATCGCGATCTCCAGCACATCAGTCCACTTGAGTTTCATGACAATTCCTTGAATCAGTGCGGCGCTTCGGCGGCGTGGTTGAGCGAGTACTTCGGAATTTCGACCGTCAGGTCTTCGGTACCGACCTTGGCCTGGCAGCCCAGGCGGGACTCGCGCTCAAGGCCCCAGGCCTTATCAAGGTAGTCCTCTTCCAGCTCGTCGGCCTCTTCCAGCGAGTCGAAACCCTCGCGGATGATGCAGTGGCAGGTAGTGCAGGCGCAGACGCCGCCACAGGCGCTTTCCATCTCGATGTGGTGCTCATGGGCCAGTTCGAGGATGGAAACCCCCGTCTCAGCCTCAACAACCATGCCTTCGGGGCAAAACTTCTCGTGTGGCAGAAAAATGACCTGCGGCATCGTTATTCCTCAATCTCATTCAGGTTGCGCCCCGCCAGCGCGGCTTTCACCGTCGAGTCCAGGCGGCGGGCAGCAAAGGCGTCGGTCACTTGCGACAGACGCTTGGTCTGCTGCTCGATGGCGTAACCATCGGTACCTTTCATCAGTTCGGTCAGTTCCTGCACCTGCGCATCGATGACCAGGCGCTCCTCGGCGTCGAGCAAGCGCTCGCCATCGGCCTCCAGAGCGGCCTGCACGGCTTCGATCAGGCGCTGGGCGTCGACCTGTTGCTCGCGCAGCACACGGGCAACCTTGTCGTCATTGGCGTGCTGGAACGAGTCCTTGAGCATTTTGGCGATTTCGCCATCGGTCAGGCCGTAGGACGGCTTGACCTGAATGCTGGCTTCGACGCCCGAACCCAGTTCGCGAGCAGAAACACTGAGCAGACCGTCGGCATCGACCTGGAAGGTCACGCGAATCTTCGCCGCACCCGCCACCATTGCCGGGATACCGCGCAGTTCGAAGCGCGCCAGGGAGCGGCAGTCGCTGATCAGCTCGCGCTCGCCCTGCAACACGTGGATCGCCATGGCCGACTGGCCGTCTTTATAGGTGGTGAAGTCCTGGGCGCGAGCGACGGGGATGGTGGTGTTGCGCGGAATCACCTTCTCCATCAGGCCGCCCATGGTTTCCAGGCCCAGGGACAACGGAATCACGTCGAGCAGCAGCAGTTCGCCACCATCGCGCTTGTTACCGGCCAGGGTATCAGCCTGGATCGCAGCACCGATGGCGACCACTTGATCCGGGTCGATTTCAGTCAGGGGCTGGCGACCGAAGGCTTCAGCGACAGCTTCGCGAACGCGAGGTACGCGAGTCGAACCACCGACCATGACCACGGCGTGCACGTCTTCCAACTCGATACCGGAATCACGCACCGCACGACGGCAGGCTTTGAGGCTGCGCGCGACCATCGGCTCGATCAGCGCATTGAAGGCTTCACGGGTCAGCTCGGCCTTCCAGTCGCCATAGGCCACTTCAACGGCAGGCGCATTGGTCAGGGCTTCCTTGGCCGCACAGGCGGTTTGCAGCAGGTTGCGCTGCGCACCGGGATCGAGGTCGGCGGACAGACCGGCGCTCTCGATGATCCAGCCCGCGATCGCGTGGTCGAAGTCATCGCCGCCCAGGGCGCTGTCGCCGCCGGTGGCCAGGACTTCGAAGACACCGCCGGTCAGGCGCAGAATCGAAATATCGAAGGTACCGCCGCCCAGGTCGTAAATGGCGACCAGGCCTTCGGCATGCTGGTCCAGGCCATAAGCCACAGCGGCAGCAGTCGGCTCATTGAGCAAACGCAGCACATTCAGGCCGGCCAGCTTGGCCGCATCCTTGGTGGCTTGACGTTGAGCGTCATCGAAATAGGCCGGAACGGTGATCACCGCACCCACCAGCTCACCACCCAGGGTCTCCTCGGCACGCTGGCGCAGGACCTTGAGGATATCGGCGGACACTTCGACCGGGCTTTTCGGGCCCTGGATCGTGTCGATGAACGGCATGTGCGACTCGCCGCCGACAAAGCGGTAGGGCAGTTGCTCGCCCAACTGCTTGACGTCGGACAGGCCACGACCCATCAAGCGCTTGACCGACAGCACGGTGTTCAAGGGATCGGTGGCGGCAGCCAGCTTGGCGGATTCGCCAACCTCGACCCGATCAGCGTGATAGCGTACGGCAGACGGCAGGATGACCCGCCCTTGCACGTCAGCCAGAGGCTCGGAAAGTCCACTGCGCAATGCAGCGACCAGCGAATTGGTAGTGCCCAAGTCGATCCCCACAGCCAGACGACGCTGGTGCGGTTGAGGACTTTGGCCGGGTTCGGCGATCTGCAGTAGGGCCATCGTTATCAGGACTTATCTGTATATCAGGCGTGCGACCGGAGCGGCACTGGGTTAGTCGTCGAGGCGCTCTTCTAACTGGCGCACTTCGTAGGTGAGCTTGTCGAGGAACTGCATGCGCCGCATCAGGCGTTCGGCCCGTTCACGTTGCGCGGCATCGTTCCAGCAAGCTGCGAAGCTTTGGTTCAGTTCATCCTGGGCAGCCTTCAGGCGACGCTTGAAGACGGCAACGCCATTGAGGTCCGCGCTGTCCTGCAGGTCTTCGAGCTCTTCACGCAGCTCCATCTGCTGCAGAAGAAACTCCGGATCATGCACCGTGACCTCCAGCGGCAGCTCGCCACCATTCAAGGCGAGCAGGTAACGCGCGCGCTTGGGTGGACTCTTGAGCGTCTGATAGGCCTCGTTGAGGCTCGCGGATTGCTCCAGCGCCAGCCGCTGCTCGCGCTCGGAAGCGTCTGCAAAGCGGTCCGGATGAACGCCGCGCGCCAACTCACGGTAGCGCGTAGCCAGCTGATCGAGATCCAGATCGAAACTCGGTTGCAGCTCGAATAAAGCGAAATGACAAGGAGTACCCACGACAAGCCTCAGATGTTGAAGCTTTCGCCGCAGCCACATTCACCGCGCACGTTGGGGTTGTTGAACTTGAAGCCTTCGTTCAACCCTTCCTTGACGAAATCGAGCTCGGTGCCGTCCAGGTAAGCCAGGCTTTTCGGGTCGATAATCACTTTTTCGCCGTGACTTTCGAACACCTGGTCCTCAGCAACCACCTCGTCGACAAACTCCAGCACGTAGGCAAGGCCGGAACAGCCCGTGGTGCGAACACCCAGACGAATCCCTTCACCCTTGCCGCGCCCGTCGAGGGAGCGTCGCACGTGCTTGGCCGCCGCTTCTGTCATGCTGATAGCCATCGTTGACTCCTTACTCGTCGCCAAATGCTTAGATCAAGCCTTTCTTCTGCTTGTAGTCGCGAACAGCCGCCTTGATGGCGTCTTCAGCGAGTACCGAGCAGTGGATTTTCACTGGCGGCAGGGCCAGTTCTTCAGCCAGCTGGGTGTTCTTGATGGTTTCCGCTTCGTCCAGGGTCTTGCCCTTCATCCACTCGGTGGCGAGGGAGCTGGAAGCGATAGCCGAACCGCAGCCGTAGGTCTTGAACTTGGCATCTTCGATGATGCCGGCGTCGTTGACCTTGATCTGCAGGCGCATCACGTCGCCACACGCCGGAGCGCCGACCATGCCGGTGCCGACATCAGGGTCTTCCGCGTCCATCTTGCCGACGTTGCGCGGGTTTTCGTAGTGGTCGATGACCTTTTCGCTGTAAGCCATGATTCTCAATCCTCACTCATCAGGGCCGCTCTTGAGACCCTGTAGTTGCGCTGCATTTACCGCCGCGCCGCTACAGGACCTGTATCCGGCGGCTTCTATAGTTAGTGTGCCGCCCACTCGATCTTCGAGATATCGACGCCGTCTTTGTACATGTCCCACAGCGGCGACAGAGCGCGCAGCTTGGTTACGGCCTCGCAGACTTTCTGCGCGGCGTAGTCGATTTCTTCTTCGGTGGTGAAACGACCGAAGGTGAAGCGGATCGAGCTGTGAGCCAGTTCGTCGTTGCGGCCCAGGGCGCGCAGTACGTACGAAGGCTCAAGGGATGCCGAGGTGCAGGCCGAACCGGACGAAACCGCCAGATCCTTGAGCGCCATGATCAGCGACTCGCCTTCAACGTAGTTGAAGCTCAGGTTCAGGTTGTGCGGAACGCGGGCGGTCAGGCTGCCGTTGACGTACAGCTCTTCCAGGTGCTCGACCTGCTTGTAGAAACGGTCGCTCAACGCCTTGATGCGTGCGTTTTCGGCAGCCATGTCTTCCTTGGCTACGCGGAAAGCTTCACCCATGCCGACGATCTGGTGGGTCGCCAGGGTGCCGGAACGCATGCCGCGCTCGTGGCCGCCACCGTGCATGGTCGCTTCGATACGTACGCGCGGCTTGCGGCTGACGTACAGGGCGCCGATGCCTTTAGGACCGTAGGTCTTGTGGGCGGAGAACGACATCATGTCGACTTTCAGCTTCTGCAGGTCGATCTCGACCTTGCCAGTGGACTGAGCGGCGTCGACGTGGAACAGGATGCCCTTGGAACGGAGCAGTTCGCCGATCGCTGCGATATCGTTGATGGTGCCGATTTCGTTGTTCACGTGCATGACCGACACCAGGATGGTGTCGTCGCGCAGTTCGGCTTCGATCATCTCAGGCGTTACCAGACCATCGGTGCGAGGCTCGATGTAGGTCACTTCGAAACCTTCACGCTCCAGTTGGCGCATGGTGTCCAGGACAGCCTTGTGCTCGATCTTGGTGGTGATCAGGTGCTTGCCTTTGGTGGCGTAGAAATGTGCCGCACCCTTGATTGCCAGGTTGTCGGATTCGGTGGCACCGGAGGTCCAGACGATTTCGCGCGGGTCGGCGTTGACCAGGTCGGCCACCTGACGACGGGCGTTTTCAACGGACTCTTCAGCTTTCCAGCCGAACACGTGGGAACGGGACGCCGGGTTACCGAAGTTTCCGTCGACCAGCAGGCATTCACTCATCTTTTGCGCGACACGCGGATCAACCGGGGTGGTCGCAGAGTAATCAAGGTAAATCGGCAATTTCATGGACTATCTCCTAAATCAGGCTGGCTGGCGTGCCGCTAGCTCTTTGGCTGTCATTCGACGGCGGACGCTTCAATCTTGTCCAGGCGTGGCACCTTGCTGTTGCAACGGCGCTGGTCCTGACGCTGGGCTACTTCTTGCACCTCACGGCGAGTTACAAGGTCAGCCAAGCTGATACCGCTCAGAAATTCGTGAATCTGCAGGCTCAGGTCGCACCACAAGTGGTGGGTCAGACAAGTGTCACCTTGATGGCAATCACCTTGGCCCTGGCATTTGGTGGCATCGACCGATTCGTTCACCGCATCGATCACCTGGGCGACCTGGATGCCCTGCATGTCGCGGGACAATTGGTAGCCACCGCCCGGACCACGCACGCTGGACACCAGATTGCTGCGGCGCAATTTGGCAAAAAGCTGTTCGAGGTAGGACAGGGAGATGCCTTGGCGCTCGGAGATATCGGCCAGGGACACGGGCCCGTGCTGCGCGTGCAACGCCAGGTCAAGCATGGCGGTCACGGCGTATCGGCCTTTTGTAGTCAGTCGCATGGACAATTACCACGGAGTTCGGAATGAGGCGAGTATGCAATTCCCGAGTATTTAAGTCAACTATAAGACCTAGTACTTTAGTCAGGATTACCCGCAAAAGAGCGGGCGCATCATAGCAAAGGCTGAGCGTGTATCACCAGTAAATGCGCGCCATCGTTCTTCGCGAGCAAGCCCGCTCCCACAGGGACGATGAACATCCTGTGGAAGCGGGCTTGCTCGCGAAGGGAGCGACGCGGTCTAGCTGGCCTGACTCTGATCCTTGTCCTTCACACAGGCGAAATCTTCTTCGCGCAGCTCAGGCAGGTCTTTCGCACAGTAATTACTGCCCAGATCCTTCAACGCCCCGCACATCCCCTCCAGACGACCATCGACCGCCTGCAGGTGATCGAGCAACTGATTGATGGCGCGAGCCACCGGGTCAGGCATGTCTTCAGTCACGCCGTAGGCATCAAAACCGATCTTCTCGGCCATGGCCTTGCGCTTGGCATCCTGCTCTTCGTCGGATTTGACGATGATTCGCCCCGGAATCCCGACCACGGTCGCACCCGGCGGCACTTCCTTGGTCACGACAGCATTGGAACCCACCTTGGCACCGGCACCGACAGTGAACGGGCCGAGCACTTTCGCGCCCGCCCCGACCACGACGCCGTCACCCAAGGTCGGGTGACGCTTGCCCTTGTTCCAGCTGGTGCCACCCAGGGTCACGCCCTGATAAATAGTGACGTCGTCGCCGATCTCCGCGGTTTCACCGATGACGATGCCCATGCCATGGTCGATGAAGAAACGTCGACCGACCTTGGCCCCCGGATGGATCTCGATCCCGGTCAGCCAGCGACCGAAGTTCGACACCAGGCGCGCCAGCCACTTCAGGTCCGCGCGCCACAGCATCGCCGACAAACGGTGAATCCAGATGGCGTGCATGCCGGGGTAGCAGGTCAGGACTTCAAAAGCGTTACGCGCCGCCGGGTCTCGATGGAATACGCTCTGAATATCTTCACGCAAACGCTCAAACATCATTAATCCTTCCGCTTTAGAAGCTCACCACGGGCCGCTTTCTGGGTTTCCGTGAGGATGCCACGCAAAATATTCATTTCCGCCCGGCTGACCGAGCTGCGTCCGTACAACCGGCGCAGGCGCGCCATCAAGTGCCGCGGTTTTTCCGGATCGAGGAATTCGATGGCCACCAGGGTTTGCTCCAGGTGCTCATAGAATCGCTCCAGTTCGTCCATGGTCGCCAGCTCAGCGCTTTTGACCGAAGCCACCTCTTCCTTCTCGACCTTGCTTGGCTGACCTTGGGCGGCCAGCCAGGACATGCGCACTTCATAGCTCAACACCTGCACCGCCGCCCCAAGGTTCAGCGAACTGAACTCAGGGTCGGATGGGATGTGCACGTGATAATGACATCGCTGCAGCTCTTCGTTGGTCAGGCCGGAATCTTCACGACCGAACACCAGAGCGATTTCCGCGCCCTGACCGGCTTCCTCGACCACCTTCGTTCCGCATTCGCGGGGATCGAGCAGCGGCCAGGGAATGCGCCGGTCGCGGGCACTGGTACCCAGCACCAGATTGCAGCCGACCAGGGCATCTTCCAAGGTGGCGACGACTTGCGCGTTTTCAAGGATGTCACCGGCACCGGAAGCACGGGCGTCGGCTTCGTGATGCGGGAACAGACGAGGCTCGACCAGCACCAGCCGCGACAAGCCCATGTTCTTCATGGCACGCGCAGCCCCGCCGATATTGCCCGGATGGCTGGTATTGACCAGGACGACACGAATGTTATGCAGCAAGGGAGGCGCTCTCGAACACGATAATCGGGAGCGGAATCTTACAGCTGAAGCTACCGTTAAGCCATGAAAGCGAACGTCGTCCTTCTCCTGTAGAAACTTTCTGATAGAATGCCCGGCTTTCTTTAACAACCTTAGGTGACACATCCATGCAGCCCATGCTGAATATCGCGCTGCGCGCCGCCCGCAGCGCCAGTGAATTGATCTTCCGCTCCATCGAGCGCCTGGATACCATCAAGGTCGACGAAAAAGACGCCAAGGATTACGTATCCGAGGTGGATCGCGCCGCCGAACAGAAAATCATCGACGCCCTGCGCAAGGCGTACCCGAATCACTCGATCCTGGGTGAAGAGACCGGCATGCACGCCGGCACCGGCATCGAAGGCGAAGAGTACCTGTGGATCATCGATCCACTGGACGGCACCACCAACTTCCTGCGCGGCATCCCTCACTTCGCTGTCAGCATTGCCTGCAAATACCGCGGTCGCCTGGAGCACGCTGTTGTTCTGGACCCGGTTCGCCAGGAAGAATTCACCGCCAGCCGTGGTCGCGGCGCTCAACTGAACGGTCGTCGCCTGCGCGTCAGCGGTCGCACCAGCCTGGACGGCGCCCTGCTGGGTACCGGCTTCCCGTTCCGTGACGAGCAGATGGACAACCTCGACAACTACCTGGGCATGTTCCGCGCCCTGGTTGGCCAGACTGCCGGCATCCGCCGCGCCGGTTCCGCGAGCCTGGACCTGGCCTACGTGGCTGCCGGCCGTTTCGACGCCTTCTGGGAGTCGGGCCTGTCCGAGTGGGACATGGCCGCTGGCGCCCTGCTGATCCAGGAAGCAGGCGGCCTGGTGAGCGACTTCACCGGCGGTCACGACTTCCTCGAGAAAGGCCACGTCGTTGCCGGCAACACCAAATGCTTCAAGGCGGTTTTGACGGCGATCCAGCCGCACCTGCCGGCCTCGCTGAAGCGCTAAGCTTCCCGCGACAGAAAAAAGCACCCTTCGGGGTGCTTTTTTATGCCTGGAATTCGATCCCCAACACACCACAAACCCAATGTGGGAGCGGGCTTGCTCGCGAAAGCGGTGGGTCAGCCAGCACCAATGTTTGATGTTAGACCGCATTCGCGAGCAAGCCCGCTCCCACAGGGGATTAGTGGTGGCGCATAAATCCCGGGCACAAAAAAAGCACCCCGCAGGGTGCTTCTTTTTTATCCAGCTTCAGCAGATCACTGACCCTGCTGATTCTCCGACAGGATCAACTTGCCTTCCTTATCCACCGGAATCTGGTTGCCTGGATCACGATCCATGCGCACCTTGCCTTCCTTGCCGTCCAGCGAATACCGCACGTCGTAACCTACAACCTTGTCACTGATGTCGTTGACCGTGTTGCAGCGGGTCTGGGTCGTGGTGTAGGTATCACGCTCCTGCATGCCTTCCTGCACCTTGTTGCCGGCATAACCACCACCGACAGCACCCGCGACCGTGGCGATCTTCTTGCCGGTGCCGCCACCAACCTGGTTACCCAGCAAACCACCTGCCAATGCACCGACCACCGTACCGGCGATCTGATGTTGATCTTTCACCGGCGCCTGCCGGGTGACAGTTACATCCTTGCACACTTCACGTGGAGTCTTGATTTGTGTCTTGACCGGCTCAACGGCGAGTACTTGTGCGAACTCAGGACCGCTTTTAACCAGGCTGTAGGTGGCCACAGCGCCCCCGGCAGTCACACCGACAGCACCCAGTACAGCACCAACCAGCATCGACTTGTTCACATGAACCTCCTGGACCATCACATGCGGAACATGTCCGCGCTTCTCCCAGCCTTGGAGCACAAAAAAAGGCGCGAGTTCAACTCGCGCCTTTTTTGGACTACACCGCCAGAAGAATTATCCTTCAAGGACGGTCGTCGACTTCCTTCTCGGTATTGGCAGGAGGAATCAGGTCTTCCGTGCTCAGGTTCAGCCAGATCAGCACCACGTTCGCGATGTAGATCGACGAGTAGGTACCCGCCAGAACACCGATGAACAGGGCGATGGAGAAACCGAACAGGTTGTCGCCGCCGAAGAACAGCAGGGCCGCGATCGCCAGCAAGGTGGAGATCGACGTCGCCATGGTCCGCAGCAGGGTTTGCGTGGTCGAGATGTTGATGTTCTCGATCAGGCTGGCCTTGCGCAGTACACGGAAGTTCTCACGAACCCGGTCGAATACCACGATGGTGTCGTTGAGCGAGTAACCGATGATCGCCAGTACCGCCGCCAGCACCGTCAGGTCGAAGGTGATCTGGAAGAACGACAGGATACCGATGGTCACGATCACGTCGTGGATCAGGGACACGATCGCACCGACCGCAAACTTCCACTGAAAGCGGAACGCCAGGTAGATGAGGATGCCGCCCAGCGCCATCAGCATGCCGAGGCCGCCCTGGTCGCGCAGCTCTTCACCCACCTGCGGGCCGACGAACTCGACGCGCTTGACCGACGCCGGGTTCTCGCCGCCGACCTTCTGCAAGGCCTCGGCCACCTGGTGACCCAGTTGCGGGTCTTCGCCCGGCATGCGCACCAGCAGGTCGGTGGTTGCACCGAAGTTCTGCACGATGGCTTCTTGATAACCCGCGGTCGCCAGCTGCTCACGCACCTTGGTGACATCGGCCGGACGCTCGTAGGTCAGCTCGATGAGCGTACCGCCGGTGAAGTCCAGACCCCAGTTCATGCCCTTGGTGGCGACGCTGAACAAGGCCAGCGCAGTAAGGAACAATGTGACGCCGAACGCGAAGTTGCGAACGCCCATGAAGTTGATTGTACGTAACATGGCAGCCCCTTAAATCCACAACTTCTTGAAGTCACGACCGCCGAAGATCAGGTTGACCATCGCGCGGGTCACCATGATGGCCGTGAACATCGAGGTAAAGATCCCGAGGGACATGGTCACTGCGAAGCCCTTGACCGGGCCGGTGCCCATGGCAAAGAGGATGCCGCCGACCAGCAAGGTGGTCAGGTTGGCGTCGAGAATCGCGGTGAATGCCCGGCCGAAGCCTTCGTTGATTGCACGCTGCACGGTCATACCGGCAGCGATCTCTTCACGGATCCGCGAGAAGATCAGCACGTTGGCGTCGACCGCCATACCCATGGTCAATACGATACCGGCGATGCCCGGCAGGGTCAGCGTTGCACCCAGCAGCGACATCAGCGCCAGCAGCATCACCATGTTCACCGCCAGAGCAACGGTGGCGATGAGGCCGAAGAAGCGGTAGATGGCCATGATGAACAGCGAGACGAACAGCATGCCCCACAGCGACGCATCGATACCCTTGGTGATGTTGTCGGCACCCAGGCTTGGACCAATGGTGCGTTCTTCAGCGAAGTACATCGGTGCAGCCAGACCACCGGCACGCAGCAGCAGCGCCAGCTCGGACGACTCGCCCTGGCCGTTCAGGCCGGTAATACGGAACTGGGCACCCAGCGGCGACTGGATGGTCGCCAGGCTGATGATCTTCTTCTCTTCCTTGAAGCTCTGAACCGGAACGTCTTTTTCGACGCCGTTGACCACTTGCTTGGTATACGTGGTAACCGGACGCTGCTCGATGAAGATCACCGCCATGCTGCGACCGACGTTCGAACGGGTCGCACGGTTCATCAGCTCGCCGCCGTGGCCATCCAGACGGATATTCACTTCTGGCCTGCCGTGCTCGTCGAAGCCGGCCTTGGCGTCAGTCACCTGGTCACCGGTGATGATCAGGCCGCGTTCGATCAGCGCTGGAGGACGGCCACCTTCACGGAACTCGAAGGATTCGGAAGTGGCTTTCGAAGCACCAGGCTCTGCCGCCAGACGGAACTCGAGGTTGGCCGTCTTGCCGAGGATACGCTTGGCTTCGGCGGTGTCCTGCACGCCCGGCAGCTCAACCACGATGCGGTTGGCGCCCTGGCGCTGGACGATCGGTTCGGCAACACCCAGCTCATTGACGCGGTTACGTACCGTGGTCAAGTTCTGCTTGATGGAGTATTCGCGGATTTCCGCCAGCTTGGCCGGGGTCATCGCCAGACGCAGCACCGGTTGACCATTGAGGTCGGCCGGAACAATGTCGAAATCGTTGAAGTTCTTGCGGATCAGCACACGGGCCTGTTCACGGCTGTCTTCATCAGCGAAGCCCAGCTGGATGGCACCATTGAGTTGCGGCAGGCTGCGATAGCGCAGCTTTTCTTTACGCAGCAGGCTCTTGACGTCGCCTTCGTAGACTTTCAGGCGTGCATCGAGGGCTTTGTCCATGTCCACTTCCAGCAGGAAGTGCACACCACCGGACAAGTCCAGACCCAGCTTCATCGGGTGCGCAGCGAGGTTGCGCAGCCATTGCGGGGTGGTTTGCGCCAGGTTCAATGCAACGACGTAGTCATCACCCAACGCCTTGCGTACAACGTCCTTGGCCGGCAACTGGTCTTCAGCCTTGGTCAGGCGAATCAGACCACCCTTGCCGCCCTCTGCCAGCGTGGCAGCCTTGACGTTGATCCCGGATTCCTTGAGCGCAGCGCTCACGCGATCCAGATCAGCCTGATTGACCTGCAGTGCAGTGCTTGCACCGCTGACCTGAATGGCCGGGTCATCAGGATAAAGATTGGGAGCGGAATAAATCAGACCGACCGCCAGCACCGCCAGGATCAGAATGTATTTCCACAGAGGATATTTGTTCAGCATCACGCCGCCCGTTTATGACGCGGGGCGCCTTGCGCGCCCCGTCGATTGAAAATGAAGTTGAAACTTAGATCGCTTTGAGCGTGCCTTTTGGCAGCGTCGCGGCGATGGCGCCTTTCTGGAATTTCATTTCGACGGTGTCGGAAACTTCCAGAACGACGAAATCGTCGGCCACTTTAGTGATCTTGCCGGCGATGCCGCCGGTGGTCACAACTTCGTCACCTTTCTGCAGGCTGCTCAGCAGGTTTTTCTGCTCTTTGGCGCGCTTGGCCTGTGGACGCCAGATCATCAGGTAGAAGATGACCAGGAAGCCGACCAGGAAAATCCACTCGAAACCGCCGCCCATAGGGGCTGCCGCAGGGGCTGCAGCGTCTGCCATGGCATTAGAGATAAAAAAGCTCATTTAGCACTCCAGTTGCAAATGTTGAATCTTGGGGTCAGGAAACTCAGTCCAAAGGCGGAACAGGTAACCCGCGTTTGGCGTAGAAGGCATCGACAAAGGCGGCCAATGTACCCTGTTGAATAGCCTCGCGCAAACCAGCCATAAGCACTTGATAATGACGCAAGTTATGGATGGTATTGAGCATGCTTCCCAGCATTTCGCCGCACTTGTCCAGGTGATGCAGATAAGCGCGGGAGAAGTTCTGGCAGGTATAGCAATCGCAGGTCGGATCGAGCGGCGAATCATCATGGCGATGGAACGCGTTTCGGATCTTCAGCACGCCGGTATCGATGAACAGATGCCCATTGCGGGCATTACGGGTTGGCATCACGCAATCGAACATGTCCACACCGCGGCGCACACCCTCAACCAAGTCTTCCGGTTTGCCAACGCCCATAAGGTAACGAGGTTTGTCAGCCGGCATCATGCCCGGCAGGTAATCCAGCACCTTGATCATCTCATGCTTGGGCTCGCCCACCGACAGGCCGCCGATGGCCAGGCCGTCGAAGCCGATCTTGTCCAGGCCTTCCAGGGAGCGCATGCGCAGGTCCTGGTGCATGCCGCCCTGAACGATACCGAACAGCGCCGCGGTGTTGTCGCCATGGGCTTCTTTCGAACGCTTGGCCCAACGCAGGGACAATTCCATGGAAATACGCGCGACGTCTTCATCCGCTGGGTACGGCGTGCATTCGTCGAAAATCATCACAATGTCGGAGCCCAGGTCACGCTGAACCTGCATCGACTCTTCCGGGCCCATGAACACCTTGGCGCCGTCGACCGGCGAGGCGAAGGTCACGCCCTCCTCCTTGATCTTGCGCATGGCGCCCAGGCTGAACACCTGGAAACCGCCGGAGTCGGTCAGAATCGGGCCTTTCCACTGCATGAAATCGTGCAGATCGCCGTGCTTCTTGATCACTTCCATGCCCGGGCGCAGCCACAGGTGGAAGGTGTTGCCCAGAATGATTTCAGCGCCAGTCGCCTCGATATCCCGTGGCAGCATGCCCTTGACCGTGCCGTAGGTGCCCACCGGCATGAAGGCCGGGGTCTCGACGGTACCGCGCGGGAAGGTCAAACGACCGCGACGAGCCTTGCCATCAGTGGCCAGCAGCTCGAAAGACATACGACAGGTGCGACTCATACTGTTTCCTCTGGGCCGCTTGGAGCGGGATTACGGGTGATGAACATCGCATCACCGTAGCTGAAAAAGCGGTAACCGTTGTCGACCGCGGCTTTGTAGGCAGCCATGGTTTCCGGATAACCGGCAAACGCCGAAACCAGCATCAACAGCGTGGATTCGGGCAAATGGAAATTGGTGACCAGGGCATCGACCACATGAAACGGCCGGCCAGGGTAAATGAAAATGTCTGTATCGCCGCTGAACGGCTTGAGCACGCCATCGCGCGCCGCACTTTCCAGCGAGCGCACGCTGGTGGTCCCCACGGCCACCACACGACCACCGCGCGCGCGGCAGGCGGCAACGGCATCCACCACGTCCTGGCCGACTTCCAGCCATTCGCTGTGCATGTTGTGGTCTTCGATCTTCTCGACCCGCACCGGCTGGAACGTACCCGCGCCAACGTGCAAGGTCACGAACGCCGTCTCGACGCCCTTGGCGGCAATCGCCTCCATCAGCACCTGATCAAAATGCAGCCCCGCCGTCGGCGCCGCCACCGCGCCCAAACGCTCGGCGTAGACGGTCTGGTAACGCTCGCGGTCGGCGCCTTCATCCGGGCGGTCAATATAAGGAGGCAACGGCATGTGCCCGACACGGTCGAGCAGCGGCAACACCTCCTCAGTGAACCCCAGCTCGAACAACGCATCGTGCCGCGCCAGCATCTCGGCCTCGCCACCGCCGTCGATGAAAATCTTTGACCCAGGCTTGGGCGACTTGCTGGAACGCACATGGGCCAGCACGCGATGACTGTCGAGCACCCGCTCCACCAGGATTTCCAGCTTGCCGCCGGAAGCCTTCTGGCCAAACAGCCGCGCCGGAATCACCCGGGTATTGTTGAACACCATCAAATCGCCAGGGCGCAAATGCTCCAGCAAATCAGTGAATTGACGGTGTGCCAGGGCGCCGCTGACCCCATCCAGGGTCAACAGACGACTATTGCGACGCTCGGCCAAAGGATGGCGGGCAATCAGCGAATCAGGGAGCTCGAAAGTAAAGTCAGCAACGCGCATGATGGGGTTCGTCTAGCAGGGCCGGGAAGTCTAGCGGAATTATCAAAAATTCTCCATGTACCTGATTGACCAGCGGTTATCTCATCTCTATACTTCGCCGCCATTGAGCCCTGATGGCGGAATTGGTAGACGCGGCGGATTCAAAATCCGTTTTCGAAAGGAGTGGGAGTTCGAGTCTCCCTCGGGGCACCAAAATTAAGAAAGGTCTTGCTTAGCAAGGCCTTTTTTTTCGCCCAAAGAAAAGCCACCCCTGACACCCCGCGAACAACGCACCAACCTGTAGGAGCTGCCGAAGGCTGAGATCTTTTGATCTTGCCTCTCTTCTGCCCTCCTCGCCGGAAGAACATTTCACAAGGATTCCCCCATGGAATTGCACCTGGAAACCGTCGCCCTCTTCTCCCTCAAACTGGCTTATGAATCGGAAGGTCAAAGCCCGATTTTGCGGGATGATCTGGTGATGGGGGATTACCAGCGGGATGTGTTTGAGTTGCTGGTGCGGCGGGGGGATGTTGAGGGGATTCAGGTGAAGGTGGGTGAGTGTGTGGGGTTGGCGTTGGAGGCTGTTGGGGGTGTGGATAGGCCGTTGGGGCGGGAGTTGCGGAGGTTGGCGGGTGAGTTTGCCGGGATTCAGGCGATGAGGCAGCTAGATGCGCCGCTCGTTGCGCTCAAGGATTATCTGAAAGATATTCAATGAATGAAGGCAGGGGGGACCCCTGTTGTTTGATAACCTCTATGTTTTACTGATGGACTGAGGGTTGGAGCTCGAGGCTACAGGCTTCACCTGAGACGCAGAGGCTGAAGGCGGTGATAGACACTAGTCTGGCGGCGCAGCTAAGGGCTGAGAATGCAAGATTGGTTGCCTTGCTGGATGCTCATGGCATCGATTGGCGCCCGCCTGCTGAGCCGGTCAAGATTGCGATTGTCCAAACAGAGCAATCACAGCAACTCGATACTGAAGGAAAGCTTGCCCTATTCCGAAGCTTGTTTCGTGGCAGAACGGACGTTTACCCCATCCGCTGGGAAAGCAAGGCAGGCAAATCAGGATACGCACCCGCTTGCGCAAACGAATGGAGGCCTGACGTTTGTGAGAACCCCCGAATCAAATGTGGCGACTGCGGCAACCGTCAGTTTCTTCCACTGATCGATGAGGTGATCTATCGCCATCTAGCAGGTGAAGTGGTTATTGGTATCTACCCCATGCTTCCTGATGACACCTGTTATTTTTTGGCTGTCGACTTCGATGAGGCCGAATGGCGTGATGACTCAAAGCTTTTGTGCAGTCATGCCATGGGCTGAACGTCCCGGTGCCGCAATCATCAGTCATGCCTGTGAGCGCACCCGCCAGTTGGCGCTCAGCTCCTATGATCGACTGTTTCCAAACCAGGACTATATGCCCAAAGGCGGCTTTGGAAATCTCATCGCGCTCCCTTTGCAAAAGCGGGCCAGGGCCCAAAACAACAGCGTTTTTGTAGACGACACGCTTGAGCCTCATCCTGATCAATGGGCCTTCCTGGCATCGATTCAGCGCATGAGTCCAGAAGATATCCAGCCCGTTATTGTCCAGGCGATGGGTAATCGAGACCCTCTAGGGGTCGCCTACGTCGATGACGAAGGTGATGCAGAACCCTGGAAAGATCGTGAATCGAGATCACGCAAATTGACATGCCCGCTACCTGCTGCTGTCAACATCACGCTGGCCAACTTAATTTACTTTGAAAAGTCGGAATTGCCACAGCCATTGGCAAACCAGCTTGTCCGGCTCGCTGCTTTTCAAAATCCTGAGTTCTACAAAGCTCAGGCCATGCGCATGTCAGTGTGGAACAAGCCAAGGATTATCGGCTGTGCCCAGAACTCCCCCAAACATATTGCGTTACCGCGTGGCTGTTTGGATGCTGCGCTGGAGCTTTTAGAGGAAAACGGGGTTACCCCTATTTTTAAAGACGACCGCTTCGTGGGCGACCCCATCGACGTGAGTTTTCTCGGGACCCTGCGTTCTGACCAAGAGGCTGCTGTCAGCGCAATGCTAAGTCATGACACCGGCATCCTCTGCGCACCGACAGCTTTCGGTAAAACGGTGAGTGCTGCTGCGTTGATTGCCGCTCGTGGCATTAACACGTTGGTGCTTGTGCATCGGACGGAACTGTTAAGGCAGTGGCAAGAGCGCTTGCAGGCGCTCCTGGGAGTCGAGAATGGTGTCGTTGGTACCCTTGGGGGGGGAAGCGAAGCTTACCGGCATCATCGACATTGCCGTAATGCAGTCGCTATCGCGAAAAGGCGAGATCTGCGATCAGGTAAAAAACTACGGCCAGATCATCGTTGATGAGTGTCATCACCTATCAACCGTGTCATTCGAGGGACTACTGAGGAGCGCGACCGCGCGGTACGTACTGGGACTCACCGCAACCCCAGTGCGCCGAGATGGGCAGCAGCCCATTATTTTCATGCAGTGCGGACCGATCCGACATTCTGCTGCTCGACCAGCGAGTGCGCCCCATGACCTATCTGTCGTGCCTCGATTGCTGTCAAAACCAATAGTGGTCCCCGACGGCTTTGGGATTCAGGACGTTTTTCGGCATCTAGCCGACAACTCTGAGCGGACAGCCAAAATCGTTTCGGAGATTGAGTTGGCGTACAGCGAGGGTAGAAAAATTTGAGTCCCTTCCCCCTGATGCTCCACGGGTGCTGTTGGCAACAGGAAAACTAGTAGGTGAAGGTTTCGATCACCCGCCGCTGGACACACTGGTACTGGCAATGCCCATCTCATGGAAGGGAATCCTTCAGCAATATGCGGGGCGGTTGCATCGATCGCATGCCGATAAGGCCGACGTGCGAGTGATTGACTTCGTTGACGGGGGAAATGTCGCGCTGCTGAGAATGTGGGATAAGCGCCAGGCGGGTTACAAAGCGATGGGCTACCGCATGGCTGATTCCATGGCCACCATGGACCTACTCTAACGTGGTTGACGGTCAACTTCCGCACCAGTCTCAGGATGCTTTTTTCAAGGACAAACAAAACCCCAACTGCTTTCGCAATTGGGGTTTCGGAATTTAATCTTGACGATGACCTACTCTCACATGGGGAAACCCCACACTACCATCGGCGATGCATCGTTTCACTGCTGAGTTCGGGATGGGATCAGGTGGTTCCAATGCTCTATGGTC